>JBEKZJ010000226.1:0-7149 GCA_049509995.1 Occallatibacter sp. | reverse complement strand
AAAGGTCAGTCGCGTTTAGTATTTGTTTGTTTCTTCTACCTGCCCCGGAATAGTGGAAAGATTTTTGCCCAGCCTGGCCGTGTGTCAAGGCTGCCGAAGGCACCGCGTCAGCGGCTGCGGCCTTGACACACGGCCAGGCTGGGCTACGCTCCCATCATCCGGGGCAGGTGATGGCACTTCTCCAAGGTTGCGCACTAAGGCAACCTTCGTCGGGCTAGGGAGAGACCAGGCACGATTTTCCTGGGGCTGACAGCTTCGCCGTCATGGCACTGCCAGGCTTTAAGGTTATTTCCGAGCTCCAGAGAGCGTCGTTCGCACCTGCCTGACCACGGGCGACCAGTGTGTATGCTCCCGCCGGAACCTTAGTTATCCGAAAGGCACCCTCCTCATCGGCATCTGTAGTCAGTAGTTGCTTTGATTTCTTGTTTTGCTGCACCCATTCCATGGTCGACACCATAGCTTCATCGTATCCGACCATTTCGCGGCGGCACTCCAAATTCTCGTCACCTTCGGCCTCGGGATGATTCTTCATATCTTCGATGTGGTCTTCTAGAGCCTTACTCAGGCGCTTAAGACTCTCGGCTTTATAAGTCGCGCTAGCAGTATGTTCCTCGAACTCTGACCGTCCCTTGTACATCAGATATATGTGAGCCATGCGTGCCGGTTTCAGGTCGCCGGACTGGGTGATTCCGAAAACGCGCCCAGAGACAGAAGCGGTGGCTTGAGGAGTTGTGGCTGTCCGTGCTGTATCATTCCGCTGTGCATTTGCCATGAGCGCGAGGGCAAGAACTGAAATCACTGATAAGCATCGCAATCCCATTGGGGTTTCCTTTTGCCTCCATATTCAAGGTGAAGTACTTTCTTCTTCGACTCGCTTTGCATTGGTTAGCCACAGGGAATTAGCTTTTCTTCCACCTTCGTCGGTCCCACTAGCCGCAACTCGCTGAATCCGAGTCCGCATAGCTTTCCATCTGTATCTTTGGAAGTCTCGCCCGTACCACCGAGAAGGAGCTGCCTAAAACGCCTGCGGTTTATGGACTCATCGAATGCCTCTGACTCCACAATCAAAGTCTCCCCCTTTGCGTGCGCCCGAATCACCCCTTGCCCCGTGTCATTCACCCGTCTTGCAAACTCGTCCCTTCCCGCTTGCCCCGCGGGCAGGGTCACAGATTGCGACGTATCAGAAGGAGAGGCTGTCGAACGTTGAGTATCCTCTTGGCTGCAGCCGACAAACGTTGCAACTGCAATCACCAGAAAGAGCACACTACGGAAGTGTTTCATTGGATCTCCAGGTAGGGAATCAGTCAGTTTTAGGGGAGGAAAAACCGCGCCAATTGTAGGAGCCTGGGCACAGTTTTGCAATATTCTATTTTGGCGATATCCCGACTCGGGATTGTAAAAGCTGCTTGGAGACATGAAGGCAGCGTGAATCGCCCCCGGAGCCGTTACATACTAATTCCCAAGCCCGGCCCCTGTTCCTGCCGTGGCCCGATCTCCCGCTGCGGCGCAACTGCCTGCTCCTGCTTCACCTCCGGCGCATGGGCGCTTTGGTGAGAAACATCGTGGCCGAGCGTCGCGCCCAGTTTCTTGCGGTCGTTGGTGAAGAGCTGCGCGTCAAAGCGTCCACGCGAGACAGAGACATAGGCCATGCGGCTGTTGAGCAGGTCCTTCGCGGCCAACTCAGTGTCCACGTGAATCAGAACGCGGTCTGCAGTCTGCCCCTGGCTGGAATGACTGGTCATGGCATAGCCATGATCGAGATGCGGGTGTCTGCGCGGATCGAGTTCGACCGCGCGGCCATCGTCCATCTTTAGGCACAGCCGTTCGTCCTGGCCGATGCTCTCGATTGTTCCCAACTCGCGGTTCGCAACTTTCAGATCGTTGGCCGGTGCAGTGAACTGGATGCGGTCGCCCACTGAAAAACTTCGCATCTCTTCTCGAAAGACTGAGACGCCCCGCTGTCGGCGCGGATCGTAAGTGCGCTCCGTGCCGTCTTGCAACTTGACTGTCAGCCGGTTGTTCGGAGCGTCGATGCTTTTCACCTGCGTGTACTCGCCTTTCCCGATGCCGGTTTCCTTCGACGCGCGCGAGTAGCGCAGCACATCGCCAACTTCGTACCGCTCCGCCCAAGTCCGATCTGCGCCGGTCAGTTCCTGGCGCGGTACCAGCGTTCGGATACAGTGCTCGTCACTGCTGACAAGGCCGCGCGCCTGCAATTCCGCATGGATACGGCCGTTGATCTCCATGCGGGAGCGGTTGTCGGGAGAGACCACCAGCGTGTTCTCCGGCGATTTTGCATACTCCTTCGCAAGGGCTGCAATGCGCTCGTCGTGGCCGGGAAACTCATGGACTCGCCCTTGGCGATCAAGATTCTGAATCGCTTCGCGCACTTCACCTCGCGCAAGCTGCTCGACTACCTGCTTCAGTTCCGGGTTTTTCTGGCGCACGATCTCTTCGAGCTTCACCGTTTTCATACCGGCGTCCTGAAGTTGCGCGAAGGGCCGTCCGGCCTCGACCGCCTCATGCTGCCGCCGGTCGCCGACCAATAACACACGGTCATTCGGATGGAGCCGGTTTACAAACTCATGCACCTGTCTGGTCGATGCCAACGAGGATTCGTCGAGCACAAACAGGCGCTTCTCGCCGGTGTCAGGTTCCTGCCCACGCGCCAAATGCTTCTGTAGCGTAGAGGTCTCCATACCTGCTTCGGCTAGTTTTTGCGCCGCGCGGGATGTAGGCGCGAAGCCTTCCACCTTGTAGCCCTCGGCCTCCGCGCCATCGCGGATGACGGACAGAGTTGTCGTCTTGCCCGCGCCTGCGATGCCATCCAAACCGACAACCTTTTCCCGCGAGAGAAAGATTTCGTCCACCGCACCGCGCTGCGAAACATTCAACTCCGGGTGTCGGTCCTCCGTGGCAATCCGCACATGCGGCGAAACCAGCATGGGATCGCTGTAGTTGCGTTGATTGCCTTCCTGCATTCGGCCAACAATCTCGCGCTCCATACGTTCCATCGCAGCGGTCGTGAATTGTTGGCCAGCGCCAACGTGCGGAATTTCCCGGAACTCCCCGGCCTCGATCCGGCGCTCGAACTCCTGCCGGATTTTGGCATACGTGGTTTCTCCCATACCGCGCACGAGCGCCGTTTCAAGAATCGCGCGGCGATCCTGCGCAGCCGATCTCTCGAAAACATGATCGCGTGCCCAGGTTACGGCCCGCTGCGCCTGCATCTCCGGGTCATGCATTCGATGTTGCCCCTGTTGACGCGCTTGGGCGACTACGTGGTCAGCCTGATGCCCATACTGCTCGGCCAGCTCCCGGTGCCGCCCTAACACTTCTTCAGGCGAAAGCAGTTCCTTGCGGTCGCGCGTATGGAGAGCCGCGATCTGCGCTGCCGCTGCCCCGTCGATGCCTTGCTCCCGCAGATGATCTTTGATCTGTTCCCGGCGCGGGCTGGAAGCCTCCAAATACTCCTTCGTGTAGCCCCGGATTTCCGGCTGCCCATGTTTGCCGCGCTCTAATTCGTAGCCCAGCCTTTCCAGACGCAGCGCAAGTTCTGATCGGTAAACCGCTGTGATGTAACGCTGCGACACAAACATCTCGTGCGGCTGCAAAGCGCGTGTTTCGCCGTTCTCCCGCTCGGTGATGTTGAAGATCACAGCATGGGTATGAAGCTGCGGTGCCGCATAGCCATCGACGGGCCGCGCGGTATCGTGCTCGAATGTAGCGGCAATGAATTTTCCGGTTGTCTCCGGGGCGTGTATATTGCCGATCCGCGCCTGCGTGTACCGCTCAAGTACCCGAAGCGCCACGCGAACACTCTCCCTGTGCGCTTCTCGCACTCGTTCATCGCCGCCCACAAGCGCGGTGAGTGATACCGACTTTGGCGCGGAAAACGTTGCGTCCCATCCCGCCCGATGCTCGACGCTGGTCACCTCTCTGCCAAATTTCCCGTCATAGGTTCGTGAAACCTGATGCCGGACAAGTTGCTCTTCGGTGTACGGATGTTGGCCTTCGCTCAACCGCGCGAAATGATCGGCGCCGACTGCGCCGTGCAAGCCCCACTGCTCGGCGAGCCTGCCCTGCCACTCACTGTGGCCTTGCTGATCGCGGCTCCAATAGTTCTGCTCATGCGCGGCAAACTCCCGCGCATGGTATGTTCGCGCCTGACTGGCGGACAGCGGTTTCGAGATCGTGAGCATAAGCGATCCTCAAGTGCGCGGCGTACCGTCACCGCGCCAATCATGTACGAGGCGGAAGCGCATTCTCGGCAGATTTCCCCTCATTCGATTCTCTTCGTCTCCTTCGAGGCAGCCCGCTCTTTGCGTATCTCATCGGCGGCAGCGATGGTCGAACCGAAGATCGGGAGCACCGGCTGGATCGGCTTCTTCAGCGAGTCGGCGGGAACGCTGACTGGCGATGGTGACGCTGGTTTCGGCGCAATGCCTGCCATCTTCCGTCTGGCAAATCTCGGCAGGACGAATCGTGTTCCGTCGATCTTTTTTCTCCATCTCTGCGGCCAACGTGTCGGTGGTTCGCCCCATTCGATCCTCTCCAAATCCCCCTCGTCATATGCGTTCAGGCTCCGCAATATGTTTCCCGCCGCCAGTAAAATAAAGAACATCGCGGCACCCCAAAGCAGCGGTGTCAACAGCAACCTCCAGAAGCTCTTTCCGTCATAGAACTGCGCCTCAAGAAACGGTTGGAGTCTGACGGTTTGGAGCCATTCATCCGGCCCCTGAAGCAGGCCGGTCCAACCGGCCTGCCGCGCCGCCGGCGAAAGCTGCATCGGAATTCCACGGTCGTCGCCCGCAGTTGCCGGAACCACGTCGGCATCCGTAGCCAATTCCTGTTTCTCGTTTGGTGCGGTCTTGTACAACCATCGGACCTCGGTACTCGAAGCCGGGTCTGTTCCGAGCAAGGCGCACCTCAAATAGCTCCCAAGGTAGTAGCGTTGCATAGGTGTCCAGACCAGCCAATTACACAGAAACAACGCCCCGGAAAAGGCCAGTATTGCCATCGCAGGCAGCCACGGAAATCGTCTCGGAAAGGGCAGGTCATTCATGATTTCCGTCCTCGTTCCATGCCCTCTGGTGCGAGAAAATCGTTGAGCAATTTACGAGCCTGTTGCATCTTGCGCGCATCGGCTTCGTCGCGGATTTTGAGGATGGAATCGGGCAGCATTTGCCTGCCTTCCGATGCCGCTTGAGCGCCCGCATGGAAGAGATTCAGCAGCGCGTAACGCACCGCCCAAACCTCGGCCAACACCAGTTCCGCAGGGTCGGCGGGACGCTGCCGCGCGGCGTGCAAAGCGGTCGCGCGCAGCCATTCGGAGAGCGCTTGCCCCTCGCCTTCGGCGGCAGTTTCAATCTCGCAAAGTTCCTCGGGAGTCAGCCGCGTGGCGGCGGTTTTTGTGCGGAATCCGGGCTTCGCCTCTTCGCCAAATGGCAGACTGGACTGTGGATCTGCCTGAATGTGGCGAATACTCATTGGAGAAACCGCCTTGTTGCCCATACCGCGTCCTGCTCTGCCGCCGTCAAGCGGCGAACTGCTCTTTCACAGAAAGTTCATTCGCTTCAACGCGTTTACGTGATCGACGCCAGAAGCAATTTGTCGCAAAATAAACATCATCGTTCGCTACCTTAGTAATTCCGCAAATAACCAAATCTGTTGATGTGGCGCAAGTTAACCTGCGTAAACATCGCGTACTGTCTGGCCGTCTCCGCAGTTCCCGTTTGGGGGTGTCGTGTCCACTGTTTCTCCCGCTGCAAAGCAGCGTCGTCACTCTCCATAGCCGCGAAGCGCGCTCAGAATTCCGCTTCGTGCCCACGTTGCGGCCCGAAGCACCGCCTCTCTTACAGCTCGCCATATTCCAGAACCTGCGCCTCCCACGTATGGATCACTTCGGGGGCCTGCCATGCGCGCCGAAACAGATTGCGGATCGACTGCCAGTGTTTCATCGGGAATCTGAAAGCGATTCCGTTCTCCCGCGCAAAGAAGTACACACCCCGTTCCTCGTTGTCTAGAATCGCCGTGTGCGCGTAGAAATAGTGGCCCTTCCATTGGCACAGATCCCGCGCCAAATCCAGCTCTTCCAGCATCCTTCGAAACTCCGCAATCCTCGGGCATCCCACCACCGGATAGCTCGGGGTAAGCTCTCCCGGAAACTGCAAGCGCGGGGAGAAGTCGTTCCCCTCTTCCCGCACCAAATCGAGGCGGTATCCGCCTTCTTCGAACGAGGGCAATGCCAGTTGCACTGCCAGCTCAAAGTCCTCGTCCTCGGTCTCCGCTGGCGGCTTCTCGCGCAGGGGTTTTCGATGAAGGGAATAGTGGCCGCGCGCGCACACCTTCCACAGTGCTGCCCAGTGCGGCCAAAGCGCCTCGTTCAGCTTCTCGATATTCGAGAACTTCTCTTGGTCAAGAAGGGTATAGAGATTGCGCACGGCGAGGATCGGTTTGCGTCGCCTTTGGGCTTGGCTCCGCAGCATTTGGATAGTATTAGTTACCACCCGGCGTACGTCGTCACTTTCAATGTCCTCAGCCTTTGCTTCGGCCTGTTTGTCCCCCGGTAGAGTCATTAGGTACAGGAAGTCCAGTGGGGACTTTTTCGACCTGCGAACCAGGGCATAAGCCGCAAGGAATGCCTCCAGTATTTCGGCCAGAGACTCGTAAGAAATCTGGCCTTGGGCGGTAGTCGCGAACGACTCCGCGCCCAACGCGCAGTAGTGGGCCACCATCGTCCATTCCGCCTGCGAAAGCGAGAGTCGGGCGTCGACCTTGCGGCGAATTCTTAGCAAGGATTCGGTCGGCTCCAAGAGCAGATTGACCAACTCCAGACGGTCGTCTCGGGCGGACTCAAGCAGCTGCTTTGCCGCCTCCGACGTGGACACGGGGCCACCCGTCTTGAGGGCCATGATTTCTTTCAGCTTATCGAGCCGGGAGCGCAGGGCATCGGAGATGCGGATGGAGATCACGGGTTGCTGCGTCGGTGCTGTTTTCTCTGTCTCTGCCATAAATTATTTCTTCCCTTACTTCTAGGCAACATGTAACGATACATCTTGACTCTAAGCCTACAAGTGCGCTACTGTCAAGTGCATTGTCGTAGCCCGAGGCCCGCTGCCTCTTCCCGCTTTCAAGGCAAGGCGTGAG
>JBEKZJ010000225.1:0-7304 GCA_049509995.1 Occallatibacter sp. | reverse complement strand
TGCCAACCAAGCGCATCGCTACGTCCTCCATGGCAAAATCACGACGCCGCCAGCATTTTCGCCAATCTCGTACAGCCCAAAAACGCCGTTCGCTATGCGTTCATGAATAATGCAGGCTAGGCCTTCGCGTCCTGAAACTCCTCGTGCCAGGCCATCTGAATGGCTTCCAGCCGGCCCTCGTTGGACTTCGCTGGATCGTCGGCGAAGCCGGGCAGTTCGGTCACGT
The DNA here is from genome assembly GCA_049509995.1 of Occallatibacter sp. Taxonomy (GTDB): domain Bacteria; phylum Acidobacteriota; class Terriglobia; order Terriglobales; family Acidobacteriaceae; genus Telmatobacter. The sequence continues at coordinate 7,078 of JBEKZJ010000225.1, read as the reverse complement.
AGCGGTGCAGGTCGGTGAAACGCACCGTCAAGGGGTCCAGGTCAGGAAACTTCTCAGTCAACTGAATGCCGATCTCTTCGGCATCGGTCCACAGAATCTCGCGCGGCATGGGGATCGCTCCTTATTTCTCTACCGCCAACGTCAGCGGCTTGCCCTCGGAGACGTAGTTGCGGTTCCATTTGGGAATCTCGACCACGTACTCGCCGGGGCGGGTAATCACTGCCTGGCAGCCCAGGCGCGAGTTCAACTGCTGGTCCGCGGCCATGTCCATGCGGTCGAGCTCATCGTCGTCCGCCTCGCTGATGCCCTCCTGATCCTTGATCCACAGGTGGCAGGTGGTGCAGGCGCATACGCCTCCACATGCGTGGTCCAGAAAAATGTTGAAGTTCTCCGCCACGTCGAGAAAGGACATCGGCTTGCCGTGATGCTCGTAGGGCATGGTGCCGTATTCGAACTCGACGGTCTTACCCTCGGGAAGAAAGGTGACACGCACGAGTTTGTCGGCGGGAATGGTTTTCTGATTTGCTTCGCTCATAAAATCCGTCTCCAGTGCGGTAGCCAAATGCCTGCGTAAGCAGAAAAGGCCCGGGCCAAATCCGCCAAAAGCATACCTCAGGGGCTAAAGCCTGCGTCGATTCTGCCGGCTCTTGATGCCGGGATTGAAACCCCGGCCTACCAGCGTAACTCGCCGATCTGCCGACTCGCTAACTCCGCAAACTCCGGTATCTCCGCTAACTCCGCTTCACTTGAACTCCGCCGGGGCCATCGCATGAGGCGCGGTTACAGCCTCGCCCAAATCTTCGCCGGCCGCGTCCATCGTCTTGCCGCGGATGGCGGTGGTGACCGCGGCCTCCATCATCAGCTCGGCAAAGCGGCGCGTCGCCTGGTCCAGCGCCAGCGTCGCATCGCGAATGGCCGCCGCGTCCTTGCCCAGCTTGATAGCCGCCAGCCGGCCGCGCGCCGCGGAGATAGCCGCTTGCTCCTCGCCCGTCAACTGCTTCCACGCCGGGCTTTGCGGGGCGCGCTCGACCGCCGCAAGAATCGTCTCCGCTTCGTTGCGGGCCTCGATCAGAAGGCGCTTGGCAAAGTCCTCCTCGGCGTGGTCGAAAGAATCGAGAATCATGCTCTCGACCTGCTCGTCGGTCAGTCCGTACGTCGGCTTCACTTCAATCTTCGCCGCCTGCCCGCTGCGCTGTTCCCGAGCCGTTACCTGCAGAATGCCGTCGGCGTCGATCAGGAAGTGGACCTCGATGCGCGGCAGTCCGGCGCTCATGGGCGGAATGCCTCTGAGGTCGAAGCGCGCCAGCGAGCGGCAGTCGGCGGCCAGTTCGCGCTCGCCCTGAACCACGTGAATGGCCACGTTGGTCTGCCCGTCCACGCCGGTGGTGAAGTGTTCAGTGGCTGACGCGGGAATGGTCGAGTTGCGCTGGATGATGCGCGCCACCGTGCCGCCCAACGCCTCGATCCCCAGCGAAAGCGGGGTCACGTCGAGCAACAGCATGGCCTCGCTGCTCTTCGAGGCTCCGGTCAGAATGTCGGCCTGCACCGCCGCGCCCAGCGCCACCACTTCGTCGGGATTCAGCTCGATGTGCGGCTTCTTGCCCCGCGCCTTCAGATGAAAGAGATCGTCCACCAGTTGGCGCACGGCGGGAATCCGCGTGGACCCGCCCACCAACACCACTTCTTCGATCTGTTCCGGCGTAAGGCCGGCGTCGGTCAGAGCCTGCTTGCAGGGCCCCACCGTGCGCTCCAGCACCGGCTCGATCAGCAACTCGAAGACCGCGCGCGGAATCTCGCGCTGGTAGCGGTCGCCATTGGGCAACTCGACGTCGAAGTGCGCAATCGGCGCCGTGGAAAGCTCTATCTTGGCGTCGATGGCGGCCTTGCGCAGCCCCTGCACCGCGCCTGGACGACCGCGCAGATCCACGCCGTGCTCGGCGTGAATCTCGTCCAGCGCAATGGTCAGCAGCAGGTTGTCGATGTCGTCGCCGCCCAGGTGCGTGTCGCCGTTTGTGGACTGCACCTCGAAAATGCCGTCGCGCAGCTTGAGGATTGAAATGTCGAACGTGCCGCCGCCCAGGTCATAAACGGCAATGGTACCTACTTTGGCGCGGTCCAGGCCGTAGGCCAAAGCGGCTGCGGTGGGCTCGTTCACCAGCCGCAGCACCTCCAGCCCGGCCATGCGGCCCGCGTCTTTGGTTGCTTGGCGTTGCGCATCGTTGAAGTAGGCGGGCACGGTAATGACGGCTTGCGTCACCGGCGCGCCGAAGAACCGCTCGGCGTTGCGCTTGAGCTGGCGCAGGATGTAGGCCGATATCTCCGGCGGCGTGAATTTGAGCTCGCCCAAACGGATGCGCGGCACTTCGCCTGGCTCCACGTCCTCGGCCAGCCGGAAAGGAAACAGCTTCAACTCGTCCTGAATCTCTTCCAGGCCGCGGCCCATCAGCCGCTTCACGGAGTAAATGACCCGCTCCGGCGTTTCGATGAGCGCCTTGCGCGCGGTGTTGCCCACGGTAACCGTAGGACGGCCGCCCCCGGATGGAATGGGGTCCAGCGCCACCACCGACGGCACCAGGTTCGAGCCGTCCACGCCGGGAATCACCACCGGCGCATCGCCCTCCATATAGGCGACCAGGGAGTTGGTGGTTCCCAGGTCGATTCCGACTACGCGTCCTTCCGCCATGCTGTTCTTTCAAGCTCCCAGGGTCTCGGTAACGTCGCGAACCAGATTGCTGAGATAGCGGCGCCGGTCGAGCAGAGCTACCATCGTCTTTTGCGCCCTCTTTCGCGCGGCTGCGTCGCCCTCGTCCCACGCCTGCCACTCAATGCGCAGATTCTGGTCCACCTCAACCAGCAGGCCGTCGAATTTTCTCTTGGCCTGCTCCAGGCTTGCCTGCAGCGCCGGATCCTCTTCGCCCATCTTGCGGGCCATGCGCATCTCTTCAAGCTGCATATTCAACTCGAAGACCTCTTCCAGCAGATCGGCTGGAACCCGCGAAGGATCTTTTCGATCCTTGCCGTTCTCCCCGCCACGGCGGGCAGGCGCGGCTAACTCCTCGCCAATCTCCGCGCCCTCCAGCTTGAGCAGGTATTCGGTGCGGTGCAAGGGGTCTTTGAGCGTGCGATAGGCGTCGTTCAGCAGCGCGGTGTCGGCCAGGCTCCACTGCCGCTCGTTCTCCCCGGCGCGGGCAAAGCGATCCGGATGCACCTTGCGGCTCAGGCGGTGAAACTCATGCTCCAGGGCGGACAAGTCCAGGTTGAGCCGCGGCTCCAATCCAAAAACAGAAAAATAATGGCCGCCGGGAGGAGGCTGAATCTTGCTGCAATGCGGGCAAAAGAGCGTGGAATCGTTGTGGCCGATCGAACAGGACCAACAGGGAATGGGAACCGCGGAATCGAGAACCTTCAGCATAGTTGAACTCTTGCGAAACTGAACCCTACGACGAAAATGACGAACCGCAGCCGCAGGAGCGCGTAGAGTTCGGATTGATGAAGTTGAATCCCTGCCGCATCAGCGTCTCCTCGTAGTCCAGCGTCATGCCGTGCAGATAAAGGAACGACTTGGGATCGACAAAGACGCGCACGCCGTCGAACTCGTAGATGCGATCGCGCTCGCGCGGCCGTGTGTCGAACTTGATCGAATAGGAGAGGCCCGAGCAGCCGCCGCCCATCACGCCCAGCCGCAGGCCGCCCTCTTGCGGCGATACGCCTTCCTTGGCCATGGCCGCGCGAATGCGCTTGATCGCCCGCTCGGTCACCTGCAAGCCCCCAGCCTGCGAGCCCGGCCTGGGCGCGGCCGGCAGTGCAGCCGTGGTGTCTGCCTGCGCCGGAGCCGCAAAACCCCCTTGCGCCGGCTTCGATTCGATTGTCACCATGTTCGACATTGTTGCCTTTTCCTTGCCTGCGAGACCACTCGTTCGATCTGTGCATCTCGTCTGCTTTGAAAGGGCGCGGCCAGGTACCCTCTGGGTGCCGCGCCGTCCGGGCCGCTAAAGAATCTGGGGCTTTAGCCCCCGAGGGAATCTCTTTTCGACCATTCGCATTCCCCCGGCGGCTAAAGCCGTGCCCTTTCAAGACCAGGCGAATCCACCTGCCCTTAACGCGCTACAGCCGCGGTCTCCGCCGTTTCCGCAACGCTGTTCTTCTTTTTCCAGTCGCCGATGGCCGCGCGAATCGCATCCTCGGCCAGTACCGAACAGTGAATCTTCACCGGCGGCAGCGAGAGTTCCTTCACAATGTCGGTGTTCTTGATGGCCAGCGCGTCGTCCACCGTCCGGCCCTTGATCCACTCGGTGGCCAGCGAAGAACTGGCAATCGCGGAGCCGCAGCCAAACGTCTTGAACTTGGCCTCCTCAATCACCTGCGTCTCGGGGTTTACGCGGATTTGCAGCCGCATCACGTCGCCGCACTCCGGCGCGCCCACCAGACCCGTGCCCACTTCTGTCGAGCTCTTGTCCAGTTGGCCCACATTGCGCGGGTTGTTGTAGTGGTCGATTACCTTGTCGCTGTATGCCATTGGTCCATTCCTTCTGCGGGGGAAGCCGCGGTGTTCCTTCATTTGATTCGGCAGAGTTGCCCGCCGATGCTTAACTCAGGGGCTAAAGCCCAGATCATTCTAAAGCCGTTTTCGGCACGACTAAAGTCGTGCCCTGATACAAAGCAATTCCGAAAATCCCCGTTGCAGTTCCTAGTCCCTAGTCCCTTAGTCCCTGCTTCAATGCGCCGCCCATTGAATCTTGGTCAGGTCGATGCCTTCCAGCACCATCTCATAGAGCGGTGAAAGCTGGCGCAGATGCTTCACAATGTCGATCACCTTGGCGGCCACGTAATCCACCTCGGCCTGGGTGTTGAAGCGCCCCAGCCCGAAGCGAATCGAACTGTGCGCCACGTCGTCGCCCAGCCCCAGGGCCTTCAAAACATACGAAGGCTCAAGCGTGGCCGAGGTGCAGGCCGAACCGCTGGAGACCGCAACGTCGTTGATGCCCATCAGCAGCGACTCGCCCTCAACGTATACAAAGCTCATGTTCAGGTTGCCGGGCAGACGGTGCTCCATGGAGCCGTTCACATGAACGTAGTCGAGCTCCGATTCGAGCTTGTTCTTCAGCCGGTCGCGCAATCCGCGCAGGTAAGCCGCCTCGTTGTCCATCTCCTCGAACGCAATCTCGCAGGCCTTGCCCAGGCCCACAATGCCGGGCACGTTCAACGTGCCTGATCTCATACCGCGCTCGTGGCCGCCGCCGTCGATCTGCGCGGCGATCTGCACCCGCGGGTTGCGCCGCCGCACGTAGAGCGCGCCCACGCCTTTGGGCCCGTAAATCTTGTGCCCTGAGAGTGAAAGCACGTCGATGTTGTCGGCGATGACGTTCACGGGAACCTTGCCCACCGCCTGCACCGCGTCAGTGTGGAAGATCACGCCCTTTTCATGACACAGCTTGCCGATTTCGCGGATAGGCTGCAGCACCCCGATCTCGTTGTTGGCCGCCATGATCGAAACCAGGATGGTCTTGTCGTCCATGGCCCGCTCTAGGTCTTCGAGATCGATCAGCCCGTCGGCCTTGACGGGGAGATATGTGACGCGGTAACCGTTCTTCTCCAGGCGCTTGCACGTGTCCAGAATCGCCTTGTGCTCGGTCACCTGGGTGATGATGTGGTTGCCGCGCTCGCGGTACATCTCCGCAATGCCCTTGAGGGCCAGGTTGTTGCTCTCCGTGGCCCCGGAGGTGAAGATGATCTCCTTGGCGGTAGCTCCGATGAGCTTGGCAATCTGCTCGCGCGCCGTTTCCACGGCCTGCTCCGCCTCCCAGCCAAACGAATGGTTGCGGCTGGCCGCATTGCCGAACTTGGTGGTGAAATACGGCATCATCGCCTCCAGAACTCGTGGATCGAGCGGGCTGGTGGCGTGATTATCCATATATATCGGCAAACTCACGCCTGCCGGCGCTTCCACATGACTGGCAACTGTGCTCATTTTGGTCTCCATCCTCATCTATGTTCTTCTCCGCTCCGCGCGGAGGGGGAAAACTCCGGTTACAGCGTCAATGCGACCAACCCGTGCGCCTCGCGAGCCCGTCCCGCGGGTTGTTCGTGCTCCGTCAAATCCTGAATGCTGATGCTCTTCAGGACTCCGGCAATGGTGTCGTTTACCCGCGCCAACGGTTCTTTGATGGTGCAACTCGGCGTCAGCTCGCAGGACTTGGCGCCCTTGGTGCAGGAGGTGATGAAAAACGGCCCGTCGATGGCGTGAATCACCTCGTAGGCCGAAATCTCGCGCGCGTCGCGTGCCAGGGCATAGCCCCCGTTCATGCCGGCGTGTGAGCGCAGCAGGCCGTTCTTGGTCAGCAGTTGCAGAATCTTGGCCAGCAGTTGCGCCGGAATCCCGTACGCGTCGGCAACTTCCTTCGCGCTCAGGGCAGTCGTCTCCGGGTGCTCGGCGAGGTACTTGAGCGCCATCAACCCGTAATCTGCCTTTTTTGTCAGTTTGAGCATCGAATATCCGACTTCTTCGGTCCGCATTCAGTATACGACCATTTCTGTCGGGATTTCAAGTCCCGTCCAGAATCGTTTTGGCCCCCTAGGCCGGAAGAATTTGCACGGCAGGCCAAAGATTCAACAAATAGCCGTTTTAAATTGTTGAAAAGACCGCTACAATCTTGCGCAAAGAGTACTTCACCCAAACAATCCCGAAACGATGGCAACCATCTGTAAGCACCCCAGGGTTCGTATAGTCTCCCGGCACGAAGACACCGAGTATGTCGAGTGCCTGGAGTGTGGCGATATCTTCGATTCCGAAGAGTTCCGAGACATGGAAATTGAAGAAACCGCTGAAACAGAGGACGCCTCGGACGACTTCTGAGAACCTCTCCAAAAACCTGCACGGCCGGATACGGCGCTTCGTCCCAGGATACTTTTCCCATCGCATCGGGAAAACGGCTGACCTTTTGCAGTAAATTATGTGCCCGCGGCGCACAATGTGAATTGAATAGGGCGCGATAGCCCGGCAGCAAGGGTGGTGAGCTCCACCATGCGAAGCACAGGTCGGAAAGCTGCGCACAGGCAGGCGCGGAAGCAGAGGGCCTTG
>JBEKZJ010000224.1:0-12907 GCA_049509995.1 Occallatibacter sp. | reverse complement strand
GAAGACAACTAAAAACCTCAGCAGGCACAGCATGAGGTCAGTATCATACGGGGACAGACCAAGTTGGGGCATATCTGCCAACTCTTTGATTTGAATGCCGATCGCTATTTTGGCGAGCCACAACCGAACGTGCCTGGTCCGCTGACGTATTGTTCGCCAAATGGGAGAGAGTCCCATTTCGTGGCATCATGTCCGGATAGCCGGTAATCCAACCGGAACTCCGTCAGGTGGGCAGCCCGATGTTTTGTACCAGTGGAACGTGTGTAGCGCGGCGTGTAGGGATGAGCCATTAAAGGTTCAGCAAGTTGCTACAATCGGCGGATATGGGTTCCTCCCGCGACAAGGCGGCTTTAGCGGTGCTATTGGGCGTCGAAGTCCTGATTCTATACTTTGTTACGCTACACTCTTCGTTCTTCAATTCCATACCGATCCCCGTCACTGCCATCGATCGCGCCATTCCATTTGCTCCGATCTTCGTTGTGCCGTACTTTTCCTTCTATCTGCTGGTGCTCACGCCGCTCTTTGTCACGAACGACTCGCAGGAATTTCGGGACATAGCTTTCGGATTTGGGCTCATCGTCTTTACATCCTGCGTGGCGTTCTTCTTTTGGCCCACAGCAATTTCTACCTCATACACGCATCCACTCCTGCGTGGCTTGCTTGCCATTGATCTGCCCAGGAACGCGTGCCCATCACTCCATGCGTCACTTTCGCTCTATTGTGCCCTGTGCGCCCGACGGCGCATCCACGCAGCATTTTCCCGATATGCCCTTTGGACCTGGACGCTGGTGGTGATCGCATCGGCACTCCTTACCAAGCGCCATGCGGCTGTAGACATTGCCGCAGGAGCGGGACTCGCTTGGATTGTCTATAGCTTGATATTCCGGCCGATCCATGTGGAAGCCGCCGACAGCGAGGATGTTCTGGAGACCCTGCGCATTCGGAATCGTCCGATGGAGAAAACGCCGGGAGAGATCGGAGCTCCGGGACGACTCGACGCCGGCGGGTGCTTCCAGGATTTCGCGATCTTCGTGACTCTGGCTGCGATCGGTTTCTCGATAAGCATTTGGGCACTCGCTCTTCCGTCTGTCACCACGTGCGCGGCCGGAATCCTTATTACTGCTGTCGCGCTCAACGCATTTCCGCTGCTGCTGCAAGAAGGAATGCACGGGTTGCTGCTTTCGAGCCGCCGCTGGAACTGGATTATCTCGGCTATGTTGGGGGCGACTCTCCTGATGTCGTTTTCCTCGTACCGAGTTCTGCACATACGGCATCTTCGACATCTCGGTGGTCCACGCAATCCTGACGATTACCACAACCACTCACACAGCCGGTCCATGGTATGGTTCCTGCACTTCATCTGGCTCACCTGCGCCTCTTTGCTATACATGATCCTGATTCCTGTTTTGGCTCTCAAGTATGGTTCCGCAACTCAACGGAAACTCATTTGTACCGAGTACGCATTTCTCTTCTTGATCTACAGCATTCTCTTGCGGGCATTTTCCGTGCGCGATCTTCTTCTTGTGTGGATCCTGCCCCTGCTCCTTGCGGGAACATTCACTGTAATTCGTGGCATTACCCAACGCGGCATCGCGGAAGCCTCCGATCCGTATCGTCTTGGCCGAACCATGCTTCCGAAGCCAGCCATCGCGTTCCTTCTCCTGAATGAGAATCACCATCTTGAACATCACCTGTTTCCAGAGATCGCGAGCTATCATCTCCCTCGGCTACACAAGTCGATAAATCCGGGCGACCGCCACTAAGGATCGCGTCCGCGGACAATTCGAGTGGGGTGTAGAAATTAGATTATGATTTCATACACAAGATCGGACGGAAATCGGGGTCAGGTCACGTCAACCCTGCGCTCCGGGAGCAGGCGCCGGATCCGGTCGGAACCAACCGAGGAGAAATGCATGCCGCTGTTTCACAGGTGCGATGGTGAGCCGGTGCCAAACCTTGATCCGATTCGTCGCATGATGCCCCTCATCATGCCCGGACGAAACCACTCGGTCGTCTATCACACTACGCGATGGAACATCGGCAGGGCACGGATCTGGCTGCGCAACTACAACCGGGGCCGCGGCGAGCGGCCTCAGGCCACGTTTTTCCATCTCGTTCTCTACGCCAGTGTCCGGATACTCCATGCGCGGCCGGGTCTGAATCGGTTTGTCACTGGTGGCCGCATTTACCAGCGCCGCGGCGTGTTCCTGTCCTTCGCGGTCAAGACGCGCTTTGAGGAAGACGCTCCGCTGACCACTGCGAAGCTCGCGTTTCCTGAGGAGCTTTCGTTCGACGAATGTGTGGATCGCATTGCGGAAGCTGTCAGCGAAGGTCGTTCCGGCCGGGCAAGCCCCATCGAGCGGGAAGTCCGGTTCCTTACACGGCTGCCGATGCCGGTGCTCCGCGCCATTGTTGCGGCGGGTACACTCCTTGACCGCTTCAACCTTCTTCCGGCATCGTTGATCGATCCCGATCCCATGTACTCCAGTATGTTTCTCGCCAACCTTGGCTCCATTCATATCGACAACGCCTTTCATCATCTCTATGAGCATGGAACCTGCAGCCTATTTGGAGTGGTTGGCAAACCTCGAAGACAGCTTGATTCGGATCGGTCGGGCCGGCCCGCAATCCGGGAAGTGCTTCAGGCACAGTGGACCTTCGACGAGCGCATCAACGACGGCTTCTACTGTATGGAATCCCTGGAAACCCTGCGGCGGATCGTGGAGGATCCGCAGCAATATGTCGTTTGCCGGCCAGGATGCGTGTTCGGCTCAGATGAAGGCTCTAAACGGGCTCCCCTGTCGTGACCTCCGGCTGGACCAGAATCAAGGCCCGCTTCAGGGCCGGCCAGAGCCGCGGCAACAATACGCAAAACATCGGGCAGTTCAGCTCTACATTGGCTCGGAACTTGCGGGAATGACAGAGGCCCCTCAAATAGACCCAAAACCCAAAAACTAAGCCGCTTTGAAGTTGAGAGTTGGCGTGCTTCGCCGTTCCGGTCGGATGGTCGGCAAACCGGACAGAACTCATTTTTCGGGTAATGTCCGGTTGGACGGTCACCCACTCGAAGCAATCGTATTGCTGCTCAAGCAGGCTTGTCGGCGGCGCTTCAACCGGCTCGGCTATAGCCACCAGCGTGCGCTGTGATGAACGAACTCGCGTCTTCCTTCAGCAACCGGCGAACTTGTCGGCAGCCGCGACCAGGGCACGGGTATTGGGCGGGTCGAACGCGCTATGGCCGCTGTCCGGCGTGATCACCAGGTCGGCCTCAGGCCATGCACGGTGCAGAGCCCAGGCGCTCTCCATGGGACAGACCACATCGTAGCGGCCCTGCACGATCGCGCCGGGGATGGCGCGAATCCGACCGACATTGAGCAGCAACTGATCGTCACTTTCGAGAAAACCCCGGTGGACAAAGTAGTGGGCCTCGATGCGCGCGAAGGCTAGGGCGAACTCGTCCTCTTCATAGTGGCCGGCGAAGGCTGCATCGGGCAGTAGCTTCGACGTGGCACCCTCCCATCCGCTCCATATCTTCGCGGCGGCGAGCCGCACGGTCGCGTCCTCGCTGGTCAAACGGCGGTAGTAGGCAGTGAGAAGATCGCCGCGCTCCGCCTCCGGAATGTGCGCCAGGTACGGTTCCCAGGCATCCGGGTAAAGGATCGAGGCGCCGCGCTGATAGAACCATTCGATCTCCTGCCGGCGCAGAAGGAAGATGCCGCGCAGAATCATCTCCGTGACGCGCTCCGGATGCGTCTCGGCGTAGGCTAGGGCAAGCGTGGAGCCCCACGAGCCGCCGAATACCTGCCAGCGCTCGAGACCCAGGTGCGCGCGGAGCTGTTCGATGTCCGCCACCAGGTCCCAGGTGGTGTTGCCCTCCAGCGACGCGTAGGGCGTGCTCTTGCCGCAGCCGCGCTGGTCGAAGCAGACAACGCGGTATTTTTCGGGGTGGAAAAAGCGGCGCTGTTTAGGATCGGAGCCGCCGCCGGGACCGCCGTGGAGAAACACCACCGGCTTGCCGGCGGGGTTGCCACTTTCCTCAAAGTAGAGTTCGTGCACGGGCGAAACCCGCAGCCGGTCCGTGTGGTAGGGCTCGACCGGAGGATAAAGCCAGGTAACGGGATCTTTCATCGTGGAAATAGACAACCGTTCACTCGACATAACAAGAACAGTGTACCGCTGAGATTCGCCCCATCATCTTGTTGCGCGGCAACGTAGCCAATTCCGTAGGTGAGATAGCTACGTGGGACCGACTGCAGGTTCCTTACAGCGTGCCAGGTTCCCCAAGTCTAATCTTCCGCCCGGGGACCCGACTGTCCGTTGCTGGTCAAGCTGGTGCATAGCGAAAAATGCTGATTTTGGGTCAAATCGTGGCCGATCCTTATCCAACCTTGGCCGCCGCCTCCCAAAGGCTCTTTGGAGGCCGAAAACAGGATTGTGTCCGGAATGGCGGTCATCCGCTCGGAACAATGTCAGCCCATCGGGAAAACCTCCCCAAAAGCCGGCTTTGTCGTATGCGATTGCAGTGCACTACTCCGAAATCATCCCGATCGTCCCAAGCCACGTCTCCACCAACTGAGGCCATCCCGTGATCGGAAACTTCGTGCGCCGCAGCCCAAACGCGTGCCCGCCCTGTGCATACAAATGCATCTCCACCGGAACCCCCGCCTTCTTCAGCGCAATGTAGTAACTCAGCGAGTCGTCCACATTGTCCACGTGGTCATCCTCCGCCTGCAGCAGAAACGTAGTCGGCGTTTGGCTGGTGACATGGATACCGGGATTCAACTCCAAGCTGCTATCGGCATCCGGCAGATTCCCCGCATGACGAACCACAAACTTCTTGGTGCCTTGCTTGGCGTCCCACTCCGCCGCGGCAATCGACAGATGTCCCGGATAAAGTGCCACCGCAAAATCCGGGCGGCAGCTTTCTTTGTCGGCAGCATCTTGAGGCAGATACAAACGCTTCTCAATATGCGTGCTCATCGCTGCCGCCAGATGCCCGCCTGCCGAAAACCCCAGCACTCCAATCTTGTGCGGATCGACATGCCACTCCGCCGCATGAAAACGCACCAGCCCCACCGTCCTCTGCGCATCTTCCAACGCCATCGGTGATTCCGGGTATGGCCCTGATTTCGGATACGGCCCCACATCCGTCACGCGGTATTTCACCAACACACACGTGATCCCTTTCGGCGTCAGCCAGTCGCACACCTCCGTGCCTTCAAGATCGATGGCCAGAATCTGATAGCCCCCGCCAGGAAAAACGACCACCGCAGCGCCCGTATTCTTTCCCTTTGGCGAATAGACGGTCATCGTAGGCCGCGAGACGTTGTCCACCTCCACCACCGGCCTACCGGCAACCAGATCGTTTTTCCCCGACGACTTAGCGACCTCCGGCCCCGCGACAGGCTGCGGATCAGGCGCAGCACCCGGCCATATCGGCACTTGCGTATATCCCGGCGATGGCTGCCAGGTCGTCTGCTGCGCGCTCAGACCGCCATACGCAAACACAACACAGAGAGCAACGCAAACACAACACAGAGAGCAAAGATCAAAGGCTTCATCGCTATCCCCACAGAGGCAGGATAGAGCAAGACGATCTCTCGCATGAAGATGGGCCCTGAGAATCGCGCTTCTCGCCACTTGACTCCCGGTTTGTCGCCAACCCGGAAATTACTACTTGAGCAACACTTAGCGGGGCTGTTTACTGAATGGTAATTTCCGAGTTGCCGGTCATCCGCCCGGAACCCGCAAATCAGGGATTAATGTATCCTCACTCCGTGCCTTTTGATTCGCAACTCGTTGAAGCAAGGCTGGCTCTTGGTATGATCGGCCCGGACGAGATGCCCGCTCTCGCGTGGGACGCGCTGGAAGCAGGTCACGATGGTCCATCCACCCGTAGGCTTGCCGCGCTGATTAAGCCATCTGGCTGGGAAACCGACCAAATAATACCGGCATTCATGGCGGAAGCAGGCATGCAGAGCATTTCGCGCCAGGAAGCGTCAATACGCGTCGCTATGCAGCTCGCCCGTCGAATCCTGCGTGAAGGACTTGATCCTCTGGCCTATTCGAGAGATTTTGAGGATCTCTGGATACGGGCAGATTACCCCACGGCAATCCAGGAGGTTGGATCGCTCGACGATCAAAAGGCTGTTGCCGAATACATGGGACAGTCGGAGGCCGAACTTCGAGAATACGCTCGAAGCGTGCTCCTCGCTCTAGCGGCGACGCGCGAGCCAAAACTCTGAGCTGATCCTGATCCGAATGCTCATTCAGCCTCAATCCGCGCAAGGGGTTATGCCTGTATCGTCGCCAAACCGGAAGTTATGTCCTCGTTAATATCGCCAGAGCTAATACCTTACCAGTAATTGACGGATGGGCGGTTACACGACCGGAACCCGATGAATCGGGCTGTCGTCCACAGCGCAACACTGGGCAAACTCCGAGGCGGGGATCCGACTCTATACTGAACGTGGTCTGATGGTATGCAGTGCATTTTCAATCTGAGCCTGTTGACACAAACGGTACTGGGCTGAAAGTCCCACTGCTACCAGAAAGACTAAAGGTATATGAGAAATGCAAGAGAGGGACGACCGAAGGATCAGGGGAATGCTCACAGTTGCGCTCATGCTGTGCGCTGGCATATTGAGCAACGCACAAAGCAAGGATGCTAGTCAGGGCCTTCCCGATTCCCCAACACCTGCCGAACGTTCCATTGAGGACCTGAATTACCTCGGAGGAGATGCCGCCATGCCGCCATTTTCCGACAGCGTCATCGACCTTGATTCGGGATTTCGCCGGGCGCTCTTTCGCAAGGGTCTTGCCTTTCGAGTCATTACGGGGCCGCAGTACACACAGAACATGCTTGATGCGCCTGTGTCAGCTGATGAGCAGGTCTACGTTGGTCAGCGCGCTTTCGAAAGTTCATATGTGCAGCCGATTCTCTCGTCCGATCTTCGTCAACTGCACCTGCGGCGTGCACAGTTGTATATGGGCGGAGTGTGGAACTGGGCGAGTTGGAACCCCGCGGGCCCAAAGTCGCTGCAGTTGTGGGCCCTCTATTTCTACAAGGAAATCGGGAACGACAGCCTCGAAGTGAAGGCGGGGTACATCGCCAACAACATGAATTTCGTTGGTCTCTTTGTAGGAGGATCGACAGCGACTGGTGCTCAGGGCGTTTATGCCGTTTTGCCCTACGAAGCGGGTATGTCCTACTTCCCTCTGACGGCGCCTTCGTTCAATGTTCGAATTCGCGGGCCTGAGAATACTTACATCAAGACCGCCGCGCAGCGGAGCATCGATCCAAACGGGGGGCCGGTCGAAGTTGCAAGAAATCACACCGGCTTCCGGTTCATTCCGCACGGTGACAAACTCGTCCTGATCAATGAAGTGGGCTACCTCCGTGCAGCCAGCGCCGCTGCACACGAGGCGTGGTTTCGCGCCGGAGACATCTACAACATCACGCCTTCCAGGAATGTGACCACTGGCCAGTCGGAGTCGGGAAATTACTGCGCCTACGTGCTCATGGATGATCAGTTGCTCAGGACCGACCGGGAGCATCCAAACCATGGGCTCTATGCCGGTGCATCCTTCATGACGGTGCCGGAAACAATGAATCCTTACTCCCGCTATTACGAGGCACGGCTCTACAGGAAGGCGCCGGCTCGGACACGTCCCGACGATGTTCTCTCTGTAGTTGCATCCCGCACCGGCTACAGCAAGATCTTTACCGACAATCTCGTCTCCGAAGGCAAGACCGTGTGGCGTGCTGGAACGACTGTCACTGGCAGCTACTCGCTGCGCGCTTCACGCGGCAACTACCTGAGCCTGGGATTGAGTTACGTCGACGGGCCGGCAATTACGCCGCGTGTTCCAAATGCACTCAATGTCGTCGCGAACTGGACCCTGTTTTTCTAAGGTCGTAGTTTGATCAAAAAGAGCAGAGGATTTGGTTCTGCCCGAATTGTAACGAGATAACCGGCCCAAATCTGCTTGCTCCTTGATGTTAAGCGAAGCTGTTTAGAATCAAGCAGTTTGGCCGGTTATCTTCGACATAACTGGTCCAATCTGTGCATGAGCCCTTAATTCACTCATTTTGCTTGGGTTATCGACGCGAGGGCATCATGATTGGCCAGTTATGTCGGCCAACCGGAAGTTACGTCGCAGTTAATATCACAGTTACTAATACCTTACCACTAACTGACGAGTGGGCGGTAATTCAGGTGGAGTCCTTCGAAGGTCCGCCATCGTGGATTGCACGCGATGCCCAAGCGAGGAGAAGATCAATCGTTATTAACCAAAATGAACAAGAATAACGTTGCGCCCCAAGGCGACGCAGGTTTACAGTCTTCCCATGCATGCAGGGTTTGTGGAACGCCTCGTGGATCTTTTGCGGCTCCGCGCGGGCCATTCCTTCCTGCAATCTCTTGAACGAGTAAGGAGGAAGTGAATGGCACTCTGGAATGAGAGCTGGCTGATTCTCTGCGAAAACAACGGATGGTGGTTCAACGGCAATTTTCCTAACAATATCGCCGAGCAGATTGGGCCGTTTATGAACGCCGGCAACACCGTTGCCAACGTCATCTGGGACCCCAACGCGCAGAACTACGCGTGGCTGGTGCTCGGCACCGACAACAAGTGGATCACCAACAGCAATCTCGATCCGCAGCTGCTTAGCGGCTTGAGTAGCCTGGTCGGCAGTGGAAACACCATCAAGGACATCATCATCGGCCCCAACAGCAGCGATACCTGGGTCGTAATCTGCACAGACAACGCTTGGCTCGCCAGAAATATTCCCACCGATCTGTTCAATGAGCTGGGGAATCTGGTGAAAGCGGGCTTTCAGCTCAAAACGGTCGTCTTCAATCCGTCCAACTCCAACGGCTGGCTCATCATCTGCGAAAACAACGGATTTGTGGTGAACGGCCAGTTTCCCTCCGCTTGCAACAGCAAAATCGGCCAGCTCATCGCCGGCAAGCTGGTGCTGAAGAATGTGGTCTTCATGCCCGGCAATTCGAACGGCTGGCTCATCATATGTGAAAACAACGGCTGGTTTTTCGAAAACTTCGGCAGCGACATTACGACACAAATCGGCAACCTGATGAAAGGAGGCCTGGTTCTGCGGAACGTCACCTTCGGTCCGTACCCGATATCGTGAGAGGGGCGGCCGGTGTTGAGCATCCCGAGCAGTTTGTCGGCTAACCGTCAGTTATATAATAGTTAATAACCGATAAGGATATACGTCCGCAGAACAACACGAGCGCCGAACGGGGACCACAATGGACTGACAGGGGAGGCTTCTAGCCCCTCAGGGTGCCACGATCAACCAATCCTCGACGAAGCGGCCAGGATCGGGAACGATAAACGCCGATCCCGCATGGAAAGCGGCTGAAGTGATGCAGATCACTTCCGGACAGACTCCAAACTCTGGAAACGTGCATAGGGCTTCCATGAGAAGGCCGGTTGCTGTCAAGTATGTTCACTGTTATTGGCGTCAATTGACTCTCCGTCTCGGAAGATTCCGTAATCCGAGATATTTCCAAATCGAGAGTCTCTATTCCGTGCGTAGTGCCTTCATAGGGTCGACACTCGCCGCGCGCCCCGCAGGCACGGCGCTCGCCGCCAGTGCAACCGCCGCCACCCCCACTACTGCTAACAGATAGGTCACCGCATCAAGCGGCCTCACGCCATACAGAGACGACGTCAACGCGTGCCCCACCAGCATCGCCAGCGGAACACCCATTGCCACCCCCGCCGCAGTCAAAAGCAGGCTGTCCTTGAGGATCATCCAGACCACCTGCTCACGCCGGGCTCCCACAGCCATGCGCACGCCAATCTCCGCGGTTCGCATGCTGACGCGATAGGCCAGCGTTCCGTAGAGACCGGTCGCTACCAGAACCACGGCCAGGAATCCAAAAAAACCGGCAAGCCGCGCAAACAGGATCTGGTGGGAGATGGTCGTGTCGAACTGCGCGCGCTGCGTCATCGGCCGGATCAACGGCAGGTTGGGATCGAGCTGCTGCACCGCCTTGCGCGCCGCGGGCAGAATCGCGAGCGGCTCTCCGTGCACCCGCATCTCGACGTGCATGGGCCCGAGGTACGGAATCTGGGCGTACATGTACCACGCCATGGGAATCGGCTCTTCATCGATGCTGCGATACTTGTGGTCCTTCACGACGCCGACGATGGTCATGGTGTATGGCACGTTGTAGGGTCCAATGGTGTGGCCCAGCGGATTCACATTGGGCAGAAAACGCTGGGCAAACTGCTCATTGACGATGCCCACATGGGGCGATGCCGCGGTGTCGGAATC
Source organism: Occallatibacter sp. (assembly GCA_049509995.1). GTDB lineage: Bacteria > Acidobacteriota > Terriglobia > Terriglobales > Acidobacteriaceae > Telmatobacter. The sequence goes on along the minus strand of JBEKZJ010000224.1, from coordinate 2,598 downwards.
GGCGAAATCGCGCCCGGCTAGCACGGGGACGCCCAGCGTGCGGAAGAAGTCCGGGCCGGCGACGTTGCTGCGGACTGTTCTCGACGCGCCGTTGGCTACGTCCGGCAGCCTGCCGTCGACCACCATGTCGCTGTTGTCGGACCACCAGGATCCGAGGCGTTCCTCCATGATGGTGACCGACTCCACGCCGGGCAGAACGCGCAGCTTGTTCATCAGGTTCACGTAAAACGCCACGCCCTGAGGAATTGAAGGGACGCTGGGCTTCACTCCGAAGACGACGAGGCCGTCGACGCGCAGTCCCAGCGGCGTGTTTTCCAGATTCCGCAGGGTGCGCACCAGCAGGCCCGCGCCCACCAGCAGCACCACGCACATGGTCATCTGCAGGGCGACGACGATGCGGCCGGTGCGCGATTTGCCGGCATCGGCATTGGACGTGGCCGCGGAGGTTTTCAGCGCCAGTTCCGCTCCGCCGGCCAGGGCCACGCGCAGCGGCGCCAGGCTGAACAGCAGCGCGGCAACCACCAGCACAGCCAGCGTGAGCAGCAGCACCGTCGAGTCCGGCGCCAGGCTGGACTCGATCTGCGCCCATTGGCCCAGCAGCCGCGTCGCCAGCTCGGCAAAGCCCCAGGCCAGCGCGCCGCCCGCCGTCACCAGGATCGAGCTTTCGACGAGCAGTTGCAGAAACAACTCGCCGCGCCCCGCACCCAGGGCCAGCCGCAGCGAGAACTCCCGCTGCCGCGTGGCATTGCGCGCCGTCAGCAGCATCGCCACGTTGGCCAGAGCAATCAGCAGCACCAGGCCCACCATGGCCATCAACATGCGCAACGGATTGCCGTACTGCTGGTCGTATCCGGGAAAGCTCTTGGCGTCGGCCAGGCTCAGAACCGCCGGCTTCTCGCCCTGCTGGGGCGAGCCGCTCAGCCCCACATAGGCCGCGGTCTGAAACACCGGCTGCAGTTCGGCCAGCGCCTGGGTCCGGGTGACGCCGGGAGCCAGTCGTCCGATCATCCGCAGGCACCACCAGGTCGAGTGCGCCATGTACAGTTTGCCTTCATCCGGCGGATTGCCCCATGCATTCAGTTCGCGCCGGTCCTGCAGCGGAATCCAGAAATCGGTCGATCCGCCCGGCTCCACGCCTTCAAAGCCTTCCGCGGCCACGCCCACAATGGTCATGGGCACGGCATTCACATAGAGCGTGGTTCCCATCACCTGCGGACTTCGCGCGAACCGCCGGGTCCAGTAGTTGTAGCTGATTACCGCAATGGGCGCGTGGTCCTTCTCGTCCTGCTCGCTGAAGCCGCGGCCTAGAGGCAGATTCACGCCCAGGCCGGAGAAGAATGTCCCGCTCACCATGTCGCCTTCCGCCTCTTCCGGCTGTGCGCCGTAGCGGACCGCGACCTTGGTGCTGGAAAGCGGCACGTAGGCCATGACCGGCGAGAGGCCCCGGCCGGGTTGCCGCAGCGCGTCGTAAACGGCGTACGAGAAGGTCTCCGTCGTGTCGATGGTGCCAGTGCCGCGTGGCTGATCCGAAGTCCGCAGATACACAAGGCGATCCGGGTGCTCGACTGGCAGCGAGCGCAGCAGCACGGCGTTCATGACGCTGAAGACCGCGGTGTTGGCGCCGATTCCGAGGGCCAATGTGAGGATCGCCGTTGCCGCGAAGCCCGGACTCTGGCCCAGCGAGCGCAAGCCGAAACGCAGATCGCGCAGCAGTTTGTCCAGGCCGATCCAGCGGCCTCTCATGTAGAAGCGCTCCTGGGCCGCGCGGACATTGCCGAACTCACGCCGCGCCTTCCAGTGCGCCTCGTCTTCGCTGAGGCCCTCGCGCTTCAGGTCGTCCGCTTCGAGCGCAAGATGGGCCTCGATCTCCGCTCGAAAGTCATCTGCACTGCGCTTGCGCCTGAACATGCCTATGCCTCCTCGCCTTTGAGCCCCGTGCCGGAATCGAGAATAAGGGCCATGGCCCGCGCCAGGCGGCGCCACTCGCCGGTCTTCTCCACAAGCTGTTCGCGCCCCCGCGGCGTCAGCGAATAAAACCGCGCCTTGCGATTGTTCTCGCTCACGCCCCATTTGCCACTGATCCACTTCTTGTCTTCTAGGCGCTGCAATGCCACGTAAAGCGAGCCGTGATCGACAAGAAACAACTCTTCCGACTGATGTTGAATCGATCGCGCTACACCCTGCCCATGGCACGGGCCCAGAACGAGCGTCTTCAAAATCAGCAGGTCCAGCGTCCCCTGCAACAAGGCAATGCGGTCGTCGTTGTTCTCTTGGGTAGCCATTCGACCCAAGTATTCGCCTGTTTGGGTAGAATGTCAACCCAAACGGAGAGCGAGGCTCAAAAAACCTCCGGCGACGTGGAGTCTCCAACACCGCCATCCTTGCGAAACGGGCGGCTCCAAATCGAGCGTTGAAGGTGTGAACGGATGGTCGGTTGCTGCTCCGCCAAGGCACGTTTCCAGCGCCGCAGGAAGCCCACTAGCCCGGATAATTCACGAATCCCCTGACACGGAAGGCCTCATCTGCTACAAACATGTTGTCAAGACAGTGTTTGAAGCAGAAAAAGAGGCCTTCGCGTGACAGAGAATAGCACAACAG
>JBEKZJ010000223.1:0-7437 GCA_049509995.1 Occallatibacter sp. | reverse complement strand
GGCAGATCGCCAAGCCGCCGACTGTACCAGCTATGCGTGCGCCGCGAAATCCGCTGGCACGCTGGGCAACAGCTTCCCTTCGCTGCGGGCCGCAGCACCATCACGAGCCGGTCCCGCCCCTAGACCTGCAACCGATCCAGAACGACTTCGCCGGCATCCGGCAACAACGTCCGCTGCTCCATAACCGTCGCCGAACATCGCCAGAACCTGATCCCGTTCTAACGCCGATCGTCCCGCCAGCAAAGTGCCAGCCATGGTTCACCAAAAGTGACGAAGAACCCCTTTTTACTCCGCCCTTGACAGAACCGCGGCGAACACCGGCAGAGTCTTGGCCGGTGGCTGTTTTTTGCCAATCAAGGCCAGTTCCGAGAAGGCGACTACGAGGAAATCATGAATAAGGCGAGTTGCTTGAGCTTGATCTCGAATGCCGTCCTGGTGTGGAACACACTCCAGATTCAGAAGATCGTCGATGAAATGCGTGTCGGCGGACACCCGGTCAACGACGAAGACCTGGCACGCGTCTCACCTCTCCTTAGAGCGCACGTGATTCCCAACGGAAGCTATAACCCGTCGATCCACTAACGCAGGGGTTGACATTGCGTGTAATACGCTAGGGTTCAAATCTGCAGCATTGTGGGTTCTACCCGCTATTGTTCGTTAAAGCGGTAACCGACGTAAGCATCGGTCAACAGATACCGCGGATTTCCCGGATCGTCTTCGATCTTCTTGCGCAACTGACGCACAAATGTTCGAAGGTATTCGAGCTTGTTTCCATACTCGGGCCGCCACACGGATTTCAGCAGCCTGGCGTGAGGAATCGGTTCGCCGGCATGCATCATCAGGTAATGCAACACCTCGAATTCCTTGGGCGTCAGATGGATCTGGCGTCCGCTCTTCAACACCCGGTATTTCACCGGGTCCAGTTCAAGCTGGCCATAACGAATCGGCGCGTCGCGGTTGGCGTCCTGTGCGCTTCTTCTTCTCACAGCGGAGCGCAGCCGCGCTGTCAACTCACGGATCTGAAAGGGCTTCGTGATGTAATCGTCGGCGCCCGCATCCAGCGCGAGAACCTTGTCATCCTCGCTGTCCATCACTGTCAGCATCAGGATCGGCAATCTCGCAACCGCATGACGGATGCTCCGGCAGGCTTCCACTCCTCCCATACCGGGCATATCCACGTCCATTAGCACCGTATCGAACCATGACACGCGGGCCAGCGATAATGCCTCTTCGCCGCGTGCCGCTTCTACCACGGTGAAGCCCATGCCGGATAGAGTTACACGCAATGCCCTTCGCGTGGAAGTGTCATCGTCCACCACGAGTATGGTGCCTTGTCCCGCATTCGCCGGCTCATTGTTCATTGTTTCCTCCTTGCTCCCATCGGAAGGGAAAGAAAGAATGTCGTTCCTTCCCGGTCGTCGCTAATCACCCAAACGTGTCCATGATGAGCATCGGCGGCCTTCTTCACTACGGACAGTCCTATTCCAGTGCCTGGAACAGCACCCTTTTGATCGGATGACCGGTAGAAGCGGTCGAATACCCGCTCCCGGTCTTCAATCCGAATCGTGGATCCAAAGTTATGCACGGAAAGAAGCACGTCGGAATGACTCCTTCGTGCGGCCACCTCGATCGGCGTGTCCGGCATCGAGTACTTTCGCGCATTGTCAATATACTGAGCCAATATCATGGCTAGAAGTTTACGATTTGCATCCACGACAAGATCGGGGTCGTCCACAACAACCTGAATCCTGTCCCTTCCCAAAGACTTCGGCCGGTCGGCCAGTACCTCGAATATGAGTTCCTTCACGTTCACGTCGGCCAGATCGAGGCCGACCTGTTTTCGGTCTAGCTTTGCGGTCACCAACAAGCGTGTGCAGAGTTCATTCAGGCGAACTGCCTCGCCGTCTATCAGCGTCACCAGCTCAGTCTGTGAATCCGTCAGCCCACCTAGCTCCAACAGCCCTGAACTGGCGGTCTGAACCGCCGTCAACGGTGTCTTCAATTCATGCGCCAACGCGTCCAAGACCGCTGCGCGTAACTGCTCGCTCTGTTTTGCCGTTTCAGCCCTTTCTTCCTTCTCAAACGACTGGTGGCGATCGATCGCAATTGCAGCAAGCGCCGCAAGCGCATCGACCACAAGAGGATTCAGCTTTCCGCGCACCGCCAATGCTCCCACAGGCCCGGACCCTGCACCGGTATGCAACAAGCGCCGCGCGGTTTGGGTTTGCGGATCGTCCTGCGCGGCCCCGTGCAGGTAGCATTCCTTTGCCAGATCCTCCTCGCCTGCTGCCCACTCGCCCACTCTGTCCTGACGTCCCAGGCTCATATCGAACAAGGCAACCGCGCGCACGTCGAATATCCGCTGAATCAGAACGGCCAGTTGGGGCCCAGACGGCCGGCGCAGGTCCAGAAGCAGTGTGCTTCGGCTCAATTCATACAATTGCTCCATTCCCTTGAGATGGATGGCAGCTTCTCGTGCTCTCCTCATCTCTCGCCCGTGCATTCTGCTTATGGTGAGCGCGGTCGCCTCGAAGGTTACAAGCGCCACAAATATCCCTGGGTTTTCCACTTCGAAGCTGAAGAGAGGCGGCTCAAAGAAATAGTCGAGCAAAAGCACCGCGATAACCGACGCAAACGACGCCTGCCAGAAACCGAACAACGACGCGACAGCCACGACGATCAGCAAATAGAGGAGGCTGATTGTCAGCAGGTTTATGTGAAGTTCGAACCCGCCAATGGTCAGCAGGGCGAGGACCGCGCTCGCCACCGTGCACTGCGCCAGCATTCGAAATGCTTGCCGTGGTTGCGTCGATCCGAGAACAATTGAATGGGTCATCCGGCTTATGTCTATTTCGATTCGCCTGTTTAGCGAATTGACACGATCCTAACTTGGAACATGTGAAAAAGACATAAGGAATCCATCTTGATTATATGAGCAAGAGAAAGGGGAGGAATCCATTGATTGAGATTCCTCCCCTTTCTTTGCGGGGGTTTCTGCCCGGCGGCGCAAAGGATTGTTAGCGCGACATTGCCGATACCGGGGCATCCGGCGCCGCCAAGGCGCTATACTTAGCTTCGAGCTTTGCGGCGTCTGCCGCCTCTGCCATGTAATACTCGTAAAGATTCTTTGCCGAGTCTACCGGCCTGGGATACTTCGCCAGCACGCCCATGACGTTCTGGCTCCTCCGTTCCCACTCCGCTTTCTCATCCGCGGCCTTTTGCAGATAGATCCTCTGGCGTTCGCCGTAGTAGCTTGCCAGGGTTCTGTATTCCTCTGGAGCGTGCGCGCCGCGCGCCAACTGCTTCAACTGCCCCTGGGTGTAATGGTCGCCGGTCTCCGCGGAGGAGGCCGCTCCCTGTGCGCTTGCAACACCCGGAAGTGCAAGTGACAGAATCCAGGCTGTGAATAGGTTGCGTTTCATGTGCTTAATACCTCCCATGCTTAAGTATTGAGAAGAACACATGAGGGAGGCATGAAGAGAGTAATAGGAATGAAGTAAAAAATGCGAAAAGTAAATACTTTTTTCGCTCAGGATAATGGCAAACCCGCTCTTCTCTGCAGAAACTGGCGGTTGCGAGACCTCTTCCGGAGACCTGCTTATCGGGCGACGTCCGCGCCAGGCACGCCGTGCAAGGCGGAGTGGTTTGGAGACAATAGAAACAAAGGCGATTCTTCTAGAACCACGCAGCATCGCGGGATGCGACAAACGGCTGTGGTATCGGCGAATGGGAAGCCCAGTCAGGGCAATGCCTAATAGTAGGTCTCACGCAGAGCCCGAGCATCCCTCACCTTGGCAAGAAACCTGCCTGCCAGCTCATGGATACGATCTTCCTGGCGAAAATGCAAGGCTTCCTTGGGCAGCAGTTCCGCACCCAAGCCAATGGCAGTTGCGCCGGCAAGAATGAAGTCGGACGCGGTCAACTGATTTACGCCGCCCGTTGCAATCAGCGGGATCTGCGGAAGCGGAACCTTGAGCGCGCGCACATACTGAATGCCGCCCACGTGACCGGTTGGGAAGATCTTGACAAAGTCCGAACCGGCCTTCCAGGCGGCGATGATCTCGGTTGGCGTCAAAGTTCCGGGAAACACACAGACATCCATCTTCTTTGCATACGCCACCACCTCCGGAACAAATCCCGGACTAGTCAGAAACCGGGCGCCGGCGTCGACGCACTTGCGCGCAGACTCATCGTCCAATACAGTGCCGGCCCCCACGGCCATGGCCGGAAAGCGATTGGCCAAATCGTTGATCACGGCCAGCGCACCGGGCGTGGTCAGAGTGATCTCAGCAATGGGAATTCCCGCCGAATACACCGTCTCTGCCGCAAATCGCGCCAACTCCTGCGTAGCCACACGCACAGAAGGTAGAATGCCGATCTCTTCGATGTAGACGCAAACTTCATTTCTCTTCATGATTCGACCTCTCCGCGGCAGAATTCGAATAGGCCAGACCGCTGGCGCCGTTCGCAAAAGCAACGCCGATCATTGCATTACTTCATGCCCGACGACAAGATTCAATTGGCCCGCAAACGTGAGATATGAGCCAACCAACTGAACATAAGCCAGTTGAACGACCCGATAATCGCTTTGAGCATTGAGGAAGTCCATCAGCGATGCCGCTCCGTGCTCGTAAGAAAAGGTGACTGTGTCGCGCACGCGCGTAGCCTGATCGCGATATTTTTCCTTATATGGCTTGAGCAGCGCGATATTGCTACGCAGTTGCTCATAAGTGGAGTCCACGTCGTCGAAGACCTGCGCCTTGGCCGCGTCCGCGGCGCTTCGGCTGCGATCGATATCCAGCAGCGTGCGCTTCTTTTCCCCCTGATTGCGATCGAAGATGCGCAGCGGAATGCTCACGTTGAGGCCGAGCGTTTGCTGGTCGTTGGGGTTGTTGAAGGATGGATTGTACGTGTACCACGCGCCGAAGGTCGGATCGGTAGAGCCATTGGAGACGGCAAGCTTATGATTCGTATCCGACTGCTGAATGGTCTCGATAGCCGCTCTCAAATCGGGCCTGTTATCCAACGCAATCTGATGGTAGTCCTCCAAAGGCTGCAGCGCTTCGGTCCAGTCGAAGGTCCCCGCCACATCGAACTTATCCACCGGCGTGCGATCGTTAATCAGCTGCATCAGTTCGAACTTCGCCGTGCGAAGGTTCACCGTTGCAGTCTCAATCTCGGCCTCATATTGCACGCGCAGCAATTCGATGCGGTCCAAATCGATCTGGGCGATGGCGCCTACCTTAAACCGCGCGCGGCTGATATCGATGATCTTGTCATAGTAATCGAGATCGGCTCTTGCAAGATCGAGGACAGCCTTTGCCTCAAGCGTCTGCACGAACATTGAGCGCAGGTTGAAGAGGAGATTCCGTTCCAGATCCTCGTGCTGCGAGCCGGCGATCTGTGTGCCTTCTTTGGCGCTCTCCAGGCGCAACTCGCGCTTGTGCTCGCGCTCGTGCAAGTAACTGAAGTTGGGCTGATACTGAGTGCCGGTCAATGGCTGCCAGATCCCATTGTGGCGAGCGAGCTGCGTTCCATCCGTTGAGAAAGTGAATTGCGGATTGGGGCGGAGGTACGCCGTAATCTCCTCGGCCTTCATTTCTTCCACACTGATTTCATCAGCTCGCAGCGCCGGGTTGGCCGCTTCGAACTTTGCTTTGACCTGCTTCCACGTGAGCGCCTGCTGCGCGCTCGCGAAACTCGAAACGAAAGCAATGCCCAGAACACAACTGCCGACGCTTTGCATGAACGCAGATATCAGCTTAGACGGCTTCATTTGCCACCTCCGGTTTCGGGAGCTTGTCCCCTTCTCTTGCAACCCATACATACAGCGTGGGCAAAAGGAAGATGCTCATGAGGAGGTCGAAAATCAATCCCCCTACAATAACGATGGCAAAGGGCCGTTGCGAGTCGGAGCCGATGGCGTGCGACATGGCGGCGGGAAGCAGTCCCAAGGTAGCCACCAGCATGGTCATCATGATGGGGCGAAGCCGCAACACGGCGCCTTCGACAGCGGCGCCCGCCGGCGTGTAACCTCGCGCTCTGAGCTGGTTGATGTACTCGAGCATGATGACGCCCGTCTGGACTGAAACTCCAAAGAGCGCGAGGAAGCCAACACCCGAGGAGACGCTGAAGAAAGTCCCGGTTAGCAGCAGAGCCATGGTGCCGCCGAAGGGTGCCAGGGCGACATTCACCATGATGAGCAGCGCCCACTTGACCGAACGGAACATGAAGTAAAGAAGGACGAAGATCAGGAAGACGGTGACTGGGACCACCAGAAACAGCCTGGCCTGAGCTCGCTTCTCGCTCTCGTATTCTCCCGCCCAATCGAGGTGATAGCCGCGCGGCACAGTCACTTGCTTGGTTATCTTTTCAATTGCTTCTCTGACCGTGGCTCCCAAATCTCTGCCACGAACTTCGTAGCGAATTCCTACATAGCGGGAGTTGCCTTCGCGGAAGATGTCATAGGCTCCGTCGCGAACCTCGACCTTCGTCAACTGCGCAAGGGAGACACGCTCCCCGGAAGGAGAGAGAAGCCGGACGTTTTGAATCGCCTCCTGCGTATTGCGATATTGCTGCTTATAGCGCACAACCACGCCATAACTGGCCTCGCCCTGCAACAACTGCGTCACCGCATTGCCGCCTACTGCCGTTGCAATGGCGTCCTGAATATCGGAAGCATTGATGCCGAAGCGCGCCGCAGCCTGGCGATCGACAACAAAGTTGAGATTCGGCTGGCCCATATCGCGGAAGAGCCCAAGGTCCTCGACCCCCGGCACGGTGGCCATGACGGCGGTAATCTCCTCGCCCTTTTCCTCAAGGACTTTCAGGTCGTCACCGAAAAGCTTTATCGCGAGTCCGCCTTTGACGCCGCTCACTGTTTCGTCCACATTGTCTTCGATGGGCTGTGAGAAGTTCCAAAAAGCGCCGGGCAGCTTGGAGACCTCGCGATTCATGGCGGCAATCAGTTCATCCTTGTCCTGGTGGAAGACGGGACGCCATTGTTCTTTCGGTATCAGGTCGACAAAGTACTCCGTATTGCCAAAGCCGCCCGTGTCGGTTCCGTCGTCGGGCCGGCCCGCTTGCGATACAACTGTCTTGACTTCAGGAAACGAAGCGAAGATAAGGCGCGCCTGATCGGTGAACCGCTTGCCTTCGGTAAGGCTGGTGCTATTGGCCAGCGAGCCGCGCGCCCAGATGGCGCCCTCATCCAGATGCGGCAAAAACTCAGAACCGATGATTCCACTGAACGCAAGAAACAAGCTGAAGGCAACCGCAGCGATACCGCAGCCAACTGTTATCCAACGATTCTTAATAGCCCACTGAAGCCCGCTCCGGTAGCTGTTCTTCAGGAATTCCATGACCGGGTTGCGCCATTCCTTGACACCATGCGGGAAGAGCATGGCGGCCAGCACCGGCGCAATGAAGATGGAGAAC
>JBEKZJ010000222.1:0-7448 GCA_049509995.1 Occallatibacter sp. | reverse complement strand
GCCAGCAGCTTCCAGAGCGTCACCAGTTTTCTGCTCCTCCAGCTGGGCCTTCCTCCGTTGGTCGACTACTCGCACGCATCGCGCTTTATGGCCTTCGATGTAAACCGCCATATCTGGTCCAAGGATTTGCTTCGCCTGGTGCGGATATCGCCGCAGGCTCTGCCCCTTCCCGTGCAGGCCGGCACAGTGGCGGGAAGACTGGACAGCACCGCGGCCGCCATGCTGGGGGTTGCCGCCGGCACTCCGGTGGTGGTGGGTGGACACGATCAGGTGATTGGAGCCGTTGGACTCGGCGTGATTGAAGCGGGACGAGCCGCGGGCTCGCTGGGGACGTATGAATGTATCACCGTCGCCTCCGATGGCTTGCACCTGAATGACGCTGCACTGCATTCCAGCCTCAACTCCTATCCAAGTGCCGTTCCCGGCCAGTTCGTCACCATCGCCTACTTCCCCGGCGGCATCATGATGCAATGGCTCGGCAACCTTCTCCATGGACCAGAGAAGGGGGAAGAGGAATACCATTTTGGGGACCTGGAATTGGCAGCTCCCGAAGGTCCCACAGGCCTGCTGATTACGCCCCACTTGATCGGCAGTTGCAACCCAGAGTTCGACGCGCAGGCACGCGCAGCCATTAGCGGCCTTACCTTCGACAGCACGCGCTCTCACCTGTACAAGGGAATTCTGGAAGGCATCGCCGCGGAGTTGGCGATCATTACCGAGTGCCTCGAGAATGCCGGCTCCAGATTCAGCGACATCAATGTTTTCGGCGGCGGAATACGCTCCTCGCTGGGGCTGCGATTGCGCGCCGCGTTCACGCACAAGCAACTGCACATCATGAGTTGCCAGGAATCGGTTTGCCTCGGCGGAGCCATGCTGGCCGGCGTTGCGGTGGGCATCCATCCCGATCTCAAGTCCGCCGCACAGGCCATGGTGCGCGAGCAGGAATGCGTTCCAGACGATCCGCTCCTCGCCGAACAATACCGGCCGCAAATCGAAAGTTATCGCCAGTTACGTTCCATGCTGGTGCATCGCCACAATCAACAAAACCCGTAGCAGGAGAGTAATCATGATTCAAGCGACTGTCGGATTCATAGTCTATGGAGTGCACAAGGATGGCCTGCAGGATCCGATGGGCACTCCATTTGTGGATGATGTTCTGATTGCAGAGGCAAAGGCCGCGCTCACCAAGGCCGGGTTGAAGCTGGTCGAGTACCAGACCGTCATTGCGAGCAAGCAGGAAGCTGCGGAAGCTCTCAAGAAAATGAAGCAGGATGAGCGTGTGGATGCAGTGCTGCTTTTTAGCGGCACCTGGGTGTGGGCTGCTCATCTGGTAGGCGCGGTGCGCGATTTCGCCGGCAGCGGGAAAGCCGTTCTGTTGTGGACGCATCCGCGCTCCCAAGGCTGGAGGCCGGTGGGCGGACTGGTGATGCACGGCGGGCTCCTGGAAATCGGCGTTCCGCATCGCTTTGTGTATGGAGACATCGAGGATGCCGACACGGTGGGCCGCATCGTCAGCTACGCCCGTGCCGCGCACCTGAAGAACAGCCTGAATCTGTCCACCATTGGGGCCTTCGGCGGCAGAGGCATGGGCCAGACCTGCGGAGCGGCCGATCCCTCGCAATGGATGCGCGTGTTTGGAATCGATATCGATTCCCGCGATACGACCGAGCTCATTCGCACCGCGGAGCGTATTCCCGCTGCTCAAGTGGAGGCGCTTCAACCGCGCTTGCGCCAACTGTTCGGCGCCTCTCCCGACGCAAACACGGTCAACGATCGCTCCATCCGCCTTTATCTGGCGTTGAAGGAGATTGTCGAACGCGAGCGCTACGCCTTCTACACCATCCAGTCGTTCCCCGGCTTGGCGGATGATTACGCGGCCACCTGTTTCGCGCAGAGCATGATGCTTGAGGATGGGCACGGCACGTCCACCCTGGGAGATTTCAATACCGCGCTCACCGTCTTCCTGCTCATGCGCCTCAGCCGGGAACGGATCTACTACGGGGACCTGCAGCACATTGATCGGAAGACGCGCGAGATCAAGATCATCGGCGACGGAGCCTGCCCGCCCTCGCTGGCGAGCAAGCTAGCGCCGGCCGGGTTTGCGGAACACGGAATTCCCACTGAAGGCGACGCGGGCGGTCTCTCGGTGCGCTTGATCTGCAAGGCTGGCGAAGGCGTGCTGGCCCGACTCGGCCGCGTCAATGGAGAGTTTCAGATGGTCATTACGCGCGCCACCATCGCGGAACCTTCCCCGGAGCAGGCGCAGCAGCGCCTCGACGAATGCGGCATTCCCTTCTGGCCGCATGCATTCGTCACGGCGCATTGCGACATCGATGCGCTCCTCCAGCACTGGACCAATGAATATGCTTGTCTCGGCTACGGGGAGGACCTTTATCCCGCACTGGCCGATTTCTGCGAACTCACCGGCATCAAGGCGATTCTGCTCTGATCCGCGGCCGGCAACCAACCGGGGATCCCCATCGCTATAAAAGCCTCTACGTTCCTTTGCAACGGAACGTAGAGACTTTTCTGCGCAGCCCGAAGTAGATGCTCATCGACGGAACTTGGCTCATCCGCCAAGCACGAATCCACATGCCTCCGCATAGCGCGCTAGTCCGGCTGTTCCAAAGCGCCTCCATGCGCGTTCCCGTTCACCATTTCCGTTGCGTCCATACTCTCCATCGTTCAGGCAGTTGAACCCGCGTCGTTCTTTGCGCCCGAATGGCGAAGTAAGTGTAACGCCTTCGCCATTCTTCATCGGTTTAAAAGCCGATCGTCCTTGTGGACCCGATCGATCGAAGCGGAATTATCTCATTCGGGGCGCTTCTTATCGGCCGGAACGAAACGTGTTGCAATGTTACCCGATACCGAGACCGTGAGTGTCTTGGAATTCGTGGTTCCACCAAGGCCCGTTGCGGTTACATGCACACGATATTCACCTGGCTGAGTGTATGCGTGGTGAACGTTCATCCCTTCCTGCGTAGATCCATCGCCGAACTCCCAGCGACACGTCAGCACGGGCGCCTCAGCCGGTACCCCCTTGGCGCTGAAGGCTAAGGTCTCCCCCGACTTTCCCGCGGCTGCCGCGTGTGCCTCGAATACAGGCGCAGTCACAGGAACAGCATTGTCAATCAGCTTGAACATGCGCACCGAGTGGGCCGGCTGAACTAGATCGATCGTGTTCGAGGAATTGCTGCAGCAGCTTTGATCGCCGAACACTTCCGTGATCTGGTATTGGCCTGCTTCCTTCAAACCAAGACTCTTCAGATCGATGGCGCGCTTGAGTTCTCCCTCGGTCCAATTGAAGATGGTAAGAATGGATTGGCGATTGTCTTCCTTCAACAGAAAGACGCTCGGTTGCAGATCGCTCGCCGTATAGGTCATCAGATCGGTGGGTGTGGAGGCACGGCCGAGACGGGCGATGTCAATCAGGTCCGTGTTCTTGACCAGCGACAACCGCTCCGGGGAAGCTCCCAGGGTGGGAAGGTCGTCTCCAAGCTCGAACATGCCCCCTGCCACCGCCGCCAGGGCTATCGAAACCTTTGCCTCCTCCAGGGTGAGCCGGCGCTTTCCTCCGTGCCATGACTGATCATCGACGGTCTGATTGGAGACAGTAAACGCGTCCGGATCGGCGACAAAGAAATTGCGATTCATGTAGTAGCGCGCGGCAATACCCGAGGCCGCGTCCCGGGAGGCTCCGAAGGTATGTCCCGTGTCTTGAGAGATGCGGCCCGTATCCACAATCCCGACAGGGTTGAGCATGGGGCTCCCGTCCTTGTCGAGAACCACATCTTCTCCCACCGTGCTGCGAATGATCTTCAGGCCGATGCGTTGCGCCTCCAGGGCAGTCGTGTTGGGGCGATAGTAGGCGCCTTCGACGGCTGTGTCATCCATGAAATCCATTTTGATAAAGCGGACGCCCCAGTTATAAATGGCGGTGTAGGTCTGCCGCAGGTAGTCCTGGGCGCCAGGGTTGGTTGTATCCAGCACATAGAGCAGATCGTTGTGATCTGTCACGGTGCCAATGTGGATCGGCTGGCCAGCGGCATTATGCAGCAACCAGTCTTTATGATTCTGATACACCCACGCGCGCTCCGATACTTCGAACGGCGCCGTCCACACCCCGAAGGTAATGCCGTTGAGGCGCACCACATCTCCTACGTAACCCAACCCCCGAGGAAACAGATTTGCGTCGGGCGTTGAGTACTCACCGCGTGCAAACTGATATCCTTCGTCGATCTGAAAGTAGTTATACCCACTTTGCTTCAGATTGTCCGCCAGCCACTCCGCATTGGTAATGGCGGTACCCTGGTTGAGTCCAAAATAATAAGCAGTCCAACTCCACCACCCGATTGGAGTCGGTGTATCGACTCGAGCCTTGTGCAGCAGCCCGACTACGCGTCCATACTGCTCCAATTGCGCGTGATAGTCGGTGCCGACAGCGAACATGAGCGGTTCGGACGACAAGCTATCCCCGGAACTGACGGGAAGGCTTAGACTGACCTGTTCAGCGGCAGGCGAATGCCTGAGCGATTCCTCTTTCATGATTTCGGTCGTGCCCGTGGCCACGGCTTCGTAGGAAAGGATCTGCGAATTGGCGCCTGCAGCTTGCTCTTTCAGGTGGAAGATAGTCAAGAGCCGGTCAGAAGTAAGTGCGCCAAGGAATAAGCTTTGGCCGCTCTGGCGGTTGTAGATAAGCTGGCTTCCCACCGCACGGTGCATTCCCTTTCGACCGTTGCCCAGGTCAAGAATCGCCAGCTGGGGCCTGTCCTCGCTGTAACTGTCGGAAAGAATGCGGTCGGCGGATGCCGGCCCATTCAAGCTGATGACCGGAGCATCCGTTGCATGAACACTCCGGATCGCCTGAACAGTGATCGCCCTCTCCGTGGTGTTGACCACCTTGACTTGTAAGTCGCCCCACGGCTGATCCCGATACAGCCGGAAAATACAGACCAGATCGGGCGTCCCCGAAAGTCCAGTGTGCGTTACGGTCAACTGCGACCCTGAACCGAATTGGTCATGAAACTCAGACTGCATGGTCTTGTGTTGCGGATATTCCAGCGATCGCAGCACCTTGGAGTCCGCATCGGCCTCTACATCGGAGCGCAGCACCGTTCCCGGCATGCCGGACTGCGATATGGAGTAGGAGCCGTCGGCGTTGATGCCGACGGACAGGACCTTTCCCTTCAGCTCTACAATCCGGCCATCCGGCTGCGCCTGGAGAGAATAGCTGGCCACAAGAAACAAGACAAGACAAAGTGCGCGCAGTCTACTGATTGTTGTTAACATACCGACACCCCTTATGGATTGCAGTTGATCAGCCGGAAGACGATTCCGCCTGAATGTTTCGTTCTCAGCCCATTCGGCGCTGCGCGGCGGCCCATGAATCGCGGCAGCGCAAGAGATAAGGAGCAAGTGCGCCGGCGCAGAACACGATTCCGCACATCATGAGCCCCTGCGTATTTCCCCCGGCAGGAAAAGCTTGCTCCAAAAGAAGGAAGATGCAACGGCAGGATCCTTCGCGGCTTTTCGCCCTGCATGAGCATTTTTACGCAACATCTTCGATATTTGTCAAGTGAAAGTCTTGACGTTTGCGTAATCAAATTATAAACTTGCGAAGTGTTTCGTATATAGAGCGTTCGATTCGCGGGAAGACTTTTTCCACCGCGTTGACGTCGCTCCAACAAGGAATTGAGTTTGCATGCTAAAGGAATCACTGATGCCCGCTACGACTGGCCTCCACGCCGCCCCCCAATACACCTTGCAGGAAATTCTTCAGCAGCCTCTTCTTTGGCCAATCACCCTGGAACGGGTTCGCGCCGCATCGGAACGGTTGCAACTGCCGGCTAGGCTGCAACAGGCTCGTGTCTTGCTGACCGGAGCGGGCACCTCGGCCTATGCGGCCAGCGCCATCGCCACGGCGTGGCCCCGGGCAGTTGCCGTTCCTACCACCGACCTGCTGGCCGATGCGGAATGTTACCTGTACGATGTGGACGCCGTGATCTCCCTGGCCCGGTCCGGCGATAGTCCGGAAAGCGCCGCAGTTGTCGAGCGCATTCGCGCCCTTAGACCGGACATCCTGCAGTTGGCCATTGTCTGTAATGAAAACGGGGCACTATCTCACGCGGAGCTTGACGGGCTGATTGTCCTTGACCCGCGCACCAACGAGCACAGTCTTGTGATGACCAGCTCGTTCTCCAATCTGGTCCTCGCCGGACTTGTCCTGGCTCAGCCCGATGCGGCAGCGGCTACGGTCGATGTGTACAGCAGGCGCGCCGCCGCATTGCTGCCCGAGATCGATCAAGCATGCCGGCGCCTGGCGGCTCGCATCCGCGACCGCGTCGTGGTTTTGTCCTCATCGCCCTCGCTTGGCTGGGCGCGGGAAGCCGGACTGAAGACGCTCGAGATGACCGCCGGCCGCTTCCCCGTCGTCACGGAGACCTATCTCGGGCTTCGCCATGGCCCCATGTCTTTCGTCAAGTCCGATACCCTTGTCCTGTGCTTGTTATCCAGCGATCCGGTGCGCCGCTTCTATGAGGCAGATCTGATCCATGAGCTTCGTGCGAAGAAGATCGGATACTTGGCCGGCATCGTCGATCCAGCCGAATCGGAAGGTCTATTCGATGAGGTCATTCCTGCCGTTGCCCCGCGGGCAAACGACGCGCTGCGCACACCGTATGAGATTGCGGGCCCGCAGTTGCTCGGCTATCATTTGAGCTTGCGCATCGGGCTGAACCCCGATAACCCCAGCCCCGACGGTGTCATCAACCGCGTGGTTCAGGGTGTGCGGATTCATCCAGCCTGTCCATCCGTGCCGGCGCTGCCACACACGCCGGCAAAATGAGGGTGAAGCTCTTTGCCGGATCGCTGGGTTCGAACGCGAGTTTATTCGCTTGCGCGCCGGAGCGGTTGCGCCGCCCGACGCAAGCGCGGAGTCCAGTACGGCCCCCCAGGAAGAGGAATGCCAAGCAGCGGAAACCCGCGCGGCGGCGGCCCATGCATTTACTCCGCCGTAAAACGCCGCTCTCGCGGCGTTCCATGGCCTATTTGCTCCGGCGCTCATTTCAGAGCATTGGCAAATAGATCAGTTCGATGCCTTTGCCGTTTTTCGGGTCTTTGTTGCGCGAATACTGACGGCTCAGGTCGTTATCCCAGTGCTCGGTGACGCCGAGGCTGCTCACTGGCTTGCCGTTCTGGATGTAGGCCGCGCCTGAGGGCGGGTGATCGGCCAGGGCTTCTTCCTGGAGATAATCGTCCGCATTCTCCCGGATCATGATTCTCGGGTGATTGTTTTCGTCGATGTTGTTCTTGGTCTGCGACAGGAGAATATCGAGGCCGACCGAATCCAGCGCGACCCCGTCGAGTGAGGCGAGAATGCTTGACGGCCAGTTGGTGTTGGCATAGGGCTCGACAGGATTGTTGAACGGCGCGTTGGGAAAGTGGATCGG
>JBEKZJ010000221.1:0-7451 GCA_049509995.1 Occallatibacter sp. | reverse complement strand
GATGAGGAGAAGACATCAAATAATGCCGAGGCCACGATCAGCAACAGGAACACAAATCGACCTCTAAAAGGCGGCACTCGGCATTTTCCGGAACTCGGCATTCTGACGGAGGTCACGATTGCGAGCGCGGAGCACTGTAGATACGGCGATTTGTACTAAAACATGAGGAAATTTGGCAGGACAATTGCTTTATGGGGATTCATTGCAGTGCAGCAATTTCGTGCCGATCTTGCGCCTGACTCGTTCAGAAGCTTGCTGACTGCTGCTGCGGCGGCGGTGGTGTGCATTTCGCAATTGTCCTGCCAAATCGTACTACGCTTTCAGCTACCCGCGAAGCGGGTTTGGTACAATTCGCCAATGCGCGTTTCTAGGGGTCGAAGTTCTGGAAACGTGGTAAGGTCTGTTCTCGTCAATTGACCAAGAGATTCCCCGATCAGACTTATCTGGAGGGCCCATGAAATGCAAATGAATCGTCTTAAAAGCTATGTGTTGCAAATGTGCCTGGTTTTGATTCTGGCTGGCACAACACTCAGAGCAGCCGAACTGCACATCAGTGTTCAGGACGAAACGGGCCGCCCCGTGTGGACGCGGCTCGAAGTGCGCGGCCCCAGTTTCCAAATGTTCCAGCCCCAGAGCGCAATCATCAGCGACCCGAACTACCGTCAGAAATTCAATGGCGCTGACCGCTACTACGGCGGCAGCTTTACTGCGGATGGTCAGGCGAATCTTGAGCTTCCTCCCGGTCGCTATACGGTCGTCGCAGAGCATGGACTCGAGTATGAGCGCATAGAGAAGACGATAGATGTGACAGCGGATCAGCCGGCCAGCGTTTCTGTGCAACTCCGTCCGTGGATTCGCATGCGCGATCTGGGATGGTACTCCGGGGACATGCATGTGCATAGAACGCCCGAGGAAGCGCCCTCTCTGTCCCTCGCCGAGGACCTGAACATCCTCACCGTCATCACCATGTTCGCCAAGTCGAACTACTGGCAGAGCAAAGGCGGCCCGGTTGAGCCGGTCAGGCAGGTTTTGCCCGACCACTTCGTGACTCTGATGAATGGCGAAGATGAGCGGGGAGGGGGTGCTTGGATTCTGCACAACCTTCGCGCACCTCTTCCATTGGGAGTCGATGGTGATCGGGTTCCGCCGGGTATTGATTTCGTACGCGAGGCCCGCGCACAGAAACATTCAGCAAACGACCTGTTTCCGTGGTTTGACATCGACAAGCCAACCTGGTGGGAGGTCCCTGTGATGATGGCGCTGGCCACGCCGGATTCCATGGGAGTCGTCTTCAACCACTTCCAGGAATACAGCACGATTGCTGGCGAAGCGTGGGGTCGTCCCCGCGACAGGGATAGGTTCCCAGGCCCTCTGGGATTTACCGAGTATTCGTTGCAGCTCTACTATCGATATCTGAACCTTGGTTTTCACGTGCCGCCCTCTGCCGGATCGGCCAGCGGCGTTCTCGCTTCGCCGGTTGGATACGATCGAATGTACGTACCGGTGAGCGGCCCGTTGACCGTTGATAAGTGGTACGCCGCGGTGCGTGCCGGGAAGGTTCTGGTGACAAACGGTCCCATTCTCTTTCTCAACACGAAGCCATCCGGCCACGACCTGAAAGTCTCCATCGAAGCCCACGCGCGCGAGCCTATCGACCGAATAGAGATCATCGCCAATGGCGAGGTACTCCGCAAGATCGTACCAGCCGGGGACGCGAAGGACTTCAAAGGCGACATCCTTCTCAATCTCGGCAACCATTCCTGGATCGCAGCACGTTGCTTCCTGAAAACTTCCTACACCGTGCAATTCGCTCACACCAGCCCAATCTATCTGCCAGGGAACTGGGACGCTTCTGCGGACGCCCGGTATTTCGTGGATTGGATCGATGAGCTGATTGCTCTGACCGACTCGGATTCAAAACACTTCCGCAACGACGCAGAGAAGCAGGAAATTCTGATGCTATATCGCCGAGCGCGTAGCTTCTATTCCGCCAAGGTACAGCCTGCTTTTCAGTAGCACCCGATGCTGTCGAGTCTTGATCGTCTGTCGTGCAGAATCTGGTAGCGTCCGTTTGCCATGTGATTGACGAGAACTCCAGATCTGAGTTTGTAAGCTGCGTGCTCAGCCATTGCGTGATGAGCAGACTTGGCGGGTCCCGGTTAGATCCACCCTCTAACAGGGAGAGCGGTCTCTAGTGGTCACTATCCCGAGTCACTTGGCGCCAAATCGCCAAATCGCTCATCGAGCGCCGCAAACCTCGCGGCATCCGGGTTAAGGGCGAACGACTGCCTGACCGTCATTGGAAATCGCCGCATCCTCCGGCAATTTCATTTACAAGCAGGGCTATTCATGGCAGTTGCCGCCGAAAGACAAAATTTCCCCGTAGAAACTGTTCCTCTTTGGACGCGCAAACAGTGGCCCTAAAGCATTACCATTGACCCGCGCCGCCGCAATCCAGAACGGGCGGTACGGAGATCTGCTGGGAAACCAAAACTGTGGTTCCTCGCCCTCTGCCTCCTTCCGGTTTCAGCTTCCGCGCAATCGCCCGCCACCGGCAATGCGTATCCCATCCCCGACGCCGCACTCGACCCCACCCGCGCCATCGGAGCGCCGCAGCTCGAGTCCGCGCGGCATACGCCGCTTCCCGAACAGTACATCTGGACGCGGCAGGATGCGGTGCCCGAGAAGCCGGATCTGAAAGGCGCCTGGACTTCGGAAGGGAACACGCATCTCGATCCGCACTACTTCCGCCGCTCCTTTTCGGTCGGCGCGCTTCCGTCCGCGGCCACGCTTTATCTGGCCGGCCCCAGCGCGGCCACGGTCTATGTGAATGGCAAGCGCGTCGCCCGCTAGCAGCTGAACATGGAGACCAACATCGGCAGTCGCGTGGTTGCCGTCGAAGTAACAGGTGCGCTCCAGCCGGGCCGCAACGTGGTTGCCATCGAAGCCATACGCGAGCCCGAGGTGGGCAGCAGCGGCAACAGCCGCCGCGAGGTGCAGTTGACCGCCGGCAGAATTCTGGCCGCCAAGATTGTGCCCGCGCCGCAGGGAATCGACGTGCAGCCGCTGCTGATCAGCGACGCCCAGTGGAAGACGGCCGAGAAGGCAGCCGGCGGATGGCAGGATTCCGGCTTCGACGACAGCGGTTGGGAGGCGGCCGACAGCCTGGGCGCCATCGAGAGCTCCATGGAGTTCTTTCAGTGGAACGGCGACGGAGGCATGTATGCGCGGCCCGGATACGACGGCATCTCGCCCTTCCTTGCCCACTTCAAGCTTGCGCCGGTGGCCGTGCTGCACGTGTATTCCGGCTCGGGAGCGCTGGAAAACAGGGAGTCCCTGATCGCGCCCAACAACGCCGCGGAGTTTACGGCCAGCGCCGGCTCGGAGCCGGTTTCGCCCGTCATGGAGTTGCAGATCATGCTCGACTTTGGCCGCGAGGTCAACGGCCGGCGGGAGTTCGAGTCCGACTCGGACCAGGCCGCCGACATCAATCTGCAGTACGGTGAGTCGGAGGGGGAGGCATTCAACGCGCCGTATCTCGGCATGACTCCCATCCACGTTCCGCCGGGCGCCACCGTCCATGGACCCAAGGGGGCATTCCGCTATGCGCTGCTCCGCTTTGCGCGCGGCGCCAGGATCCTCTTCCGCTCTATTCAGCTCGACGGCATCTACTACCCGGTCAAGTACCAGGGATGCTTCCAGTCCTCCGACGACAAGCTAAACCGCATGTGGATCGTAGGCGCCTATACCGCGCACCTCTGCATGCAGGACGACATCTGGGATGCGCCCAGGCGCGACCGCGGCCGCTGAATGGGCGACCTGGAAGTAAGCGGCCGCACCATCGAGGACGCATTCGACGACCACTTCCTCATGGAGGAAACCCTCGATCGCCTGCTGGGCGAGGCCCCCATCACCCACCATGTGGACGGCATTCCCGGCTACTCGGCCTTCTGGATCACCGGCGAAGCGGAGTACTACCGGCACACCGGCTCGCTCCAGCAGTTGCAGAGCGTGCACGAACGGCTGGTGCAGCTGATGCGCTATATGCAGACGGAGCTCGACGATCGCAAGCTCTATGCCAACACCACCCATGCGTGGTCCTATGTCGACTGGTCGCCGGAGTTCAACGGTGACGCGCCGCTGGCGCGCATGGGAACGCACTTCGAGTTTTACGCTGGCTTCCGCGACCGCGCTTACCTGCTGCGCGAGTTGCACGACACGGCGAATGCCGACGCCTTCGAGAAGTCCGCCAAAGAGATGAAAGCCGCGGCTGAGAAGTACCTGCTCGACGCATCCGGATCGTTTGGCGCCCGCTGGCAGGCCAATGCCTACGCCGTGCTCTCCGGCCTGGCTGGCCCTTCCTTGCATCCGGCGATCTGGCAGAACTCGCTCTCCAGCGTCGGCCGCGTCAAGTACAACGCGCTCATCATCACCCCGTATTACAACTACTACGTCATCAGCGCCATGGCCAGGATGGGCCACCGCGCCGAAACCCTGGACTGGATTCGCCAGTACTGGGGCGGCATGATCGACGAGGGTGCACCCAGCTTCTGGGAAGGCTACGACCCCTCCTGGTACAAGCAGGACTTCCACAGCTCGTTGCAGGCCGACGACTCAACCGGCTACCAGGCAAGCCTGGCGCACGGATGGTCCACCGGCGTCACCCCGTGGCTCATGGAGCAGGTCCTCGGAATCCAGCCCCGCGCAGGCGGGTTCAGCCAGGTAGACATCCGTCCCGACCTGCTCGATCTCCAGTGGGTGCAGGGCGCGGAGCCAACGCCTTGCGGCCTTCTCAAAGTCGCCATCCACAACGACAACGGCTACCGGACCAGCATCGACCTGCCGCCGGGCACCGTCGCGCGCGTCTCCCTGCCGATCTTTGCACCCGTCGCGGCCGTCTCAGTGAATGAAACCCCGCAAACCGGCGAACTCGCGGAAGACGGAAAACGCGCAATCGTCGTTCTCAAAACCCCCGGCCACTTTGAGTTGCTGAGTCAATAGTCCGGCCCTGGCGCACCCCTGAGGGAACCACAGCGCGGAAGCCTGCTCGGCATCCTGCTCGCCGAAGCACTTGAAGCCGCATCCTGGATGAGGTTAGCTGGGTGCCTCTGTGGCAGGCAACATGTCTAGGCGCGCTCGACGAAAGCAGTTGTCTCAACTCCCGGCCATCATCTTTCTTGGTGAGGCTTCGATAGATGAGCCTCAGGTCGGAGATAAAGGTCGCGCGCGACATGTATTGACTATCCAATTCCTGCTTGGCCGGCAAAACCACGTCACGATAAAAGGCGTCGAGTTGAGCGACGGGTATGCTGCTCAGAACTTCTTCTTCCGCTGCAAACGCAATGGTCGCTCGTCCAGTAATGCCGGGGCGGCAGAGCAGAGGGAATAACTGGTGGCTTGCAAGCTTCGGACGTGGTTCCACTAAACTCAAATCACCGCTGAGTACGTTAAATATTTGAGGTAACTCATCGAGTTTCCAGCGGCGCAGGAACGATCTGATCGGCGTGAGTATTTGATTTGAAGCAGTCGTCACGGCAGGCCGTAAGTTGGCACTTGAGGCAACAGGCATCGTGCGAAATTTGAAGATCGTGAAAGGCTTCGCGCCGCGCCCAACGCGATTCTGCCGAAAAAGAACCGGCCCGCGAGATGTGATCCTTACCGCGATGCCGGTGGCAAAGAGAATTGGCAGGGCAATAGGAAGAGAACACAATACACAAAAGCAGTCAAAAATGCGTTTCATCGACGATCGGGACCAATTGCTGAGGTTCTCCCGATCGGGATCTTCCGCCTGCTTCTCGGGATTAGTAGCATTGAAGCTGACAGGATAAGTAAAGAAGTCTGCCCAGATTTCGTCCAGTACCATTGGTTTCAAACCTCATGCTCCTTTTTTCTGGGAGAGTGATACCGCTGTCTGCGGTCCCGCCAAAAGCGAGACCACAAAGCGACTAATAAGGACCCCGTTGGCTATTCGCCGTTTGCTTCTGATTCGAAGAGGGCCTGAAATGGTAGACGAGGCTGATTGCCGGAGTATTGGTGACCGTGAACAGCCTCTGTTTCGGAAAGCCGTTGTCGATGCCAAAGTCAGGCATCTTGTAGAAGAGTCCTCGGTACTCCGCACGAACCGAGAAATGACGGCTGACGTCGTATTCTCCGCCGATCCCAAATACCATGGCCGGGCGCGTTTCCTCGTGGGCGAAGTTGGCGTTTATCGGCTCAAAGAAAAGGCCACCACCACCGATCTGCCCAAAGGTCCGGAACCGCTTCGAACGCGGTCCGTAGAAGGCGTATGCGAGCGTCAGCTCATACATGTGCGTATCGAGAGCACCTGCAGTAAAGGTGCCGCCCGCTCCTGGAGGCGGATTGGTGCCCTGCCCCGGCACGTATCCCGATCCCTCGGAGTCGGTCTGCGTGAACCGCGTATAACTGAAATTGACGTTGTAGCCAAGGTAAGGCTTCATGGCGCCGTGAAAGGTGACCAGCGCGCCGGCAGAGGGCGATGCAGCTTGAGTTTGCTGATTAGCCACCGTCCATTCTGGATAAACAGCGAAGGTGGTCGGATTCCTGGCAAATGTCATTTGTCCCATAAGGCCAAGCGAGACGTCTGTTCCGGGCGTAGAGTTTTCATCTTTCGGCGGCTTTGGGGTTTGGGCAATGACGGCCTTGCTCAACAACAGCAGCACGAGAGGGAAGATCACCGAATAGCGAGAAGGGCTGAACGAGCGGTTCTTGAACGGCATGAGAAGCTCTCCTTTAAGAGTTCAAACTCAAAGAGAGCGGCGGGGCCGCAATCTATTCCCGCTTTGGAAGAAAATCCTTCTCAAATCGCTCTGCGTACCCGATCCTGTGTGTGCGTCTCATATAATGGAATAGATGGAAATTTCTTTTCGATTTGGGAATAGATTCTTGCCGGATGGGACTCTTCAGCAATAGATGAGGCCTGTTCTCAAACCGGTTCGTTCGCCATTCTCGCCCGACTCAATCGAGCGGATACTGAGCCGCTATCACCAGCAGCTTGTAGAGTGGAGCCGGATTCTTGCGCGGGGCGACCATAACGCCGCGGAAGAATCCGTACAGGATTTATGTCTGCATCTGACTGTCGCGAGCCCGGACTTAAGCCGCGTTCAAAATCTCGACAATTACCTCTTTATGTGCCTCCGCAATATGTATTTGTCCAATCTGGCGCGGGTGTCGCGAGAGCGGCTGCGCGTGATTCAGATAGAGGACTACGATGCGGTTGGCATGGTTGCTTCCGGCGGCGGGCTAGACACCGTAGACGTCCAGAACGACCTGATTCGCACCAGCGATTACGTGCTATCGAGGAAGTACGTTTCGAAAAGCGCCAGCCACTTCATCCTGCATTTTTTCCTCGGCTATCGAAGAAGCGATGTTGCTCTGCTGGCGCGTTCTCCCGTCGCCGCCGTGTACAACAGCCTCAAAGATGTCCGGAGCGA
>JBEKZJ010000220.1:0-8052 GCA_049509995.1 Occallatibacter sp. | reverse complement strand
ATACGCCGCGTCCAAAGGCGCAGGCATACAGGGTGCGGCTGCCGGCGGGGCTGGAGGGATCGAGGAGGATGTGGGTGATGGAGTCCTCGGGAAGGCCTGCGTTGCTCGGCTTCCAGTGGTTGCCGCCATCGGTTGAGACGGCGACTCCGCCGGTGAAATGCCGAGTGCCGCGGCCGCGCCACATCTTGGGGCGGGGCAGATCGTGCGTGCCACTGAAGGCGCCCCAGATCAGACCGCGCTGGGTCGGGTCGAAGGCCAGCCAGTAGGTGGTGTTGCGCCAATCTTCGGGGACGCCTTCGGAGGTGCTTCGCCAGGATTGGCCGCCATCCGCGCTCTGAAAAAGGCCGATGTCGGTGTAGTCGATGAAGATATGCCTGGAGTCGAACGGGTCAAATTGCACGCCGTAGTCGGTGGTTACATCGAGGCCGCGGGAGGTCCAGCCGTCGCCGTTGAGTTGCCTGGAATTCACCTCCTGCCAGGTTGCGCCGCCGTCGAGGGTGCGATAGGTGCGAAAGAGATCGGTCGCGTAGGCTACGTCGGGGTTGGTGGGCGCGACGCCGAGGCTGTACGGAGAGTCGTAGAAGATCGCGATGCCGTCTTGCGTGGCGCGCTGCTCGATCCAGCTTCCGCTCAGGTTGGCGCCAGGTTGGGTCGATTCCTTATAGACGATCTTCCACGTGTGACCGCCGTCCGTTGTCTTGGCGATGCCGTTGAACATGTTCTCCTTACCCGCGCCGAGTTGAAGGTCTCGAAAGCCGACGTAGGCGACCTCCGGGTGGCGATCGCTGGCGGCGATGGCTTCAAAGTGGCCGGATGTCTGTTGGAGCGCGGGCGTGACCGGTCTCCAGTGCAGGCCGGAGTCCTCGGTGAGATAGACCTTTCCGTCCCTGCCGGTTGCGTAGATCCAGACCGAGTCGCTTGACCACGCCGCGCTGGCTGCTCTGATGCTGGTTGGGATGCCGCCCAGTTCGGTGACGCCGCCATCATGGGCGATGCGATACGCAGCGGAGCCGGAGACGGCGATCAGGCCGGAGTCCTGCGGGGTAAGGAGCAGGACACGTTGGGGCAGGGTAGCGAGGCGGCTCCAAGCAGCGCCGCCGTCTGCAGAGTAGACGATGACAGCGGGTTGGCCTTTCTGCTCAAAGGAAAGATAAAGATGCTCTGTGCTTCCGTGGCCACTTTTCCGGCCGCTTGGGGGAGCGATGGCAATGGCGGAGATAGTTCCGCCGGGGTAGGCGGGATCGCTGGAGGTAAGGCTGTAGTCGGAATGGTCGCCGAGTTGATGCTCGATGGTGTTGCGCGCGGGGTTGGGGAAGAGCATCTTCCAGGTCCGCCCGGAATCGCTGCTGCGCCAGAGGGCGGCATTCCCGGCATAGATGACCTGGGGGTCCGCGGGATCGAAGGCGAAGACCGCGATGCCGCCACGGAGATTGAACATGCGCCACGACTGGCCATTGTCGCGCGTGATGTAACCGCCGGTCATGTCGCAGTGCTCAACCACAAGCTGGGAATCGTGAGGGCTGATGGTTGGGCCAATCATGGTGCCGCCGCCGCCGGGGCCAATCACTTTCCAACTGTTCGGGCCTGGGCCCTGAGCGAGGCTGGCAAGCGTGGCGAGAAACAGAAGGATTGCAAGACCTGACGTTTGTGACCCATGTGCATTCCGCTTCATCTGCGCTACTCTCCGATTCCTGGTTTCCTGATCGACTTGCGGGCCTTGATGCTTCGGATTTTGGTCCGCTGAATTCATCAAAAGAATTATAAACGAACGCTAAAGATCAGGTATGCTAATAAAATGAAACATCGTTCGGCAAGTCCCAACGATCCTGTGGCGCGACTCCACTTTTTGCGTGCAGACCCGAAGGCCGCAAGACGGAACGCGAGATATATGAAGAAAAGCTCTTTCTGCGTGTTGTTGTTGCTGGCGGGAACACTCTCCGTGATCTGTTGGCCTGTTGCGGCTCAAGTGAAGGTCTGGCAAGGCACGCTTGCACTGCCGACTTATGAAGAAGGCCAGCCCGATCCGAACCCGCCATTCGACATATATCAGACGACCCGCTTCAATTATCCCTACACGCTGAGAACGAATCTGACCGGCGTGAAGGCCGACCACGCGTGGCGCGCGGTCTTTCTCGAGAACGAATATCTGAAGTGCACGGTGCTGCCGGATATCGGCGGTCATGTGTATACCTGCATCGACAAGATCAGCGGCCAGCCGATGTTCTATGCCAACCCTTCCATCAAGAAGGCGAAAATTGGATATCGCGGAGCGTGGGCTGCATTTGGGGTGGAATTCAACTTTCCCGTCTCGCATAACTGGGTCTCCATGTCGCCGGTGGACTTCGCGTATGCGGCCCATGAGGATGGCAGTGCATCGGTATGGGTGGGCAATATCGATCGGCCATACGGCATGCAATGGGGAGTGGAGCTGGTATTGAAACCCGGCTCGACGCTGTTGGAAGAGCGTGTGACCTTGTATAACCGCAGCGATGTTCGCCACCGCTACTATTGGTGGAACAACGCGGGACTGCAGGTGTGGGACGATTCGCGAATCGAATACCCGATGCGGTTTACCGCTTCGCATGGGTTCACTGACGTTTCTCCCTGGCCCATCGACCCGGAAGGCAAGGACCTGAGCGTGATCAGGAATCAGACCGATGGGCCGGTGTCGCGCTTCATGTATGGAAGCTATGAGCCGTTCATGGGCATCTGGAATCCGAAGACGCAGGCCGGAACGGTTCATTTTGCTGAGTATCGCGACCTGCCGGGGAAGAAAATCTGGACATGGGGCGTCGACGCGGCGGGTCTTGACTGGCGCACGGCACTGTCGGACAACCAGAGCGCCTACGCTGAAGTGCAGGCGGGACTATTCCGCAACCAGGAGACGTATGCGTTTCTTGACCCGGGGCAGGCCATTCGCTTCAGCGAATTCTGGATGCCCGTGCGTGGGACGGGTGGAATCTCGCGGGCCAACAAGGCTGGCGTGGTTCATTTCGATGCGCATGGCTCCGATGTCTCAGTTGCATTGAATGTGAATGAACGTCTTCAAGGCGCGCAGGTTTCGCTGACGCAGAATGGAGCTGTTCTCTGGAGTGGAACCGCCGATCTGACGCCGGAGAAAACATGGTCGCATTCTGTCTCTCCCAAGGGAGAGGCCGGAAAGGTGTTGTTCGAGCTGAAAGACCGCGCGGGCCACTCGCTGTTGAAGCAGACGGACGCCGAGTACGATTGGGACCCGCAAGCGACGATCAAAACCGGGCCCCAGCAGGCGCTGCGAATTCCCGAGCCGGCGAACAGATCGGAAGACGACTGGTTGCAGGTGGGCCAGGATCAGGAGTTGAACGGAGAGGTTGTACTCGCGCTCGCCTCGTATGAGAGTGCACTGGAGAAATATCCGCGGAGCCAGTCGCTCGAGTTAGCTGCGGGAAGGCTCGCTGCGTCGCTGCAGCGGTTTGAGGAGGCCGAACGCTTGCTTCAGCTTGCGCAACAGCGCGACACACCCAATTCCGAGATTGCCTATTACCTGGGAATTGCCGAAGAAGGCCTGGGACACACACGCGAGGCGGAGACATCCTATGAGATCGCTTACCGTCAAGCTGGTCTGCGTGGGCCGGCTGCGATAAGGCTGGGAGAACTGCGGGCGAGGCAAGAGGACCTGCAGGGCGCAGCCTCCTTTCTAAGTGCCGCGGTGGCCGCGGACCCGGCCAATCTTCGTGCGCAGGAGGAGTTGGAGGCCGTCCTGCGCGCGTTGAGCGAGCGATCGGAAGCAGACCGTTTGGCGAACCTCGGCCTGGGTGTGGACCCAATGAGCGACTTTCTGAAGGAAGATACAGGAAAGCCGGACCAGGAACACCTGGCGGCAGATCCTTACCGCATCCTCCGGGTGGCGGCCGAGTACATGCTGCTTGGGCTCCATCGGAAGGCTTTGGAAGTTCTCGATCGAATCTATCAACCCGTGGATGCGGACCAAAGTGAGCCTGGCTCGGTGCTGCCACAGAAGCATCCGTTAGTGCTCTACTACGCTGCATACTGCAAACAGAAACTCGGCGCCGATGCGCAGCGGAATTGGCAGGCAGCGTCGGAGCTTTCCCCGAGCCTCGTCTTTCCATCGTCGCAAACTGACAGGGTTGTATTGGAGGCTGCACTGGCGGCCAACGGGAGCGATGCAACTGCTCATTACCTGCTGGGGACCCTGCTCTTTTCCAAAGGTTTGAGCGACGCTGGGATGGCCCACTGGGCCCAGGCAAAGCAGTTTGCCCCGCATCTGCAGGTGGTCGATGTCGATATGGGAGATGCGTTGCTGAAGCTGAAAGGCGATCCGCAACGCGCGCTGGCATCGTTTCGCGAGGGTATGCGGAACGATCCGGACAACGCCGAGGTATACGTCGGTCTCGATGAGGCAATGAGCTTGACGGGAGCTTCAGCTGCGGAGCGTGCAGCCATCCTCTCCCAATATCCTTCGGCCGATGCTGCGGATTCGAAGATGCCGGCGGACCTCGTCTATCAACTCGCGTTGACGCGCGCTGAAGCCATGCAGTATGACCAGGCGATGGCGCTTTTCAAGGGTCGGTTCTTTCCCAGCGAAGAGGGAGGGATTACGTCGGGACAAGTGCTGTTCGAGATCAGGTTGATGCAGGCTGAAGCGTGGGCCAAGACCCGCAACTGCGCGCAGGCTGAAGATTTCCTTGCCGGTAAGCAGCCGGGAATGAGCCTGGATGGAAGGTCGGCGCGAGACGATGTAAAACTGGCTGGGATTGCTCGAAGCTGCGGCCAGGTGAAGGAGTCTGAGGATCTCTTGCATAAGGCTGCGGCTGGTGTAGATTCTGCGGACCTGGTGTGGGCAATCCAGGCGGAGAAATCCCTGCGTACATACGACGCGGGGAAGGCGGACCAACAGGTCGCAAACTCTTTGGCTTCGGCTGAGAGCCGCGCGGAGACCGGCGCCAACTCAGGATCGTGGTGGTATAACATCGGCCTGTTGCAGGCTGCTCTCAATCGCAAGCAGCAGGCAAGAGAATCATTCGAAAAAGCCTTGATTCTGCCCGATACTCATATGTCTCACCATCTTGCCAGGGAGGCTCTGGCGGAGCTTTCTGCCGGCAAGTAGTTCGGACTCCGGCATCGAGTAAGAGGAGAAGAAACGGAATGAATCGTCGCCAACTGTTGTACGGAACCGGCATCGGACTGGTGTCAGGCGCTGTTGCCCGCGCGGGGGTAAAGGCATCCTCAATGAACGATGAACAAACGAAGCCTCAAATACTCAATCTTCCCGACTATCAGCCCACCAGCATGTTGCACGCGCGCGAGACCCGTGTTGAACGAGCGCGCTACCCTGTGATCGACATCCACACCCACATCACTGTATCAAGCAAGGAGGTTAACGGCGTACCCTTGGCCGCTGAGCGCGATTTCCTCGGGACTCCACATGAGCTGATCGCAGTGATGGATCGCAAAAACATTCGCTCCATGGTCAATCTCACGGGTGGATTCGGGTCGGGCTTGGCTGAAACCCTTGAAAGGTATGATGAGAGTTACCGCGATCGTTTCTACACCTTCACCGAGCCATCCTACTCGCGGTTCCTGGAGCCCGACTATCCCCGCATACAGGCCCAGGCCATCCAGCAAGCGCGCCGCGACGGGGCGCGTGGGCTCAAGATTCTCAAAACACTCGGCCTTTACCTGCGGGATAACATCACCACGGGAAAGCTGGTGAAGATCGACGATCCCAGATTCGATCCCATGTGGGACGTGTGCGGGCAATTGAACATGCCGGTCGCAATTCACATCTCCGACCCTATAGCCTTCTTTACTCCCACCGATCGGTTCAACGAGCGCTTCGAAGAGTTGAACAATCATCCCGACTGGTCTTTCTATGGGCGAGACTTTCCCACCAACGCCGAGTTGATCGCAGCCAGAAACAGAATGATGGCCCGCCATCCCAACACGCGCTTCATTGTGCTGCATGTAGGCAACTTTGCGGAGAATCTAGAGAACGTTTCCCAGAATCTGGATCGCTTTCCAAACATGAACGTCGACATTGCCGCGCGGATCGGCGAATTGGGACGGCAACCGCGGGCAGCCCGCGCTTTTTTTGAGAAGTATCAAGACCGGATTTTGTTCGGGACGGATGCCACGCCACACGTCGACAATTACCCGCAGCAGCTATTCATCGACAAACTCTATGATATCTATTATCGATTCCTAGAGACGGATGATGAATACTTCGACTATGCTCCCGCGAAAGTGCCGCCGCAGGGCCGTTGGCGCATCTATGGGATCAACCTTCCGGAGCCGATCCTGCTCAAGGTTTACAACCGGAATGCCGCGCGCGAACTGCGGCTCTCACTTTAAGAAGAGGGCGCCGCACGAGCGAGTTGAGCGCGCAGATGACCATGATGAATCGCTTAAACACTTGAGTATTTCTTGCACAGCGCCTGGATTTCATCAACCAGTTTCGGCACGCCAGTGGCGGGCGGTAGACTGCCAGGGGAACTGGCCTCATATTCGGCCGATACATAACCTTGGTGGCCGGCTTGCGCGAAGATCTGCCAGACGCGGTCCATATCCACAGGAGTGTGATCATAAAAGTGGTCGCGGATGTGGATATTGGTGGCGTAGGGGATGCATGCGGCAATCTGCGCGTAGGCGTCCTGAGTCGGCGTGGCAATAAAATTTGTAATATCGAGGTTGATGCCGGCATAAGGCGAATTGACGCGTTGCATGATTTCAAGACATAGGTCCGCGCTCTGCGTCAGGCCCTCGTGGTCTTCAACCCCAAGCGTGATCCCCTTCTGGCCGGAATAGTCGCATGCGGCCTTCATCGATTCGACCACCCAATCTACAGCGTCTTTCACGCTGGCGCCGTCCGGCAGCTTCCCGGCGAAGATCCTCAGATGAGAAGCTCCAAGCTCGTCTGTAACATCGACCCACTTCTTGATCTGGTTCAGGCTGTCGGCGCGCTTTGCGGCATCGGCCTGGACCATGCTGACTCCGCATGCAACTCCCGAGAAGGCTAGGGCATGTTTGTAAGCCAAATGACGAAGACCATGGAGATATTCCGGATCCGTGGACTTGAGGTAATACGCCGTCATGTCGACGCCGACCAGCCGCAGGTCCACTGCCTTGAGAATAAAATCCTCCATCGTCATCGGCCCGTGCCTGAGGTCTTTATCGTAGGAGTAGGCACAGCATCCAGGAAATAACCTTGCCAGTTTGGATTTGTCTGCCTTGACATCCGATTGTGCGGCGGGAACTGCTTGCGCGCCAACTGCTCCCATACCTGCGCCTGCCAAAGCGCCCAGTCCAACTGTCTTCACAAACTGACGACGATTTACCATGGAACGCATCTTGTCTCCTGAGTTATATACATCTTTGAAGCACGCGGTCTACAACAATCGCAACTCTCGCTCCGCAAACAAACCAAAGTAGCATCCGTATCCGCTGCCGTCAAGAGAAACTTTCTATGGGCCACTGCTCCTGGCCCTGAACTGCCAACGTGGACCAATTCAGAATGGATGCGGACTCGGTCGTCAGTATTGTCACTTGCGGATCGATTTCCTGGAATCGAATTGCCAGGCTGTATGCTTCACCGGTTGCGGCAAGTATCAGGGGTTGCCGCGGAAGATGTTGATCCCGGTTGCGGATGAAGAGTTCGGCAATCTTGAGATCGTCCATCATCTCAAGAAAATATGGCCGGCCGGTGAGCAACGAATTGTAGACATAATCGGCCAGTACGCCTCCCAGCGGATTAATGTACGCTTCATCGAAGTGTTCTTGCGCCACATCTGAAGTGTCCGATGACCCGGCGCGATAGTTCATGCGGGTTTCGCCCAATCCGCGAAAATCGAATGAGAAAACTTCATAGCCGCCGATTAATAACCGGGATATCTGGGGCCAGTCCTTTTCCGAGGCTTTGCCGCCAAGACTGAACCAAAGGATGGCTCCCTTGGGATGGTCGCCATCTTCGTGAAAGTGGAGAAGAGGCATTTCCAGATAGGTGCTGTAATGAAGCACGTAGCGATCGATATGCACCGCCCCGGCCGTGCTGGTCCC
>JBEKZJ010000022.1:0-44026 GCA_049509995.1 Occallatibacter sp. | reverse complement strand
GGAAACGAGATCATCCGCAGTTGCCGTCCTCGAAACCGGCGCGGATAACTCAGGTCCTCGCCTGCCTGGCTCCGCTCTTCCCCGCCGTGAGACTCCTGCCCTGCCGCCAGCGCAGTCCAATGCTCCGCCTGCGTCGCCGCGCCCACCGCTCCAGCCGCCTGCTTGAGGAAATCCCGGCGATCCAGTCTAAGATTCTCTGTCATGAGGAATCTCCTCTTACAAAACTGATTGGCTCAGATTGTACCGCCGATGGGCCGGTTTCGAGGGACCAGACCCGCATCTGAGCAGGGCAATCGCATTTGAAACGTTGAGTTTTATTGAAAGGGCACGGCTTCAGCCGTGCCGCAAATGCCGAACAAGTCGGCGCTTTGAAAGGGGCGGCTTCAGCCGCCATCATCCAGCCTGTTTTGAAAGGGCACGGCTTCAGCCGTGCCGCAAAACAGCCAGAATTCTCCTGGGCTTTAGCCCCTGAGGGATGGTTTGGATGTATTCAGTACGTCCCTCAGCGGCTAAAGCCGCCAAAATTGGCCCCGTCATCGGCACCCTTCGGCAAGCTCAGGGCAGGCTTTGAAGCCGCGCCCTTTCAAAACATCGAAATCTTTCCGCAGCCTCTAAAGTCCGTGCCCTTCATTCATCATGCAAAAAATCCAAATGCGATTGCCCTGCGCATCTGAGGGGTAAAGCAGACATTGATGTCGCCAGCCGCAAAGTAACAGGGCACGACCGGGGTACCGGGGCACCCTTCAGGGTCGGGGTCGCGTGCCGAGGCCTCATCCCAAAATGCCCCGTGCTTTAACCCCTGCGGGAAGCTATTACGACCGATTCAAAGAACGGACAAGACCCGGGACGACTCCCGGAATTGTCAAAACGTCTACTGCCACCCCGGCAAAGCCGGGGGTTCTCCCGATGGAAACAGTTCATTGAGTCGGGAATCCTCCCCAAAGCACATGAAAATGCGCTTACTCGAGGTCTTCCATTGCGGATCTCGCACCCACGTTGTCCGGACTTATCTCTAACGCTCTTGCCAGCTCTCGCTTTGCATTCTGTCTCTCGTCCAATCCTATATAGCCGAGAGCGGCAGCGTAGTGCGCGGAGCCCAGACTGGACCGCTGGGAGCGCAATGTATCCGGCGACATATTGGGGTCGAGTTCCGCCGGCCCCTGCTGAAGCGCCTGATGTGCCGCGGTCACGAGATTCTGAAGCATGCTGGCAGCCTGATCCGTCTGCCCGAGTTGACGACGCGAGAGCGCCTGGTAGTAAGACTGGACATGTTGCAGGGTCAAGTCGCCGGAACTCTGCCGTCCCTGTGCCGGATTCGCACCGGCCGACTTCTGCCAGTACACCTTTGCCTGCGCCTGGTTGCCCGCGGCGGAGTAAGCCGCGCCAATCCAGTAATCGACCTCCGGTTCGCGCGCGCTTGCGTCGAATCCTTCCATGGGAAGAGTCGCCGGGATCGCAAGCGCGCCCTCGAATTCCGACAGCGCCTCGTTGGGATGCTTGCTCGCAAGTTCCTTCCTGCCGAGCAGAACGTGGGCGTCCGTCCACATATCGGCGACATTCAGATTTGCGCCTTCCGCAATGGCGAACTCGTGGCCGCTGAGAAGTCCAATGGCCTCGTCGAGTTTGCCCAGCGAGACAAGCAATCCAATCTCGCGTGCAAGAGATCCATCGCTCTGGCCGACGACCGTCCGATTCCTCTCCAGAACCTCCAGCCGCTTGGCGGGAGCGGCTCCGGCAGCTTCATAAAACTCGTCTAATTCTCTGAAGTGGCGAGCATATGGATGACTTGACGACACGGCTTGTTCCAACTGTGCGATCGCCTGGTCCATCGAGGGTCCGGACTTGCGGTATGCATAGGCGATTGCCAGATTGCGATGAACGATAGCGATCGAAGGGTCGATTGCAATCGACGCCTGCCACAACCTGGCTGCCTCCGATGGCTGCCCGTCGAACAGCAGGTTGCCCAGGTAATACGGTGCATGCGCATCCTGCGAGTTCGCTTTCATTGCCTGGCGCAGCACCTCGATCTCCTCGCTCTGGAACGGGAAAACATAGTCGGACGGCATCTTGGCCGCGAGCGCAAAATATTCAGAGGCCTTCGCCGGCTGTTGCAGCTTTCCCGCGAAGTAGCCCAGATAGTAGTACACCATCGCGTCGATCTTGTTTTTGTCGGGCGCATCGGTGACGGCTTGGGACAGAACGTCGCTGCCGTCCTGCCACAAGCCGGCGTTCAAGTACTCGGCAGCCGTTTCCGTTGCGGTGGCAGGATGCGCGTTCATCGTGCCGGTCAGAATGCTTCGCGCAGCCGGGTCATTCGAAGCCAGCCAACGCTCCGCCATCGAACGGACATCCAGTGGATCTGACTTGCGATGCGCGCCGGCAAGCACCTGCAACGCCTCTTCAGGGCGGCCAAGATGCCGCAACAGGGCAGCTTTCAGATTCAGCGCCCGAATGTTCAAAGCGTTGTTATCGATCGACCTGTCCACCAGATCCAGCGCCGTGTCAAACTCGCCGCGCATCGTAGCGATTTCGGCTGCGCCGTAGTATCCGGCAGCACGCCAGGACAGGTTCCACGTGGCGTTGTACAAGTATTTGTACGCCTCGTCGAACTTCCCTTCCGCCTTTAGCGTGAGCCCCAGATAGTAGATCGGCTCGGCGTCCTTTGGCGTTGTATAGCGATCGGTCAGCCGCTCCAGGGACGTGCGAAAAAACTGCTCGGCTTCGGCAAAGCGCGCCTTCCTGAAGTAGTCAATGCCAAATGCCGTGTTTACGCGAACGTCTTTGGGATCGCGGCGCAAGGCTTCTTCCCAATAAGGCTCTGGAGCAATGGACGGATCGTGAAACTGATCGGCTCGAAGCCCTATCAAATAGAGTTCCTCAACCGTTTTAACCTGCGCCGGAGGCAACGGCGAGGTTACGGGTTTTGGCATGGGTTCCGCTGTCAGACGGATCGGAGAATAAGAAACGAGTTCCTTCCCATCCGCCGAAATCGACGCCCGCAGATCGTGCTCATCGATGCCTGTCGGGATAGCTACCTGCTTGACGTAGGGCTTTCCAGGATCGATGGCGACCGTCTCTTCCAGCAGCACCTTCGATCCCGCCTCAAGCCGGACGGTCGCCGCGGCGTGCGCCGAAGTCGTATTGAAACCTACCTTCGCCGTGCCGTCCTTGCCGACCTCCAG
Organism: Occallatibacter sp.; assembly: GCA_049509995.1. GTDB lineage: Bacteria > Acidobacteriota > Terriglobia > Terriglobales > Acidobacteriaceae > Telmatobacter. The sequence continues at coordinate 40,844 of JBEKZJ010000022.1, read as the reverse complement.
GTTTACCGCGGCTTCGAGATTCGCTTTCTTCACTCCGCCAATGTCGCGGAACGGATACCAATTCATGGAAAACGACTTCACGTCGAAGGGCTGGAGCCAGCTGTAGTCTGGCTGGTTGTCGGAATATGCACCCACCATCAGTTCGTCGTATGGGCCGTCTGTGTCGGTTAGAATACGATCCCACATCCTGCCACGCGGCCCGTCGCCCCACGTCCAGACCTTTTTCCCCGGCACCATGTTGTGATCGGCCACCGCCATTGTTCCGGCCCCCTTGCCGTGGTCATATCCAGCGAAAAAATCGTCGGTGTAATTCCATGCAAAAATCGAATTCGCCTGGATATGGTTCTTATACCAACTCACGTCCACGCCCTTCGTGAAGTCCGCGCCGTCGTAGACAGTGCTGGCGATAGGCCAGTTCACGAACTCACGCTTTCCATGAAAAGTTCCATATTGCGTGCTGGGCGGGAAGATGACTTGATAACTCTCGTTCACGTGTACTGCCACGTTGGCAAAGCAGAGCATCGTGTTCACCACGGGTGTGCGGTTCAGGATCCGCACGCGGGCTTCGACATACGACTTGCCGGGCCGCAGAGTATATCCGACAGCCCAACGCATGCGCTGTCGCACTTCCAGTTCACCCACCCAGACGGTCTTGCTGCCATCGGCATTCTCCTCGATGCTGTACTGCACGGGGAGAAACGTGGAGGCCCGGTGATGATGCGGAATATTCCATTCGATGCCGCCGGAAATCCAGGCGCCGATCAGCCCGATCAGCGCTGGCTTGATCACGTGCTGGCGGTAAATGAAGTTATAACCGTTCGTCTTGTCGATGCCCTCGAAAAGTCGGCCGCCGATCTCCGGAAGGACTCCGATGCGGATGTATTCGTTCTCGAGGTAAACGATCTTATACGTCTTGTCGACCTTTTGGTGGGTGAGGGAATCGTAAAGCGGATACGGGTAAATAATCCCCCGCGCACCCTGGGAGTTTCGTCCCAGATCGAAAATCGGATTCGGCTCCGGCGCGCCCGCGAGGTATGTAGGGATGACGATATCTTCCTCCCAGGCCCGGACGGACGAAACGTCAGCCGCCAGGAGCAGGGGCGCGAAGCCTGCGAGCACGGCAAAACAGGCTGTGACGTAAAACCGATTGAGCGCGATACGATTCATTGCATTCATTGCGTCACCAAACAGGAAACTCTGTGAGTAAAATGCGTAAAAAGCGAAATTATATAGCATGTTCACTGTGCTCAGTCCAGGGGCGTACGTGCGCTGGATTCTGCGGGCATTCGCAATCAGCATACCCGGAACCTTTCCAGTCAGTGCAATGGCATCAGGCTGGTTCAAGATGCATTTCAGAACTCGATCGCAATTGGCCGCAGCTGCAACTAACTCGGTGGAGACTGTCTAAAGCATATCTACAAGAATAAGTTTCATCGGTATTTCATGTAACATCTACCCTGAAAGCTTCTTATTACATACAGCTTTTTGCGCTGTGATTCAGAGAAATTGGCCGATTATCTCCCTGTTATCGCCAGTTCTCGCCAAATGACAATCTGCGGCATCCGTGCGCTTATTTTGACAGCAGATCGAGAGCGCTTGGCCAGTGCGCCGTTCCGGCCTCAAATCTCAAGCGTAGCTTGGCCCTCGCACAGATTCGTCCACAACTGCGCGCTCATGCCGGACCGATCCCAACCCCAACCCTTGACCAGGGCCTCTATTGAACCCTGCGGAAGCAGATATTCTCGCCGTCCAGCCGGTACTCGGCCGAGCAGACGTCGCCGCCGCAGATCATCGCCTCTCCTCCGCAAAGCTGACGGCGCGTGATGAGCCCCAACGTTCCGCAACGCGGGCACGACATCACGGCCACAAACGGGTTTTGCGCATGACCCAGCTTGGCCTGGTTTTCCAGCACGAAAACCGTTCCAGGGTCCATTCTTTCGGGAATCCATTCTTCCAGAAACTGCAAGTCGGCTGACATCCTGCCCTCCGGTGAGGTTGATGTAACCCGAGCCGCATCCGATGGCTTCCGGCCGGCTCCGTTGTCGAACAACAGCAGGCAGCGAATGGCATTCCGGGGGCTGACATGCCTCCGGTCGAACCCAGTGTTCATGGAGAGGGCCGTTGAAGTCAACTGGAATCGAAGCCGGAGAGTATCGAGGGGGGTTCCCCGGCCCGCATCGGAACCGCTCCTCCCTATCGCGATGCCCCCATCCCTGTCCTACCCTGGGAACCGGAAAACTCGTCGATCGCCTTGTACATCTCCTCGTTGCGCAGGATCGCCTCAACGTACTCGCGGGTCTGTGTGAAAGGAATGGATTCCACAAACTCGTCGATGCCGCTGTAGGGGCCGGCAGCCTGCCAGTCCACCACGCGCTCGTCGCCCGCGTTGTAGGCCGCGAGAGCGTACTCCTGCACCCCGCCAACCTTATCCAGCATCTGGCGCAGATACCGCGTCCCCAGCCGGATATTCATCTCCGGGTCGAGCAGTTGGAAGGTCTGGAAATGGCTGATTCCCTCTTCCCGCGCCATCGCCTTGCCGGTTGAAGGCAGCAGTTGCATCAGCCCGTAGGCATTGGCATAGGAGATGACCGAGGGGTTGAACTCCGACTCCTGGCGTATCAGCGAAGCCACCAGGTAGGGATCGAGATTGTTCTTTGCCGACTCCGCCTTGATCGTCGCCCACCACGGCTCCGGGAAAAGGATCCGCCAGTAGACCAGCGGGATGGACTTGATCGGAGCCGTTGCCGCATAGGGCAGTCCCCTCTTCAGCGCCCGCAAGGCCCGATACGTCTCGCCATAGGACGCATAAATCTGCGCCTCGGCCAGCGCGCTCCACGACGAGGAGTCGGGATCGGCGGCTATCTCCTGCGCGATGTAGTCGTTCAACCCCGCATTGGCCAGCAACCGCGCCTTGGCCAGGTGCGGGCTGTCGACCGGAAAGCTCTCCTCCAGAATCGGCACGGAAGGCGCCTGCAACCGATCGAGCTGCGGTTGCGCCACCGGCTGTGCATTGCCTAGCGCAGCCAGCCGTTCCTTGGCCATTTGCGCATAGAAAAAGTGCTGGTAGGCGCGGATCACAGTGCGGTAGTTGGCCGCCGCGTTGGCCGGTTTGTGATCCTGTATCTCATACAGCCGTCCTCGCCAATAGATGGCGGAAACTGTCTCCTTGGCGCCGGGATAAAGCCTGATCTGTTCGTCGAACATATGCTCGGCCTCGGCGTAGAGCCCCTGCCGGTAGCTCAGCCAACCGGCCCGCCAGTGTGCCGCCGCGGCATTCGTATTCTCAGGAAAGTGCGTGGCCAGGTAGCTGTAATAGTTCACCGCGGCGGGATAGTCGTGCCGCAGCATGTACATGTTCCCACTGGAAAACAGCGCCTCCGCCAGCCACGGACTGCGCGGGAAACTCGACTCCATCTGGGCAACCACCTGCTGCTGATAATCGAGGTCGTTCCGGTTCCGGGCTAGTTCCATCAGCAGGTAAAGCCGCCGCGCGCCGTTCTCGTCGTGGGTGTTGGCCAGCGCCTCCACCTCCGCCGTGCTCGCCCGCTTCAGTTTCAGGTCGCATGCCGCCTCAGCCACGGCAAAACCGTTGCGGGCCGCGGCATCGAGTCCGGGCGCCCGCGCCAGAACGCGATAGTGCTCCGCTGCCTCCTCGTAGCGTCCTGCGTTGTAGTAGGCATCGCCCAGGCTGCGCAATTCGGCCGCGGTCAGGGTTGACTCGGCGCCCATGGCCGTCAGTTTGGCGCGCGCGATCTGCGCCTCGGAACTCAAGGGGTGCCCCAGCAGCAGGCGCTTGAAGTCCCGCTCCGCCTCCTGCGTCTGCCCCAGGGTCAACGCCACCTGCCCCTGCGCAAGCTGGTAGCCAACGCGGTCCGCGGAGTCTGCGCCTGCCGCCAGCACCCGCTGCGCACCCGCCGCATCCCCCAGCGACAGCAGCACGTTGGCCTCCAGTTCAGGCGCCCCGGCAGCGAAGATGCTGTCCGGATAGCGATCCGCGAAGCCCCGCAGCAAGGCTTCGGCAGCTTGCTCATTGCCCGCATCGTGTTCCGCCTCGGCGCCCAGAAAATCCGCGTAGTCGGCCAGTTCCTGGCCGGCCTGCCGGGCCTGACGCAGGCTCGTTTCCGCCTCGGCGTAACGCTTGTCCAGCAGATAGGCGTGCCCCAGCGCAAGGTAGGCCGCCGCCGCTGCCTCGCCGCTGTGCTGGTGGGCATACTTGCTCACCCCCGCATAGGCCGCCGGCGTGCGCATGGTCGCCAGTTGCTGGGCCATCGGGCGTAGCTCCGCCGAAGCCACAAAGGCCTGCTTGATGCGCGCCGTCCGCGCCGCTCTTGCCGCCTTGCTCCCTCGCTTCTTGCCCTTCTTGCCCGCCTTGGCCGGTTTCCTGGTCTTTTTTGTTTTGGCCGCGGCGGAGCCCGCTGCCTGCGTGGAGGAACCGCCGGTGCTTTGGCCGGCAACCGGAGCCACCGCCAGCAGCACGGCAAGTGTGGCGGCCAGCAATAGCACCCATCTTGAAGTGGGTGTTGGGGAAATCGAAACCCTCATCTCTCCACTCTATGCTGCTTTCGCCCACCGGGTACAACCCGGAACCAGTCGCGTTACTGCAATGTGAACCAGCCGCCCATTCTGGGCCTGCATCCCGTGGTGCGGAAACCCGTACGGCCCCGCATCTTTGGTCTGCGTTTGGTTCTCCGCCCCCCCGTCCGGTAAACTCATCTTCTGCGGCCTGCTGCAATCGTCCTCAGCCGGCCCCGAACGATTTCCCGCATCCAACCCCCATGGCGACCATCCAACCTATTGCAGGTGAACTCGAGCCCCATCCCGACGTAGCCCTGGTCGACAGGGTCCGCGCCGGAGATGTCTCGGCCTACGATGAGCTGGTCCGCAAATACGACCGCCAGATCTTCCGCATTGCGCAGCACATCACGCAAAATCGCGAAGACGCTGAGGACGTTATGCAGGACGCGTTCCTCAAGGCCTACGAAAAGCTCGATCAGTTCCAGGGGAATTCGAAGTTTTACACATGGTTGGTCCGCATTGCAGTCAACGAAAGCCTGATGCGCCTGCGCAAGCGCCGCACCGGAAAAATGGTCTCGATCGACGAGGATGTCGAGACCGAGGAGGGAAGCGTCCCTCGCGATCTGGCCGACTGGGCGCCCGACCCGGAGCAGAATTACAACCAGGCCGAGTTGGCCGAGATTCTGCGCAAGACCATCCAGGGGCTTCCTCAGGGCTTCCGCATCGTCTTTGTCCTGCGCGATGTGGAAGGTCTTTCCACCGAGGAAACGGCCGAAACCCTCGGTCTCAGCATCCCCGCCGTCAAGTCGCGTCTTTTGCGCGCCCGGCTGCAACTGCGCGAACGCCTGAGCCGTTACTTCCGCAGAAACAAGGTTGGTGAGAAGTGACCTGCTCTCAGTTTCTCGCTTTGCTCGACGACCTGATCGACGACTCGGTAACTCCCGAGCTCCGCGCCGGGCTGCAACAGCACCTGCGCGGCTGCGAGCACTGCGAGGTCATCCTCAACACCACGCGCAAGACCATCGAAATCTACCGCTCACACGAGATTTATGACCTGCCCGCCGGCCTGCGCGAGCGCCTCCACGCCGCCATCATGGCCCGCTGCAAAAAAGGCTGCTGAGCAAGCCTTTTCGCCCTTCCTGAACCAAAAAGCCCCGTGCCCCATCCTTTCGCCTTTTTTCTGGCGAAAGGGTGGGAAGCCACGAACCTCAACCCTCCAACCCTTTTCGCCCTTCCCCAGCCCAGACAGCCCCGTGCCCCATCCTTTCGCCTTTATTCTGGCGAAAGGGCGGGAAGCCACGAACCTCAACCCTCCAACCCTTTTCGCCCTTCCCCAGCCCAAAAAGCCCCGCGCCCCATCCTTTCGCCTTTTTTCTGGCGAAAGGGTGGGAAGCCACGAACCTCAACCCTCCAACCCTTTTCGCCCTTCCCCAGCCCAAAAAGCCCCGTGCCCCATCCTTTAGCCTTTTTCTGGCGAAAGGGTGGGAAGCCACGAACCTCAACCCTCCAACCCTTTTCGCCCTTCCCCAGCCCAAACAGCCCCGTGCCCCATCCTTTCGCCTTTATTCTGGCGAAAGGGTGGGAAGCCACGAACCTCAACCCTCCATGCCTTTCCGCGCTGCCCCACCCACAAAAGCCAAAGCCTCAGACCAACCCTACTTCGCCCCCGCCCCGCTTTCGCTCCACGACTCCACCGGCCCCAGCTTCAGCTCCTTCAATCCCGCCTCGATCTTCCCCTTGTCCCCCACCGCAATCACCAGCAGGTTCTCCGCATGAATGTAATTCGCCGCCGCCGCCTGCGCCTCAGCCGACGTTACGCCCTCGATCTCGGCCGGCAGCCTAGTGTAGTAGTCGATCGGCAATCCGTAGAGCCACAGATCGGCCAATTGCCCATTCACGCTGGAGGCGCTCTCAAATTCGCCCGGCAAGCTGCGAATGATCGAGTCCTTTGCCAGCCGCAGCTCCGCATCCGTCAGCGGCCTGGCGTGGATGCCGTCCAGCTCCTTGAACAACTGTTCCGCAGCCGGCGCGGTCACGTCCGACCTGACCTGCGCTCCCGCAATGAACGGACCCGTGCCGCGATAGAACCGGAAGAACGAAAACGCGCCGTACGTGTACCCGTGTTCTTCGCGCAGGTTCATGTTGATGCGCGAGGAGAACAGCCCGCCCAGCATGGTGTTCATCACCGTCACCGCCGCGTAGTCGGGCGAGTTCCGCTTCATGCCCACCCCAAACGTCAGCAGCGCCGTCTGCGGCGACCCCGGCTTGTCCACCAGCAGGATTTTGCGCTCCGGAGCCGCCGGAGCCTGCGGCACGCTGGCCGGCGCGGCGCTCGAATTCCATTTGCCGAAAGCCTCTTCCGCCAGCTTGCGCGCCTCGGCGGGCGTCACGTCCCCGGTCAACTCCAGCAGGCTGCTCTTCGGCCCGTAGTGGCCGGCATAAAAGCCCGCAATCTCCTCGCGCGTGATCGCGTGCAGCGAGGCCGCCGTCCCCAGCGCGTCGTACCCATAGGGGCTCGCCGCGCCGAACAGGTTCAGCGCTCCCGCGCGAAAGGCCAACTGGATCGGATTGTCCTGCTGTTGCAACAGCGAAGTCAGCCGGTTGGCGCGAATCCGTTCCAGATCCGCCGCCGGAAACGCCGGGTGCTCGGCCGAGTCCGCCAGCAGCTCCAGCCCCCGCCCAATGTGTCTTGATAGCAGCGACAGCCCCAGCTCCGCGCTGTCGGTATTACTCGACGAATACAGATCCGTCCCCAGCAGGCTGGCTTCGTTGGCAATCTCCTCCGCCGACCGCTTCGCCGTGCCCTCGGTCAGCAGCGCGGCCGTGATCCCCGCCAGGCCGGGGCGCTCGGGCGGGTTTCCTTCGCTACCCGCCAGGGTCAGCAGTTGCACTGAGACGATCGGCAGCTCGTGCCGCTCCACCAGGTAAACCGTCAGCCCATTCTGGAGCGTAAACACCGTGGGCTTGGGCAACACCAGCGCCCGCTCCGGGCCGGCCTTGGGAGGCGTTGCCCGCCACGTCTGCGCCGCCTCGAACTCCGCGGTGTGCTGCGGACTGATCTTCACGTTCGCGTCCGTGTCTTCCGGGCTGCGCGGCACATCGTTCAGCACCTTTTTGCCTGGAACTCCATACACCACCACCCGGTGATCCTTGCCCAGCGTCTCTTTGGCCATCTTCTGCACGCTGGCCGGCGTCACCGCGTCATAGCGCGCCAGGTCCTTGGGCAGGTACCCTGGGTCGCCCGTGTACTGGTTGTAATAGTTCAACTGGTCGGCGATCCCGCCAAACCCGCCCAGCCGCTGCAATCCTGAAATCAACTCGGTCTCTTCCTTGTTGCGCGCCCACTCCACCTCGGCAGCCGTGGGACCGGCGTCCGCGAACCCATCGATGATCTTCTCCGCCTCGGCTTCCAGCTTTTCCGGCGTCACTCCCGGCTTGGCGATCATCTGGCACTCGAAGGTGGATGTCAGCGCCAGCGAAAAGTTATAGCAGAAAGCGGATTGCGCGATCTGCTGCTTGTACACCAGCTCCCGGTACAGCCGGCTGGACTTGCCCGAGCCCAGAATGCGCGCGGACAAATCGCCTTCCGCGTCCCCAGGCGTGAACGCCGGCGCCGCAAGCCACGCCAGGATCACCTTCGGCAGTTGCACCGTGTCGGTAACCACCGTCCGCCGTTCCGCCGTGATCGCCGGCGTCACCACCGGCGTAACCGGCACCGCCGGACCCTCCGGAATCGGCCCGAAATACTTCTCGATCAGCGCCTTGATCGTCGCCGCATCATAGTCTCCCGCAATCGCCATGGTGGCGTTGTTGGGCGCGTAGTACTGCGTAAAGAACTCCCGGATATCGGCCAGCCGCGCAGCCTCGATATCGGCGTGCGAGCCCATCACGTCCGCGTAGTAAGGATGCGTCTTGGGAAACAGTTGGTGATAAGCCTCTTCATCCACGATCCCGTACGGCCGCCCCTCGCCTTGCCGCTTCTCGTTGCGCACCACGTCGCGCTGGTTGGTCAGCTTGGCCCGGTCCAGCGTGTCCAGCAGAAACCCCATCCGGTCGCTCTCCAGCCACAGAGCCGTCTCCAACTGGTTGGCGGGAACGGTCTCGAAGTAATTCGTCCGGTCGAACGACGTCGTGCCGTTGATGTCCGTCGCTCCCGCCGCCTCAAGATACTTGAAGTGCGCCTTCTCGCCCACGTGCTTCGACCCCTCGAACATCATGTGCTCGAACAGGTGCGCAAACCCCGTCCGCCCCGCGCGCTCCTTCACCGGACCCACGTGATACCAGATGTCCACCGCCACAATCGGCAGCTTGTGATCTTCGTGCAGCAGCACCTCCAGCCCGTTGCTCAGCTTGTAGCGCTCATAGCGAATCTCCGGCGCATGCGTCGATTGCTGCGCCTGAGCCTGTGGGGCCCCGGCTGCCTGCGCCGCGAGCGCGGCATAACTGGTTGGGTGGCAAAGGCTGAGCGCGGAAAGCATGAGTACGCCGTAAATGAATCTCATGGATGCGGGATCTCCTTGGGCTGGTTTCTGGTTTGCTGGGCCTTTCGGGCTGGTTTCTGGTTTGCCGGGCTTCGGCTTGAGCGGTACAGAGGTCGAATTCCGTGGGGCGACTCTGCGCCCCAAGGATAACTCAGTCCTCCCGGCCTAGGGCAATTACGTCAAACTCATTTCAACTGCACAAGCGGGTCTTGCCCGAAGCCGGAGGATTCCTTTTCCCCTAAAAACCGCCGCAACATTCAGAGCCATGCCGTGAAGTCAAAGGGATTGACTCGACCTCTCCCGCAATCGTTCGCGCATTCGCTCAAAAATCTCTCCGCCAAATGCCCTGACCCCATCACTTTGGGTGAATCACGCGCATAAGATTGCCCTGTCACACCCCCACGCAACAACTTCCCGGCGTAAGCTGGGTTCAAGCTGACAGAGAAGCGTGCGCCGCGCCTGCGGCCTCCAACCATCCCCGCAAGAACCTGAAGGGACAAGAGAAGTCAGGAGCCCCATCGATGGAACGACTCAGAGAATCGCTCGCCGTTCTTTTGTGCCTCATCCTCTCCATCCCTTCCGCCTCCGTATTGGCCGAGACCGCTCCACCTCCGGCAAACCAGACCACGAACCACTCCCCTGCCCGGCCCGCCTATCAAGCCGGCCAGCTGCGCGGCGACCAGCGCATTCTCCACGCCCTCAACCGCTTCACCTTCGGCCCCCGCCCCGGCGATCTGGAAGCCGTCCGCGCCATGGGTCTGGAGAAGTGGTTCGCCCGGCAGTTGCACCCCGAAGCCCTCGACCAGTCCGATCTCGCAGCCCGCCTCGCCCAGTTTCCCGCCATGCAATGGAGCCCGCAGGACCTGCTCTTCCGTCTGCCCAGCAACGCGGTAATTCGCCAGGCAGCCGACGGCAAAGGGCCCATCCCCGAAGGCGGCGCACTCCATGCCGTTTACGTCAACGAGATTGCCCGCTACCAGGTTCGCCAGCAGCAGAAAGAACAGCAAAAGCAGCAGCAGGCCTCCCTGTCCGCCAACGCCGCCATGCCCAGCCCATCCATGAACGCCCATGCCGAGAGCGGTCAGTCCATGAACGGCGACGCCGCAAGAATGGCCCTCGAACCGCCCCAACCCAACCCGGCCCAACCCGACTCAGCCCAGATGATCATGATCCCTGCCGCCGAAGCCCGTCCCGAGCAACCGACCCCTGACGAAGCCCAGATCGCGCGCATCCTGGCCCTCCCGCCCCAGCAGCGCGTTGCCCGTCTGGCCACCATGCAGCAGCCGGACTACGACAGCTTCCGCAAAGCCCTCAAACCCCCGCAGCGCGCCGCCCTCGCTGCCGGTCTCACGCCCGCCCAAAAGGAGGTCGTCGCCGCGCTCGAAAACCCTCAGCGCGTGGTCAACGAGGAACTCGCCGCTCAGCGCCTCACCCGCGACATCTACTCCAACGCCCAGCTCCAGGAAGTCATGACCGATTTCTGGCTCAATCACTTCAACGTCTACCTGCACAAGAACGACGAAACCCCTTACTACCTGGTCAGCTACGAGCGCGACGTCATTCGCCCCCGCGCTTTGGGCAAGTTCGAAGACCTGCTTGAGGCCACGGCGCACAGCCCGGCCATGCTCCTCTATCTCGATAACTCCAGCAGCATGGGCCCCGATTCGCCCGCCGCCGAGCGCAACAAGCTCAAGGAAGCGCGCAACCCCGGCAACCAGAAAAAAGCCCCCGAGGGCCTCAACGAAAACTACGCCCGCGAGCTCATGGAGCTGCACACCCTGGGCGTGAACGGCGGTTATACCCAGGCCGACGTCACCCAGGTGGCGCGCGTCTTCACCGGCTGGACCGTCGATCGCCCGCAGCGCGGCGGGGGATTCAAATTCGACGACAATCGCCACGAACCAGGCGCCAAGAAAGTCCTCGGCAAGAAGATCAAGGAGCACGGCGAGCAGGAAGGCCGCCAGCTACTGCACATGCTCGCCACGCGCCCCGCCACGGCCCGTTTCCTCTCCCGCAAGCTGGCCGTCCGCTTCGCCGGCGACGACCCTCCGCAGAGCCTCGTCGATCGCATGGCCAAGTCTTACCTTTCCAGCGGCGGCGACATCTCCGCCGTGCTCACCACTCTCTTCCACTCCCCCGAGTTCTGGTCCACCAACGCCTATCGCGCCAAGGTCAAAACCCCCATCGAGTTCGTCGTCTCCGCCGCCCGCGCCGGCAATGCTGCCACTGACAATCTGCAGCCGCTGGTCAACGCCCTCCGCGAAATGGGCATGCCCCTCTACGGCTCGGTCCCTCCCACCGGCTACAACTGGCAGTCTTCCACCTGGGTGAGCACCGGCGCCCTCGTCAACCGCATGAACTTCGCGCTCGCCTTGGCCGCCAACAAGCTCCCCGGCGTCTCCGTAACCTGGACGGCGCAACAGGATGGGAGCTACATGCCGGCCGGCATCGTTTCCAGTTCTGCGGCCGAAGAACAGCGTCTGGAATCCCTGCTCGTCGCCGGCGGCATAAGCGACTCCACCCGCGCCGCCCTCCTCGAGCAATTCCAAGCCCAGAGTGCGCAAAACGCGGCTCCGGTCATTCCAGTTTTGGCATCCGCCAAGCCAATAACTCCGGCTCAGGCCGCCGCCGCACTCGAAAAACAGGACCAACTGCTGGCCGGGCTATTGCTCGGCTCTCCGGAGTTTCAACGCCGGTAAGTCCATTGTAAGTAAGTTGTAAGTCCATTGTAAGTACGTCTCAGGTTAGTCGCAAGCGCTTTGTAAGTCTTCTCCAGGAGCGTGTTTCATAAACCTGCTTTGTGTCAGGGCACGACTTCAGTCGTGCCGAAAAGGGCCGGAAAGACGAAGGGTTTTAACCCCTGAGGGAATGCGAAGTCAAGAAGAAGAATTTGTATTCCCCACAACATAGGAAGGCACACCATGCAGACCAACCGGAGATTTTTCCTGCGCAACGGCGCTCTCGCCATCGCCGGCACCGCGGCCATCCCCAGCTTCCTCGTCCGCTCGGTACTGGCCCAAGCCTCCACCGCCCCCGCCCGCCGCCTCGTCGTCGTCTTCCAGCGCGGCGCGGCCGATGGCCTCAACATCGTCGTCCCCCACCGCGAGCAGAATTACTACTCCATGCGCCCCGGCATTGCCATTCCCCAGAACCAGGTCCTCGATCTCGACGGCTTCTTCGGCCTCCACCCCTCTTTGGCCGCCTTCAAGCCGCTCTACGAACAGGGCCATCTCGCCGTCATCCACGCCGCCGGCTCGCCCGATATGTCCCGCTCCCACTTCGATGCCCAGGACTTCATGGAATCCGGCACGCCCGGCGTCAAGAGCACCGAGGATGGCTGGCTCAACCGCGCCCTGCAATCGGAAGACCTCCGCCATCGCCGGCAGCACACCGCCTTTCGCGCCCTGGCCCTCGGCTCCCAGGTTCCGCGCACTCTGGCCGGCAAAATCCCCGCCATCGCCCTCTCCAGCGTCAACAACTTCGCCGTCGGCGGCTCCAACAAAGGACCAACTCCCTCACCGGCCGCCGCCGCCTTCGAGGCCATGTACGGAGAAAGCGGCGACAGCATCTTCCACGCCACCGGCGAAGAGACCTTCGCAGCCGTCAAAATGCTCCACGACGCCAATCCCGCCCAGTACAAGCCCGCCCCCGGCGTCGACTATCCCAACTCCGAATTCGGCAACAACATGAAGCAGATCGCCCAACTGCTCAAGTCCAACCTCGGCATTGAAGCTGCCTTCACCGACATCGGCGGCTGGGACACGCATCAGAACCAGGGCGGCGTCAACGGCCAGCTCGCCGACCGCCTGCGCGACTTCTCCTTGAGCATTGCCGCCTTCTGGCGCGATCTCGGCGACAGCGCGGAAAACGTCACCCTCGTCACCATGTCCGAGTTCGGCCGCACCGCCCGCCAGAACGGCACCGGCGGCACCGACCACGGCCACGCCAACGCCATGTTCGTCCTCGGCGGACCCGTCAAAGGCGGCAAGGTCTACGGCCGCTGGCCCGGCCTCGCCAACGAGCAGCTCAACGAAGGGCGCGACCTCGCCGTCACCACCGACTTCCGCCAGGTCCTCGGCGAAGCCGTCGCCAAAACCATCGGCGCCGCTAACCTGGAGCTAGTCTTCCCCGGCGCCCAACTCCACCCCGACCGCTTCCTGCGCCTCATCTAGGCTTCCATCCTCAACTCCCCTCCCCCATCCTCAACCAAAAAAACTGAAATCATTCCTCCAATGGTTTTCCATTTCCGTTAAGCTAAGGCTTGTTCAACGGAAAGCCCGATCCCATGCGCCCAGTTTTGACCCTTTTCGCCCTCGTCCTTGCCGCCATCGCCTTTCAAGCTCAAACCCCCGCCCCCAGCCCGGCTTCAACTCCGGTCCAAACCCCTGCCCAGCCAGACCCGCCCCACCGCGACTGGAAAGCCTCGTGGATCACCCACCCCACGGCCCCTTTGCGCGAGCCCGTGGCGCTCCACTTCCGCCGCACCCTTACGCTTTCCGCCGTTCCCGCCACCTACGTCGTCCGCGTCAGCGCCGACAACCGCTTCATCCTCTACGTCAACGGCCACCGCGCCGGCGACGGCCCCGCCCGCGGCGATCTGGCTCATTGGCGCTACCAGCGCTTCGATCTCGCGCCCCTGCTTCAGCCGGGGAAAAACCTGATCACCGCAACCGTCTGGAACTTCGGCGTCTACGCGCCGGTCGCCCAGATGACAGACCGCACCGCCTTTCTGCTCGAAAGCGAGGCAGCCGGCGACGCGTCCATCAGCACGCCGAAGGACTGGTTCGTCGAAATCGAGCCCGGCCAGCGCCCGTTGTCGCGTCCCAAAAATGGGTCCTGGGAGTACATGGCTTCCGGCCCCGGCGAGGAGATCAACGCCGCGCTCTACGACTGGAACTGGCAGACGCCCGCAGCCGCCGGCTCGGGATGGCTCCCCGCCGCCTCGCCCATCCGCGAGAGCATCTTCGAAGACATCGGCAGAGCCCACTCCGCCGACACCGAAGCCGACAACCCCTGGGGCCTGATCCCGGATGAGCTTCCGCACACGGAGTACGCGCCCACCAGTCCCGGTGATATTGTGCGGCTTGATATGATCGGTGCGGAGCAGCCGGGCTTGAGCCGCTTTCCGAGCGCGCCCGTAACCCTCGCGCCCGGAATCCAAATCCACATCCTGCTCGACCGCAAAACCCTCACCACCGCCTATCCCCAGTTGACCGTCTCCGGCGGCAAAGGCGCCAAAATCACTCTCACCTACGCCGAAGCCCTCTACGACAAGGATCAGCACAAGGGCGACCGCGACGATGTCGGCGACCGCAAAGCCATCGGCATCACCGACAGTTTTCTTCCCGACGGCGGCCAACATCGCACCTTCGAGCCCCTCTGGTGGCGCACCTGGCGCTATCTCGACCTCGACATTCAGACCGGCGCCGACCCCATCACCCTCGAATCCCTCACCGCCCAGTTCACCGCCTACCCCTTTCAGGAACGCGCCACCTTCAACTCCCCCGACCCCGGCCTGGCCAAAATCTGGGAGATCAGTTGGCGCACCGCCCGCCTCGACGCCCATGAAACCTACATGGACACGCCCTACTACGAGCAGCTCCAATACGTCGGCGACACTCGCATCCAGGCTCTCATCTCCTACACCGTAGCCGGCGACGACCGCCTTGCCCGCCAGGCGCTCCAGGCCTTCGACCTCTCCCGCGTTCCGGAAGGAATTACCCGCAGCCGCTACCCCAGTTCCCTGCCGCAATCCATCCCCACCTTCTCGCTGCTTTATGTGGGCATGCTCCACGACTACTGGCTCTACCGCCCCGACGACGGCGGCTTCGCCCGCTCGCTGCTTCCCGGAACCCGCACCGTGCTCAGCTGGTTTGGCGGCTACGAGGATTCGGATGGCCTGCTGCACCATCTCCCCTGGTGGAGCTTCATTGACTGGGTCGGTGACAAGCAGGAGATCCCCACCTACGACGCCCACGGCGAATCCTGCGTCACGACGCTCGAATACCTCGGCGCCCTCGGCGAAGCCGCCGATCTCGAAAAGGCCCTCGGCGACCCGCTCCTCGCCACTCGTTATCAGTCTCGCGCCGCCCACGTCCGCGCCGGCCTCTACGACAAATGCTGGTCCGCCTCGCGCGGACTCATCGCCGACACCCCCGACCAGAAGAACTTCAGCCAGCAAGCCAACATCCTCGCCGTCCTCTACGACGTCATCCCCAAAGACCGCCGGCAGGAGGTCCTGCGCCAGATGCTGGCCATCGACCCCGGCACCACCCCCGACGGCACCCTCAGCGCCTCCTACTACTTCCGCTTCTACCTTGCCCGCGCCCTGGACCACGCCGGCCTTGCGGACCAATACCTGCCTTCCATCGACCCCTGGCGCAAACTCCTCGCCCTTCACTTCAGCACCTGGCCTGAAGTCCCAGGAAACACCCGCTCTGACTCCCACGCCTGGAGCGCCCATCCCATCTACGACCTGCTCACCCTGGTAGCCGGCATCGAGCCCGCCAGCCCCGGCTTTGCCACCGTCCGCATCGCGCCTCACCTGGGCACTCTACCCTCCCTCACCGCCACCTACCCGCATCCCCAGGGCACAATCACGGTCGAATATCAGCGCCAGGGAGCCGGTCTGAACGCATCCATCACCCTGCCCGGCAAACTCACCGGCACCTTCGTCCTCAACGGCAAAACCTGGCCCCTCAATCCCGGACTCAACCACATGCAGGCCCCCTGACAGTCCGTCCCTCGTTTCGACCCCGGCGGCCAGGAGAGGTCGCTGGGAACCCGATTTCTTGACCGAAAACTCAATCACCCGTAGGCATTCTGTATTCCATAACTGGAAAATCGATGTATTAGAGGGGAAACACTGTTTCCCATTTGCAGAAAACGTGTTACAACTCCAACATGGCAAAGGGAAAGCTTTCTACGCCGCCAGCACACGTCAACCTCAGGATGCTCGCCGAGCACCTGGAGCTTTCGCCAACCACCGTCTCTCTGGTCCTGAATAACTCCCCCTCCGCCAAGTCCATCCCCCAGGAGACCCGCAATCGGGTCATCGAAGCAGCCGCCCGGCTCAATTACCGCCCCAACTACTTCGCCCGTTCCCTGCGCCAGAGCCGCTCCATGAGCGTCGGCGTCCTCGCCCCCGACCTCAGCGAAGGTTACTTCACCCGCGTCATGAGCGGCGTCGTCCAGGAGCTCACCGCCGCCCACTACTTCTACTTCACCGCCTGCCACGATTGGAAGCGCGACCTCATCGAAAAATACCCGCGCATGTTGGTCGAGCGCGCCGTCGATGGCTTTCTGCTCCTCAACACCCCGGCCGACCGCATTGCTGTCCCCGTTCCCGTCGTCGCCATCTCTGCCCACAGCGTGGTTGAAAACGTAACCAACATCGTCCTCGACCATCACCTCGCCGTCGAGCAGGCTCTCACTCACCTCTACGCGCTCGGCCATCGCCGCATCGCCTACATGCGCGGCCCCCACGCCATCCCCGATTCCGACTTCCGCTGGGAAGCAATCCAGCAGGTAGCCAGGGAAATCAATCTCAGGATCGACCCCGCCCTCGCCATCCGCATCGACTCCGCCGGCTGGTCCATGAAGGACAATTACCACCCCATGGCCCCCGAGATCGGCTACAAACCCATGCGGGCACTACTGGAAAAAACCCGCGACTTCACCGCCATCTTCTGCTTCAACGACATTGCCGCCATCGGCGCCATCCGCGCCCTCAAGGACGCCGGCCTCTCCGTCCCCGGAGACGTCTCCGTGGTCGGCTTCGACGATATCCAGTCCGCCGCCTACTCCACGCCCTCGCTCACCACCGTCCGCCAGCCCCTCCTGGAGATGGGCCGCCGCGGCGCCCAGATCCTGCTCGAACGCATCGCCCACCGCGAAAACGAATACCCCTCCGAGATCGTCATGGCCCCCGAATTCGTCATCCGCGAGTCCACCGGCCCTGCTTCCGCAAGCTGCAAGGAATGAAGATCAAGAAACTGATTCGCAAGGTTAGCCGCAGAGGGACTCCAGCCAGCGGCTGATATAAACCTGCGCGTGTGCTTCGCCGCAATAGTGCCGCGCGTGGGGCGCATTGGCAGCTTCTTTCGTCCATTTGAAAACCGTCAGTTGCGCGTCGCTGCAGTGGATCGCAATCCACCGCACCGGATTGTCGCTCTCGGTTCCGCAAATCTCACATCGATAAATCGTATCGATCATCGCCCGCCCCCCAAAGCAACTCTCGTTCCATTCACCATTGCCAACGCCCTGCTAGCTCCGCCAACTCCGCTAACCGCGCTAACTCCGCTATTCCAGCATCTGCAAATCCAGCGGCTCCACCAACAAACAATCCATCGTGCGGATGCTTTCGAGCGCCCTCTTCAGCGCCGAGCTCTTGCACGGCTCCACCGTCACCACAAACGGCAGCGCATCCTGCGGATACCCCGGCTTCTGCACGATCGCTCGAATATTGATCCGCTCCCTGGCCAGCGCCCCGGTAATCTCCGCCACAATCCCCGGCCGGTCCCTCACCAGGAACCGTATGTAATGCGGAACCTCAAACTCCCCGCCCACCTGCGCCGGCGCCGCCGGAATCTCCACCCGCCGCGATCCGTGCGCCAGCGCCAGCAGGTCGCTCACCACCGCCACCGCCGTCGGATGTCCGCCTGCCCCGCGCCCTGAGAACACCACGTCCCCGCCGTAGTGCCCGGTCGCGATCACCATGTTTTCCGTGCCCCGCGACCACGCCAGGGGCGAACGCACTGCCACCAGCATCGGTCCCACGGTCGCCGCCAGCCGCCCATCCGACCGCTCCGCCCGCGCCACCTGTCGGATCGTGCATCCCAGGTCCCGCGCATAGCTGAAGTCCACAGCCGTAATGGTCTCGATCGACTGCGGCACAATCTCCTCCGGATCCACCTCCGCCCGCAGCGCCAGCCGCATCAGGATCGCCAGCTTGGCCCGCGCGTCAAATCCTCCCACATCCTCCGTCGGGTCCGCCTCCGCATACCCCCTGGCCTGCGCCTCGGCCAACACCGTCGCATACTCCGCCCCATCCTCCATCTTGCTCAGGATGAAGTTGCACGTCCCGTTCAAAATCCCTTCAATGCGCTCGATCCTGTCCCCGGCCAGCCCCTGCTCCAGCCCCGGAATCACCGGGATCCCCCCCGCCACCGCCGCGCCATACTTCAGGTGTCCGCCCCTGGCCGCCGCCAGCCGCTCCAGTTCCACGCCGTGGTAGGCAATCAGCTTCTTGTTCGCCGTCACCACGCTCTTGCCCGCTTCCAGCGCCCTCCTCACCCAGCCGCCCGCCGGTTCAAGCCCCCCGGCCAGCTCCACCACCACGTCCACATCCGAGCTCAGCACCGCGTCCGCATCCTCGCTCCACTCCACGCTCTTGGGCGTCCAGTCCACCCTCTTGCGCTCCACCCCGCGGTTGAACACGTGCGTCAGTTCCAGCCCCTGCGGCTTCGACTCCACCAGAATCCGCGCCACCGAATTGGCCACCGTCCCAAATCCAAACAGCGCAATCCGCAGCGGCCGCCGCGGGTGGGATCCGACGCGCGACTCCTGCGCGGCCTGGGAAGAAACCTCTTTGGGCGATACAGACACATTCACTTCAGACACCGGCTTTTCCTCTTATTCTCTGCATCAAGAACCGAATAACCCGATGATACCTGACCGAATCGCACTGACTAACCGAAGCCCACTTTGAGCCAAGGGCCTGGGTGCCCCATCCTTGCGATTTTTTCTACCGCAAGGGTGGGATTCCACGAACTCATGTAACATGAATCCCAGATGCGGCGCGCCCTTTCCATCTTCCTCGTTTTCTTCTTCGCCCTCGGCCCCTTTACGGCCGCGCTCGGAGCCGCCGACGACGCGCGTCTGCCCCCCTGCTGCCGCCGCCACGGCGCCCACCACTGTGCCATGTCCCTGCGCAGGTCCGCCATGATGGCCCAGGCCGCATCCGGCAAACCCATCTTAACCGCCCCCTCCACCTGCCCCTGTTTCCCCGGTTACGCCGCCGCGCCCACAACGTCCACTCTTGCGCAGGCCGCCTCCCCTGCCTGCCTGCCCGCTCTGCTCGCGCAACCCCACTCGCCCGCCGGGGCCCGCGCCGCCGCCCGCCTCAGCCAGATCCGCACCCGCGCCGGCCGCGGTCCTCCCGCCTCAATCCTCGCCTGAGAATCCCCTTCAAGGACAGCCCCTTCCTTTGCCTGCTTTTTGCAGGCCAAGGGTCCATGTCTGCCGGCTCGCTCTGCGCTTGAGCCGCATCACTCCCGGAGGTCCCTTCTCTCATGCGCCGTCTTTATTCTCTTGCCGCAGCCCTGTGGCTGGCCGCCTCCATCCCCGCGCAGGCCACCGTCTTCGCCACCGTCCACGGCGTAGTCCACGATTCCCAGCATCGCCCCATCGCCGGCGCCGACGTCACCCTCCTGGCCGCCGATTCCACCTTCACCCTCCACGCCAAAACCACCTCCGAGGGCGACTTTGAACTCCCCCAAGTCCCCATCGGCGTCTATCGCCTGGAAATCAAAGCCCCCGGCTTCGCCGCCGTCTCCCAGCCAGTGACCGTCGCCTCCGGCACCAACCCCCTCCTGCACATTCTGCTCCCCGTAGCCCCCGCAACGCAGACCGTCGTCGTCCAGGGATTGGAAGCTTCCCTTTCTGCCTCCGATTCCGTAACCCCCACCACCCTCATCACCCGCGCCGACATCGAACTGACCCCCGGCGCCGACCGCACCATCGGCATGGAGATGATCACCGACTACGTCCCCGGCGCCTACATGACTCACGATATGCTGCACATGCGCGGCGGGCATCAGACATCGTGGCTCATCGACGGCGTCGCCATTCCCAACACCAAAATCGCCGCAAATGTCGGCCCACAGATCGACCCCAAGGACATCGACTCCCTGGAAACGCAGCGCGGCAGCTATGACGCCGAAATAGGCGACCGCACCTACGGCGTCTTCAACGTCCTGCCCCGCAACGGCTTCGAGCGCAGCCGCGACGGCGAACTCCTCGTCTCCGCCGGCAACCTCTATACCGGCGAAGCCCAACTCTCCCTCGGCGACCACTCCGCCGCAACCGCCTGGTACACCAGCCTCACGGGCTCCCGCTCCAACTACGGCCTGGCCACGCCCGTCGCCGACCTCTACCACGACGCCACAAACTCCCAGAGCGGCTTTCTCTCCCTCATCCGCAACCAGACCCCCAAAGACCAGCTCCGCATCAACGCCCAATACCGCCAGGACTACTTTGACGTCCCCTACGATCCCAGCCTGACAGACTGGCAGGCGCTCAGCAATTATTACAACTCCTATGGGTTGCGCGACGCCCAAACCGAGCGCGACTCCTTCGTCATCGCCAACTGGGTCCACACCTTCTCGCCCAAGGCGCTGATCTCCGCCGCGCCCTTCTACCACTTCAACCAGGCTGACTATGACTCACTCCCAACGAACACTCCCGTCGCCACCACCTGGCATCAGGGCTCGAACTATGTGGGCGGCCAGGCCGATGCCCATCTTGACGCGGGGCCGAACAGCTTCTCCGCCGGCGTCTACACCTTCTACCAGGCAGAGAGCGACCTGTTCGGCGTGTTGATCAACGACCCCAGCCTCAACGCAGCATCGCAACCCAACGCCGGGGCCAACGCCAGCGCCGCGCTGGGCGAGTTCTACCTCTCCGACCACCTGCGACTGGGCCGCTACGTCACGCTGCTCGGCGGCGAGCGCTTCTCCTTCTACCATGGCGGATTAGACGAGTCCGCGACCTATCCCCGCATCGGCGCAACCGTCGAAATTTCCCGTCTCCACTGGGTCCTGCGCGGCTTTTACGGCCACTTCTTCCAGCCTGCGCCTCTTGAAACCGTCTCCAACTCCGTCCTCAACTACGCCTCCAGCCTACCCTCCGGCGAAAACACCTTCACTCCCATTCCCTCCGAGCGCGACGAAGAGCACCAGTTCGGAATTCAGATTCCGTATAAGGGCTGGCTCCTCGACGTAGCCACGGTCAAAGACCGCGTCAACAACTTCCTTGACCACTCCAACCTCGGCGAATCCAACATGTACTTCCCCATCGCCGTCAACGGAGCCCTGGTCCGCGCCTGGGAACTCACTCTCCGCTCCCCGCAACTGGCTCACGCCGGCCAGTTCCACGTGACGTACTCCAACCAGATCGCCCAGCAGCGCGGCGCCATCATCGGCGGCTTTACCTGCGCCAACCCCGACGATCCGGCCTGCGCCAACGGCGGCTTCCACTACATCTCCCTCGATCACGACCAGCGCGACACGCTGAACGCCGGCTTTACATCCAATCTGCCCCTCCACACCTGGTTTTCAACCAACGTTTACTACGGCTCCGGGTTCTCCAACGGCCTGGCCTGCGCGGATCCATCCACCTGCCCCAATAACGGCCCCTACGACGGCCCCTATCTCCCCGTCCACACCACCTTCGACGCCTCCGCCGGCCACGCGCTCGGCGAGCGCTGGAAGCTCGCCGTCAATGTGGTCAACGTCACCAGCCACCGCATCCTGCTCGACAACTCCATCACCATCGGCGGCTTCCACTTCAACGATCCACGCATGTTCTCCGCCGAACTCCGCTACCGCTTCCACTTCTAACGGTCCCTGGGAGGCCACAATAGCGGGTGCCCCACAATAGCGGCTGCCCGACAATAGCGGGTGCCCGACAATAGCGGGTGCCCGACAATAGCGGGTGCCCCACCCTCGCGGCGTCTTTGTTTTTGCCGCTAGGGTGGGATAGCTCCACCTATCTACAGCTCTTTATTCTGGCTTCTTATCGGGCACTTTATAACGGGCCCTCTCCGCAGGAAATTCGTTTGCAGATTTTATTCCCCAATCGGCTAAGATAAAAATCCATGGCCACCGTCTTCGAGAAACTCAACCTCAAGGATCACCAGGAAATCCTCATCCTGCATGCTCCCGAGAGCTTCGAAAAAGAGCTCTCATGCCTGCCCGTGACCACCATCCATCGCTACCTCGAGTCCCTCCCCGAGATCCGCTTCTCCCTCGCCTTCGTCACCCGCCAGGCCGAAGTCGACTCGCTCGCCCCCAAAATCGCCGCCCTCGCCAAAGGCGACGCCATCGTATGGTTCGCCTATCCCAAGGGAACATCGAAGAAATACAAATGTGATTTCAATCGCGACACCGGCTGGGCCGCTCTCAAATCCGCGGGCTTTGAAACCGTCCGCGCCGTGGCCATCGACGAAGACTGGACCGCCCTCCGCTTCCGCCGCGTCGAGTTCATCAAATCGCGGTAGTATCGGAGCGGATTACGGTTTGTATTGTTGCTCAAATCGGGAGATGTTTGGTGGGCTGACCTGGAGGAGCACGACATGCCAATTACGTATTACCACGTTGATGCATTCACGGATGAGCTCTTTCGAGGTAACCCGGCGGGGGTCTGCATCCTTTCCGCTTTTCTCGCGGATAGCGTCATGCAGAACATTGCGGCGGAGAACAGGCACAGCGAGACAGCCTTTGTTGTTCCTCGCGCGGACGGTGATTTCGACTTGCGCTGGTTTACACCCGAAGTCGAGGACGACCTATGCGGGCACGCGACCCTGGCATCCGCCTATGTGCTCGCGCTGCGGAAGCACAACGTGTGGCCGGTTCGCTTCCACACCCGCAGCGGCATGTTGACCGTCGCTCAGGAACAAGACGGCTTTGAAATGGACTTTCCCGCCAGGCCACCCCAACCCTGTGAGACGCCAGCCGGCCTCTTGCCAGCCCTGGGTTTGAAAGCGGCGCTGGTCATGAAATCGCGCGATTACCTCGTGGTGGTGGATCAGGCTGAGCAAGTGCGAGCGCTCTCGCCCGATTTTGCCCACCTTGCAAAAATTGATATCGGGATCGGCGGAACGATTGTTACCGCTCCCGGCGAGGGTGGCGTGGATTACGTGTGCCGATTGTTTGCGCCGTCGGTCGGCATCGATGAGGACCCCGCAACCGGCTCGATACACTGCACACTGGCTCCATATTGGGCGGAGCGGCTGGGTAAGGACACGTTGCGTGCGCAACAACTCAGTGTCCGCGGTGGAACCATGCGGTGCACAATCGGCGGCGATCGCGTGAAGATCGCGGGCTGCGCACGCTTGTACCTTCACGGCACGCTCGAACTCTAAAGCGTCTGCCTCCAGAGCGAGAACCTGACACGCACTCCTGCCAACGAATTCGTGGCAATTTGCTCTTAAAGAGGCGACGAGGTTTTTGGCGACGGCCGGAAGATAGCACAGAAATCCAGAAGTTTCACTATATTATTCAATCCTCAATAAGTTGCTGGCTCGCCAACTTCGCTAACCGCGCCAACTCCGCTACACCACAAACAGCCCCGGCAACGCTTCCCCAGCCTTCCCCTCCACCACATGCGTAAACGCCGAAGCGTTCAGCGGTTTCTCCGGCCCCACATACACTGTGCGCGCCCCGCCCTGTCGCGCCCAATGCACAAAGTTCGCCGCCGGATATACTGACCCCGAAGTCCCCACCACCACCATCAGCGTGGCCTTCCGGATCTCCTCCTGAATCCGCTCCATCTCCAGCGGAATCTCGCCAAAGAACACAATGTGCGGCCGCAGCCGTCCGCCGCACGCACACCGCCCCACCTCGCTCAGGCTTTTGTAAATCGCCCGATCCTCCACCGGCGCCCGTCCGCACTCCCGCTCGCACCGCGCCTTGGCCAGCTCCCCGTGCATGTGCACCAGCCGCACCGAGCCCGCCCGCTCGTGCAGATCGTCCACATTCTGCGTACACAGAAAGAACCGCTCGCCCAGCCGCCCCTCAAGCTCCGCCAGCGCAACATGCGCCGGATTCGGCTCCGCCTTCGCGCCCTGCGCCCGCCGCGCCGAATAGAACTCCCACACCAGAGCCGGATTCCGCTGCCAAGCCTCCGGCGTGCACACATCCTCGATGCTATGCCCCGCCCACAGCCCGTCCGAGGCGCGAAAGGTGGGCAGCCCGCTCTCCGCGCTGATCCCCGCCCCGGTCAGCACAAACACCCGATCATCAGACGCAATGGAAATCGTGGTCATGGTCTAGTGTTCGACGGAAAAACGGTTCGGGCCAACGCACGGTTGAGGCTGAGTTGCGGACTCAATGCAGGGCTCGCTCCAAATGCCTGGAACACCCTCGAGTACGTATAGCTGGTCGCCCCCGTGATAGAAACTAACCTCTTTCACGATTGCAGCCGCCCCCGCAAACTTCATCTGTTCTGCCTCAAGCTTGTGATGATAGTTCCAGTTTCGCGCGAAGATCTCCAACGCGCCCCTTGAGATCACCCGCACCTTCGATCCCTTCGGAAATGTCGCTTTGTAGAGTACTCCCATTTCCATTCCTCACTGCGGATTCGCCGACGGAATGTTGGCGGATCAATCCGAGGGGCACACGCTGTTCCCTGTTCCCTGTTCCCTGTTCCCTGTTCCCTGCTTTTTCACGGCTCCAGCAGAATCTTCCCCGTAGTCTTCCGCCCCTCAAGGTCCTTCTGCGCCTGCGCCGCCTCGGCCAGCGGATACACATATTCGGTGCGCAGCTTCAATTTGCCTTTGGCCGCCCAACCCAGCACGTCCCCCGCGCGCCATTCCAGCTCCGCCCTTGTCGCAATGTAGTGCCACAGCGTCGGCCGCGTAACGAACAGCGACCCCTTCCCGCTGAGGTGGATCAGGTCGAACGGCGGCACCGGCCCGCTGGACGCGCCAAAAAGCGCCAGCAGCCCGCGCGGACGCAGGCAGTCCAGGCTCCGCTCGAAAGTCGTCTTGCCCACCGAGTCGTACACCACGTCCACACCCTTGCCGCCCGTCAGCCGCTTCACCTCCGCCTCAAAATCCTTCTCGGTGTAAAGGATCACATCCGAAGCTCCCGCCTCGCGCGCCAGCTCCGCCTTGGCCTCCGTGGAGACCGTCGCAATCACCCGCGCCCCCAGCCGCGTCGCGATCTGCGTCAGCAGCAGCCCCACGCCGCCGGCCCCGGCATGAACCAGCGCCGTGTCTCCGCCCTTCAGCGGAAACGTCGAGTACGCCAGGTAGTGCGCCGTCATCCCCTGCAGCATGACGGCCGCGGCCTGCTCCATGCTCAGCCCCTTCGGCACCTTTACCAGCGACGCCGCCGGAACCAGCGCATACTCGGCATAGCTGCCCGCGACGCTCACCGACGCCACCGCATCCCCTGCGGCAAACCCCGTCACCCCCGGACCCAGCTCCTCCACCGTCCCCGCCGCCTCGCTGCCCGGCACCAGCGGCAGCGAAGCCTTGTACACTCCCTTGCGGAAGTAGATCTCGATGAAGTTGACCCCCGTAGCTTCCACGCGGATCAACACCTGCCCCGGTCCCGGCTCGGGAATGGGCAACTCGGCCAGCTTCAGAACCTCCGGCCCGCCTGTCTGGTGAATCTGAATAGCCTTCATGTCACCGCCAGAATGCACCCTGAGGCCGCGCTCCTGCAAGCGCCTCGAGCCCGGGGCTCGCAAGGGCTACTCCTTTCGCACCCCGTTCAAAAAACACCAAACCCCGCCCAGGCATTGCCCAGGCGGGGCTTTTCTGATCCCTGCTCCCTACTCCCTAGTCCCTGCTTTTCAGTCCCCGTCCGACAGCAAGCTCTGCTCCTCCGGCGAAGCCAGCCGCACCACACGGTCCACCGTGTACGGCGCGCGATGCTGGCTGGTGTGATAGTGCCGCACCTGCAACTCCCCCAGCAGGCCGATCGCCAGCATCTGGATGCCGGCTAGGATCAGCACCGCCCCCACCCCGAACAGCGGCCCATGCTGGTCCATCATGCTTTGGTGCGGGTGCAGGATCTTCAACCCCAGCAGAACCGTCGAGATGATGCTCCCCGCCACGATCCCCAACGTCCCAAACCCGCCGAAAAAGTGCAACGGACTGCCCATGTACTTGAGCAGGAACCGGATCGTCAGCAGATCGAAGAACACGCCGAAGGTGCGGCCGAGGCCGTAGTGGCTCCTCCCCCGCTTCCGGTTCACGTTCCTGATGGGAATCTCGCAGATCGACGCCCCGTACCAGCTGGCCAGCGCGGGAATGAAGCGGTGCATCTCCCCGTACAGCGGAATATTTTGGATCACCTCGCGGCGATAGGCCTTGAACGTGGTGCCGAAGTCGTGAATATCCACCCCGGAAAGCTTCGCCATCAGCCAGTTCGCGCAGCGCGACGGAATCCGCCGCAGCACGAAGTTGTCCCTCCGCTCCTTGCGCCAGCCCGAAACCACATCGTATCCCTCCTCCAGCTTTTCCAGGAAGTTGGGAATATCGTTCGGGTCGTGCTGCAGGTCCCCATCCATGGCCAGGATGAACTCGCCCGATGCATGGTCGAAACCCGCTGCCAGGGCCGAAGTCTGACCAAAGTTCCGCCGCAGCTTCACCACCAGCACCCGGCTGTCCACCGCCGCTATCTCTTCCAGCAGCTTGTACGTCCGGTCGGTGGACCCATCCTCCACCAGAACCAGCTCAAAGCTGTCGCCCACCTGTTCCATCACCTGCTTCAGGCGAGCATAAAGAGCCGTGACGTTCTCCTCTTCGTTGTGAAAAGGAACAACAACAGAGTATTTCGTCATACTTCCAGTATAGATGCGTTTCAGTTCGAAAAGTATCAATTTGCGTGCCCCAATACGGACTCTTCCCCGCCCCAATGCCCGTGCATCCACCTCGGCCGGCAGGAAAACCCTACCGCTCCAGCTCCTCGAGCATGGCCTGCATCTCGCTGAGCGCATGGCGGTTATCTCTTCGCGCGGCGCACCCGATGCCAGCCCTCAACCGTTCTATCGCCTCCGCCGTCCGCCCCGCCGTAGCCAGCGTCTGCGCCGCCATAAAGTACCCGGCCGTATAGTCGGGATCGTCGGCCAGCAGCGTGTCGAACTCACCCAGCGCCGCCGCCGTCTCGCCCCGGCTCGCCAGCTCCATCGCCACCCCGTACCGCGCAAAACTGTTCTTCGGGTCCAGCGCCAGAATCTCTTTCAACCCTTCTATCTTGTCCATCTCGCTCGTTTTCGGCCGCCTCCCGGCCCTGGGGGATTTGCACATTTCACGCCAATTGCCGAAACTGGAACTGGATGCCTTGCCCTTGAGTCCCCATCCGCACCGGCTGCCGCTTCCATTGTAGCCGCCGGCCGGAGCCGCTCGCCAGGCAGCCCACGTGCATCGACAGTGAATGGAGCCAGCGCAGAATGACTGCTATCGAGACCAACCCCATTGCCCGTACCGTGGCTAGCACGCAATCGGAGATGACTGAGATCATCCTGCCCAACGACACCAACACCCTGGGCAACCTGCTGGGCGGGCGCCTCATGCACTTCATCGACGTCACCGGCGCCATGGCCGCCTACCGCCACTCGCGCACCAACGTCGTCACCGCCGCCATGGACCACATCGATTTCATCCGCCCCGTCCATCTCGGCGACCTCGTCACCCTCAAGTCCAGCGTCAACCGCGCCTTTTCCACCTCCATGGAGGTCGGCGTCAAAGTCTGGGCGGAAAACACCCGCACCGGCTGCGTCGTCCATGTCGCCAGCGCCTACCTGGTCTTTGTCGCTATCGACGACCAGGGCCGCCGCCGGCAGGTCCCTGAACTCATCACCGAAACCCCCAACGAGGTCCGCCGCCATGCCGACGCCCTGCTCCGCCGCGAGCATCGCGAAGCCGAGTCCGCTCGCCGCAAAGAGGCCCGGCACGCCGCCACCGCCCAGGAAGACGCCGCAGCCATCCAGCCCTGATCAAACCAGGCAAGCTTTCAACTTCGAACAGAACTGGGTTTCAACCCCAGCCAAAAAATAAGGAGCAACCCATCCCTATGGCCCATTCGCCCGCCATGCCTTCCCCTGTCGCCCTCCCCGGCGTCTCCAAAATCGTCGCCATCGGTTCCGGCAAGGGCGGCGTCGGCAAGACCACCATCGCCGTCAACCTCGCCGTGGCGCTCTCCCGCCTCGGCCAGCGCGTCGGTCTCCTCGACGCCGACATCTACGGCCCCAACGTCCCCCTCATGATGGGCTCAAGCCAGCAGCCCCGCGTCGGCCCCGGCAACCAGATCGAACCCAACCTCACCCACGGCATCAAGACCATCTCCATCGGCTACATCTCCCCCGGTGATAAGCCCCTCGTCATGCGCGGACCCATGCTCCACCAGATCATCCGCCAGTTCCTCCAGCAGGTCGATTGGGGCCAGCTCGACTACCTCATCGTCGATCTCCCTCCCGGCACCGGCGACGTCGTCATCTCCCTGGTCCAGACCGTCCCCCTCACCGGCGCCGTCGTCGTCTCCACCCCCTCCGACGTCAGCCTCATGGACGCACGCAAGGCTCTCGAAATGTTCGCCCAGGTCAACGTCGAAGTCCTCGGCATCGTCGAAAATATGAGCCACTTCACCTGCCCCCATTGCCACCAGGTGATCGACATCTTCTCCCGAGGCGGCGCCGAGCGCACCGCCGCGCAGTTCAACGTTCCCTTCCTCGGCTCCATCGAGCTCCTCCCCGCCATCCGCGAAGGCGGCGATCGCGGTCTCCCCGTCGCCCTCGCCGGCCCCAAGAGCCCGCAGGCCGCCGAGTTCTACGCCGTAGCTGAAAAATTGATGATCCGCGCCGAAGCCGCCGCAGCCGCCGCCACCGACGTCATCGAAATCAGCTGAAACGGAATCGCACGGCACGCAAAAAGAGAGCGAGGCGCAAGCCCCGCTCTCCTTTTTGTGCCAGGTTGCAACCTACCGCCAGTGCCCTTCCACCAGCACCCATTCCCCGTGCCGGTGCACCCACTTGTGCGCCACCCAATGCGCGCCCGGATGCGGCGGACGCTCATAGTGGCCGGGAACCCACACATATTGGGCGCCGTCCCAGCGGTGATAGCCGGAGATCCACACGAACCCCCGCTCCGGAGGCGGACCGGGATGCTCAACGATCGGAGCCGGTGGCCCGATGCGAATCACAACCTGCGCCAACGAAGCCGCAGGCGCCAATACGAGAGCAAGCAATACTGCCAGCGCAATCTTCTTCACGATGAATCATCTCCTCCAGGGATTGAGTTTCCGGGAACATCCGTGCGTTCCGGCCCGTTGTTCGTTTCAACGCCACACCGCCGGAATAGTTGCGCGCACAAATCCCCACGCCCCCATTCCAGTATCCTGGTTGAGATGCATCGGCACAACGCTGGGCAGCCCGCCCCTCTGTGGAAAAACTGGGTGCCCCACCGGGGCGCCGGGGAACCCTTCGGGTCGGGGCCCGGCGTCTTTGTTTTTGCCGCTAAGATGGGATAGATTCACCTATCTTATCTACGGCCTTTTATGGTTTTTTACTACTCTCGACCGTGCACTCCGCCCTTGCGACTGCTTTTCGCCAAAAAACTGTCCCAATGGTGAGAATCCACAAGCCTCAGAACCCAGCCTGCCGGCTCACGCCCCCTCAATCTCTTCCGTCAGCCCCTCCGCGGCCGTCACGCAGGCCGCGCGATCCACGTCCAGGTGCGTCACCAGCCGGATCGCACCCGGCCCCAGCGTGCTGGCCAGCACCCCGCGCGCCTTGAGCCGCGCCACCAGTTCTGCCGCGCTCAACCCTCCCGTCAGCCTGAAGATCACGATGTTCGTCTCCACCGCATCCACGTCGATCTCTACGCCCTCCATGTGCGAAAGCGCCTCGGCCAGCAGCCGCGCATTGGCGTGGTCCTCGTGCAGCCGTCCCGGCCCCTGCTCCAGCGCAATCAGACCCGCCGCGGCCAGCACGCCCGCCTGCCGCATTCCGCCGCCCAGCGCCTTCCTGTAGAGCCGCGCCCGCTCCATCAGCTCCGCCGACCCCGTCAGCATCGACCCCACCGGCGCGCCCAATCCCTTCGACAAACAAAACATCACCGTGTCGAACCCGCGCGTCAGCGTCTTCACGTCCACCCCCAGCGCCACAGCCGCATTGAAGATCCGCGCCCCATCCAGGTGAACGGGCAGCTTGTGCTCCTTTGCGCCCTCCCAAATCTCTTCCAAAACGGGCAGCGGCGTAACGCTCCCCCCAGCCAGATTGGCCGTATTCTCAATCTCGATCAACCCCGTCGCCGCGCGAAACGCTCCGCGCCCATAAATCGCCGGCTCAATCTGCTTCCAGGTCAGAATCCCCCGCTCGGCGTAAACGGCGCGGACCAGGCAGCCGGAAAAGACCGCCGTGGTCGCCATCTCCCAGTCCAGAATGTGCGCCCGCGACTCGGCGATCACCTCCTGCCCCGGTTGCGTGTGCAGCCGGATGGCGATCTGGTTGCCCATGGTCCCCGTCGGCACAAACAGCGCCGCCTCCCGCCCAAAGACCTCCGCAGCGCGCCGCTCCAGCAGGTTCACCGTCGGGTCCTCGCCGTAAACGTCGTCTCCCACCTCGGCCGCCGCCATCGCCGCCCGCATCAGTTGCGTAGGCCGCGTCACCGTATCCGAACGCAGATCGATAAGCCCCGCCATCGCCTTCTACTTCCTTTCATTCAGGGTTGCAAATATCGAACCGACAAGTCCCCAGGCAACCACAAAAAATCCAATCGCGATTGTCTTTCCGAGCCTTCCTGGAAATGCTTCTTCGATAATTCCGAAACAGTACATTGAAGGAATCAACGACGCACCGAAGACTCCAAAAAGGCGTGCGGCTCTGCGTTCCCTCTGTTCGTAACGACCCAAGGCGTAACGGATCAGCCAGCGCGCTTCGAAATAAAATAGGAATCCAATCGGAATGCAAAGCAAGAGCGCAAGGGAAATTGGCATATCGTCCGCCTTTCCGCTGTTCCCTCAGTCCCTACGTCCCTGTTCCCTGTTCCCTGTTCCCTGATCTCTGATCTCTGCCTTACGGTATCCGCGCCATCGGCAGCTCGATCACCGGACTCCGTTTCCCATCCTTCATCGCATAGGCCCACAACCCGTGAAAGTTCTCCCTCAGCCCCGGTTGCGCCTTCAGGAAGGCAGACAGTACCGCAACCGCTTCCGTCCGCACCGCCGCCGGATCGGTCACTCCCGTCGACTCATACGTCACGCCCAGGTCGGCCTGGTGCAGGCTCGCGTCCAGCCGCACCGCGTCGATCTTCCACGTCCGCGGCCCGTCCTGAAGCGTCAAAGGAAACGCGTCCTGCGGCGAGTTCTTGATCAGCGCCTGCTCGGCCCCCAGCTTTTCCGAATTCGGCGAGGAAAGAAAATCCACCGGCAACAGCAGCGCCCGCGCGATCTCATAGCTGTACCACGCGCTCCACGGTTGGCCTGCGTTGGCCAGCTCCCGCGCCCGCGTCCAGTACCAGACGCCGTCGTGGCCGTCGAAGATCCCCTGCCGCACCGTCAGTCCCGCCAGCTTCCAACCCCCTGCGGCGCTGGCGGCGTCCCATGCCAGAATCATTCCCAACTGCCCGCCCAGCTGTGCCCCCGCCGCACCCGCCAGCACCACCGCATACCGTCCCGGCGGCAGCGCCCGCATGGTGATGGTCACCGTCAGCGACCCGCTCGCGTTCGAACAGAAGAACTGTGTATCGGCCGGCGCCGCCAGACTGCTCGCGTCCAGCAGATACAGATTCAGCAGTTGCACCTGGCCGCCCTTCACCAGCGGCGCGCCCTGTTCCACCGCCTCGCGAATCCCGTCCCATTCCGCCGCCTCGGCCGGCAGCAACGCCGCCTGTAGCGCTCCATAATCCTGCTCCAGCACGGCCACTGACAGCCGTCCCCCAGCCGCCGTCAGCGCATTGCGATCCTGCGCCAAAAGCTCCCCCTGCGTGATGCAACTGGTGGCCTGGCTCGACTCCGGCAAAGCCAGCAACCCCATCGCAAACACCGCGGCAGCCCAAACCTTCCAGCAGAGGCGCATAGTTCCTCCGGCATCCTCTCCGCCCGGCGAAACTCCTGTTTCGAGCGTCCGCCGGCCACTGTTAGTCTAGTACAGTGGAGCGGCAATCATTAGCCGCGTTCGGCCCCCAGTGCGGGCAGCCGGGCGCCGCTAACGGGCCGGGGAGCCCATGCCCATGCGCACAACCATCCCGCTGCAATCCCAACTCGCCGCCCATCGCGCCTTGCGACCCCTCGCCTCGCGCAACTCTTGCTCCCCGCTCCCGCACGCTCCCCTTGCGCTCCTGGCCGCGGCCACAGCCCTGTTCGCGGCCCAATCGCTTTTCGCCGCCCAGACCCCCGCCGCCCAAACGCCCGCCCCACCACCCGCATCCGCCCCGGCACAAAAGCCCGTTCACCCCCACAAGCGTCCCAGTCCAGCCCATCCGCTCGCCTCGCCCGCTCAATCGGTCTCCGCGCCCGTCACGCCTCCCGTGCCCGAACCTCCCCACTGGCCTGTCAACGACAAGCCGGTCGAGGCCTCCGTCGTCTGGGACAGCCAGGGCCTCCGCATCGACGCCGCAAACTCCAGCCTCCAGCAAATCATGAAAGATGTATCCACCGCCACCGGCACAAAAGTCGAAGGTCTGGGCTCGGATCAGCGCGTCTTTGGCGACTACGGTCCCGGCCAGCCCCGCGATGTGCTCTCCCAGCTCCTGCAAGGCTCCGGCTACAACGTGGTCATGATTGGCGATCAGGGCCAGGGAGCGCCGCGCCAGGTCGTGCTCAGCCTCCGCCAGGCCGCCAACTCGCCATCCGCCGCCAGGAACACCCCGGCCAACAGCGACGAAGACACCGAAGCCGAAGAGCCGGCGCAGCCCCAGGAACCCGCGCCCGGCCGCCCCGGTTTCGCGCCCGGCGCCCCTCCCCGCAGCCCGCAGCAGATCATGCAGGAGATGCAGCAGCGCCAACAGCTGTCGCAACCGCCCCAGCAGCCGCTCCAGCCGCAGCCGCAACCGCTCAGCAATCCCCAAAACTAGCTGCGGCCGAATTGCCAGTGGAGATTCAGTTGATTAGCTTTCGGCGTTTCGGCAATCAGTGACAAGTTTCCAGCGATCGGCATGCAGTTCACAGAAATATGTGCTCAATCCAGAAATCCGTGCGCAAGCCTCAGCGCTCAAAATAGATATCTGTAACCGTTCCCAGTCCGCCCGCAACCGATTCCGCGCCCTGATTCCGACCGTCCCAGCATAATCCCGCTAACTTGCTAACTCGCTAACGTCGCGTCAGCGGCGCTAACTTGCTGATCCCTGACCGCTGATGCCTGATCTCTGATGCCTGATCTCTGATCTCTGATCTCTGACCCCTGTCTACACCCGCGCCACTTCCGCCCGCGCCTTCACACCCACCCGCCGTGCCTGCGGACGCAGCAGCGCAAATCCCGCGCGTAGAATCCCGTATGCCGCCAGAATGCCAAACGCCATCGACCCCACCGCCGCCAAAACCAACATTGCCAGATTCAACAAATCCGCCATCGCTTCTGCTCCTGCGCTCACCTTGGTTTACGCGCCCTGGGATCTCGAACTGCCACGTCCTTTGGCTCCACGGCCGTCCCCAACTCTCGCGGCCCGGCCACCGGCAACGTTTCTGCGATTGTCGCAGAAGCTCACCGCCGTTGCTCCCCATTCCTGTTGACCAATGCGATACCTCCAGGCATTGCATTCCGGTAATGGGCCGGCCGCCCAGTTTGGAACCGCCCGCCGCCCTTCGCCGCCCACCCCCGATGCCTCAATTTGCCCCTGCGGATTCCAGGCCTGATAAAACCTGCGTAACGGACCGCTTCCATCCCGGAGCGTGCACATTCGGCCCGCTTTCGGCGATAATCGCTCCATAGCCTTTTAAGGAGAATTCCCCATGCCCGAACCGGCAATTGCCCAAAAAAGCCCCTATCCCGTCGAAGTTGAAGCCGGCAAGAGCTACTACTGGTGTGCCTGCGGCTTGAGCGCCAACCAGCCCTTCTGCGATGGCAGCCACAAGACCACCGGCTTCACGCCCGTGAAATTCGAAGCCCCGGAGTCCAAAACCGTCTATCTTTGCGGATGCAAGCACACCGCCAGTCCCCCTTTCTGCGATGGCTCCCATGCCGGACTCTAGCCCCGCGGCCCTCACCCCGCCGCGAGCCGGATTCCATCCCTCGCGGCCTCTCCCCTCGCGATCCAGACATTGCCCGCCCGCCCGCCAAGGCCCTCCCTTCAGCAACGGAGTGAATCCCCCACTTCGTCGTCCGCATCTCATTTTTCGCTGACCACTCCACTATGTATCATGGTTGTAGGTCCGTCTCCAGCGCTATCTTCAGCGTTTGATCCTTTCGTACCCAAGACTTGTTCCAATTTGGTCGTTGAAACCTATCATGCCCATCACTCACATCTCGGTGCGCGGAGCGCGCCAGCACAATCTGCGCGACATCAATGTGCGCATCCCCCGCAACACTCTCACGGTGGTTACCGGCCTCTCCGGCTCCGGCAAGAGCTCGCTGGCATTTGACACCATCTATGCCGAAGGCCAGCGCCGCTACGTCGAAACCCTCTCCGCCTACGCCCGCCAGTTCCTCGACCAGATCGAGCGCCCCGACGTCGATTCCATTGAAGGCCTCTCGCCCGCCATCTCCATCGAGCAGAAAACCACCAGCCGCAGTCCCCGCTCCACCGTCGGCACCATCACTGAAATCTACGACTACCTGCGCCTGCTCTACGCCTCGGTCGGCACGCCCCACTGCCCCAACTGCGGCCGCCCCATCACCCGGCAAACATCGGATCAAATCGTGCAGCGCATTCTCGAGCTCGGCCGCGGCGAGCGCGTCACCGTCATGGCTCCCATCGTCCGCGGCCGCAAGGGCGAGTTCAAGGACCTCCTCGACCAGCTTGACCAGCAAGGCTTCCGCGCCCGCGTCGACGGCGAACTCCGCGACCTTTCCGAGCCGCTTCTGCTCGACCGCCGCAAGAACCACGCCATCGAAGCCGTCGTCGACCGCATCCTGCTCAAGAACCCTCCCGCCGACGCGCCACCCCTGCCCCCCGGCAAGCCCTCCGTCGAAAAACGCCTTGAGCAGGCCGTAGGCAAGGCCCTCCAGCTTGCCAACGGCCTCGCGCTGGTCGCCGTCACCGGGTGCGAAGAGCAGTTGTTCTCCTCCTCCATGGCGTGCCCCGACTGCGGCCTCGACGTGCCCAAACTCGAGCCGCGCAGCTTCAGCTTCAACTCCGCCTTCGGCGCCTGTCCCGAGTGCCACGGCCTGGGCTCGCTCTACGACCTCGACCCCGCCAAGGTCATCACCGACTGGTCCAAACCCCTGCTCGATGGCGGCCTCGGTCCCAGCTCCTCCTCGCAATACCTGCTCAAGCTCATCCATCTTGCCGCCGACCGCTACGGGATCGACCTGAAGCTCCCCTTCGAGGATCTGCCCGTCAAACACCAGCACGTTCTGGTCTACGGCCCGCCCAAAAACGAGGCTCCGCGCACCGGCTTCCACGGCATTCTCACCTTCCTCCGCGACACCATTGACGAAGCCCGCAGCGACGGCTATCGCGAGTACATGATGAGCTTCATGTCCGCCACGCCCTGCCCCGTCTGCCGCGGCAAACGCCTGCGTCCCGAGTCCCTCGCCGTCAAAATCGGCGGCCTCTCCATCGCCGACTTCACCGCCCTTCCCCTCAATCGCGCCCTTTCGGCCGCCATCAACCTCAACTTCACGGCCCGCGAGTCTCTGGTCGCCGACCGCATCCGCCGCGAAATCGTCGAGCGCCTCGAATTCCTCTGCGCCGTCGGCCTCAACTACCTCGCCCTCGACCGCAACGCCGCCACGCTCTCCGGCGGCGAAGGCCAGCGCATCCGCCTCGCCACCCAGATCGGCTCCCGCCTCCGCGGCGTCCTCTACGTCCTCGACGAACCCTCCATCGGCCTCCACCAGCGCGACAACAACCGCCTCATTCATGCCCTCCTGCAACTCCGCGACCTCGGCAATACCGTCCTCGTCGTCGAGCACGACGAAGAAACCATCCGCCACGCCGACTACGTTCTCGACCTCGGCCCCGGCGCCGGCCGTCTGGGCGGCTGCGTCGTCGCCCAGGGCACCCCCGCTGAAATCATGGCCTGCCCCGCGTCCCTCACCGGCCGCTATCTCTCCGGCGCCGAAACCGTCCTTCTGCGCGACCGTCCCCGCACCCTCACCGGCAAGTGGCTCACCGTGACCGGCGCCCGCGAGCACAACCTCCAGGACGTCACCATCCGCATCCCCCTGGGCGTCATGACCGTCGTCACCGGCGTCAGCGGCAGCGGCAAAAGCACGCTCATCAACGACATCCTCTACCGCTCCCTCGCCCAGTCCATCTACGGCTCCCGCGAGGAGCCCGGCGCCCACGACAGCCTCACCGGCGCCGAGCAGATCGATAAAGTCGTCCGCATCGACCAGTCCCCCATCGGCCGCACCCCGCGCTCCAACCCCGCCACCTACACCCAGGTCTTCTCGCCCATCCGCGACCTCTTCGCCATGCTCCCCGAGTCCCGCGAGCGCGGCTACAAGCCCGGCCGCTTCAGCTTCAACGTGACTGGAGGAAGATGTGAGGCCTGCCAGGGCGACGGCCAGCGCCGGATTGAGATGAACTTCATGCCCGACGTCTACGTGCAGTGCGAAGTCTGCAACGGCCGCCGTTACAACCAGGAAACCCTGGCCGTCAAATTCCACGGCCACTCCATAGCCGACATCCTCGACCTCACCATCGAGGACGCGCTCCCCCTCCTCGCCGACGTCCCCCAGGTCCGCCAGAAGCTGCAAACCCTGGTCGATGTCGGCCTCGGCTACGTCCACCTCGGCCAGAGCGCCACTACCCTCTCCGGCGGCGAAGCGCAGCGCATGAAGCTGGCCCGCGAGCTCTCCAAGCGCCAGACCGGCCGCACCCTTTATCTGCTCGACGAGCCCACCACCGGCCTCCACTTCGACGACGTCCGCAAGCTCCTTGAAGTCCTTCACCGGCTCGCCGATCTCGGCAACTCCGTCATCATCATCGAGCACAACCTCGACGTCATCCGCAACGGCGACTGGATCATCGACCTCGGCCCCGAAGGCGGCGAAGACGGAGGCCGCCTCGTCGGCCAGGGCCGTCCCGCCAAGATCGCCGCCACTCCCGGCTCCTACACCGGCCAGTTCCTCACCCGCTACTACGCCTCCACCAACGGCCAACTGACCCCCATCGATCCCAATGAGGAACCTCTTCCCACCCTGACCGGCGCGGAGAGTGATTCCAGCACGGACAAAACGGCAAAGCCGGACCCCGCACAATCGCTCCGTGCCCCATCCTTTCCGCTTCTTTCTGCGGAAAGGGTGGGAAACCACGAACCCGGATCGTCGAAAAACCTGGGCGCCCCCCCATCCAATTCAAGCCTCGCTTCTGAGACCCGCGATTCCGCCCCACCCCCCATCAGCTCCAAACCAAAGCGCTCCCGGCGACTCACCCCGGCCGAAGAAGACCTCGCCTCCACGCGCGCCAAAGCTAACCGCCCCGCTCCAGACAAGCCTCAAAACTCCGGCTCGCGCAAAAAGAAAACGGGCCAGGCATGACCACTCCCCCCGAGCGCGACCCCCTCATCCCTAAAGCCCCCACCCCGCCCCAGGAACAACCAGCCTCGTCAAGCGGCGAAGAAGAATTTCCTTCGCTCGAGGGTATGTGCCTCAGCCCGTTCCGCACCCCCGCCGACCTGGCCGGCGCCAGCCGGGATGAGGGTCAACCCAGCCCTGTATTCCCCGAAGCCAAGTGGGAAAGAGCCTCCCGTCCGGAAGGCACGGATTTGAAAGGCACAGCCTCGTTAACCCAACACCTTACCCCTGCCGGAATCCCGCAAGTTGACACAACGGAGTCGATCCAGCCCGCCATGGATTGGCCTCAACCCATCCATTTATTCGCTGAGGGAGTCCAGGAAAGACTCACCCCACCGGGGCGCAAACCCGTGAAGAATACGGACCCCAGCCAGTATGGCAACCTTGCCGGCCCAATCGTGGCCGGTAGGGATGGGTTTCAGCCCATCCATTTATCCCATGAAGAAAACCCGGAGCAACCCGCCTTGACGGAAGATGCGGAGTTGAAGGGTACGGGCTTGCCAGGAGAGGGTTTTAACCCTGACAGAATCGCGCCCGCGGACCAGGCCGAATCAACGGAGGCTGGGAGGGACACCTTTGAACCCATCGATTTATCCCCTGTGCAACGCTTTTCAGACCCCCCCGCGGAAACTCCCGCTTACCTCAAAGCCCTTTTCGACCTCGAATCACCATCTCCGGCCCCTCCCGATCAACCCCCGCCCCTACCAACAGAACTCGCCGAGCGCCCCCTCTTCCAATCCTTCTACCCGTCCAAAGTCTACCCAGCCCCCACCCGCATCCCCCATCTCGGCGATCTCCTGCTTCTGGCCATCCTGGCCCTCCTCGGCCTGCTCGGCGTCAGTCTCCTCACCCGGTCCGCCCTCTACTTTCATCTCTTCGGCATCTCCACCGTCCAAAAGGCCGAAGCCGACATCCACTACGCACTGGGCAGCATGGCCGCCCTCTATCTCATCACCCTCGCCGCCTCCCTGCTCATCTTTCCCCTCTTCTGGCACAAGAGCCTCTTCGCCGGCCTGCAATGGAACGCCCCGGCAGCCCTGCGCCGCTTCTGGCCCCTGATGGCCGCCGCCTGCGCCTGTTTCGTCCTCGCCATGGTCGACGAACTGCTCCTCCCCGGCCCCGAAAACGCCCCCATCGAAAAGCTCTTTGATACCCGCATGGCGGCCTGGTTCCTTTTCGCCTTCGCCGTCACCTTTGCGCCTCTCTTTGAGGAAATCGTCTTCCGCGGCTTTCTCCTCTCCGCTCTCTGCACCGCCTGCGACTGGTTCGGCGAAAAAGCCTCCGGCACACCCGCCCTTCCGCTCGACGCAAACGGCCATCCCCAATGGTCCATCCCCGCTATGGTCGTTGCCTCCATCGCCACCAGCGTCCCCTTCGCCGCCCTGCACGCCGAGCAAACCGGCTATTCTCTCGGCCCATTCCTCCTGCTCGTCGCCGTAAGCCTGGTCCTCTGCTGGGCCCGCCTCGCCACCCGCTCGCTGGCCGCCAGCGTCCTCGTTCACGCCTCCTACAACTTCCTCCTCTTCGCCCTCATGCTCTTGGGCACCTCCGGCTTCAAGCACCTGGACAAGATGTAGAAACTATCAGGTCAGCAAGTCAGAACTTGTGATAGATTTGCCCCGTGCGTCCTCTCGTTTCCATCCTTGTGGCATTGTTGCTTTCCGGGGTCGCCGCCGCCCAAAAGACCGTCTCCTTCCCTACCGAAGACGGAGGCATAGTCTACGCCGACCTTTACGGAGAAGGCGACCGGGCCGTCGTTCTCGCCCACGGAGGCCGCTTCAACAAAGAAAGCTGGGAGAAGCAAGCCCAAACGCTCGCCGCAGCAAAGTTCCGCGTCCTGGCGATCGACTTCCGCGGCTACGGCAAGTCCCGAGGTCCGGGCCAGTCGGACCCCTTGAGTGCACCGCTTCACCTGGATGTGCTGGCCGCCGTCCGCTACCTGCGAAAGACCGGCGCAACCAGCGTGTCTGTCGTAGGCGGGAGCATGGGAGGAGGAGCCGCCGGCGATGCATCCATTGCTTCTCAGCCGGGTGAGATCGATCGCCTGGTCCTGCTCGGCGCGGCGCCCAACGGCCCGGCCGGCAAGCTCAAGTCAGCCACGCTCTTCATCGTGGCCCGCGACGACGCCAGTGCGGACGGGCCGCGTCTCCCCGGGATTCGCGCACAATACGAGAAAGCCCCCCAGCCGAAAGAGCTCATCCTTCTCGATGGATCTGCCCACGCTCAATATCTCTTTCAAACGGATCAGGGAGACCGCGTGATGCGCGAGATCCTCCGCTTTCTTTCCGCCCCGCCGACTCGCTGACGTGGTGACTTGCTGCCTGGCAGCCCTGCTGACTCGCGGACTTGCTGACTCGCTGCTCCATTACAATCAGAAGCGATGACCATCCCCACCCACGCCCAAAAACTCCTCGCCCTCCTCGCCAGAACCAGCTTCCGCCTCGGCCAGTTCAAGCTCTCCTCCGGCGTCACCAGCGACTACTACATCGACTGCCGCACCACCACCCTCCACGCCGAAGGCGGCCGTCTCACGGGCCACGCCATTCTTGATCTGCTCGAAGAAAACTTGATCGTTGCCGAAGCCGTCGGCGGTCTCACCCTCGGCGCGGACCCCATCGTCTCCAACGTCGCCACCGCCAGCGCCTGGCGCGCACAATCGAACCCAGCCGCCCCCCTGCTCCACGGCTTCCTCGTCCGCAAGGCTGAGAAGGACCACGGCGCCGGCCGCCGCATCGAGGGCTTCAGCCGCCCCGGAGCCCGCGTTGTCATCGTGGACGACGTGTGCACCACCGGCGCCTCCACCATCACCGCCATCGAAGCCGCCAGTCAAACCGGCATGACCATCGCCGCCGTCGTCTGCATCGTCGAGCGCCAGGAAGCCAACGGCCGCCCCGCCGTCGAATTCGCCGCCCACGGCGCTCCCTTCCTCCGCCTATTCACCGCCAACGAAGTCCGCGCCGAACACCTCCGCCAGCAACAGTAACCCGATTCACACGCCAACTCGCTAACTTGCTAACTTTCTAACTCGCCAACTCGCCAACTCGCCACCGTGCTAACTTGCTAACTCGCCAACTCGCCAACTTGCTAACTCGCTAACTTGCTAACTTGCTAACTCGCTAACTCGCTTACCCCTGTTCCCTGCTCCCTGTTCCCTGCTCTTATGGACCTTTACGAGAAAATCCGCACCCTCCCCACCCAGCCCGGCGTCTACCTCTACAAAAATGCCGGGGGCGAGGTCATCTACGTAGGCAAGGCCAAGAATCTCCGCTCCCGCGTCCGCTCTTACCTCCTTGAAGCCGCCCAGGCCAACGCCAAAACCGGCTCCCTCATGCGCGAGGCCGTCGACATCGAAACCATTCTGGTCGCCAACGAGCACGAAGCCCTCGCGCTCGAGAACAATCTCATCAAGCAGCGCAAGCCGCGCTTCAACATCCTTCT
>JBEKZJ010000219.1:0-7641 GCA_049509995.1 Occallatibacter sp. | reverse complement strand
ATACTAACTCGCTTATGTGTATGCGGCATTCGGCATTTGTCAGCTTCAAGGGGCCAGGAATTTGTAGTAACCGGGACCGGCGCTGATGAAGGCCGCTAAACCGTTGTATCCCGTAACAGTGGTGTCTGACCTTCGCCCTCGCTCCCCGTCAACAGCCATTCGATCAATTTCCCGCACAGCCTGGCAATCCTGCCGGCAATGGCTCAACCCGGACGCCTTCGCCTCCGTCGTCGATCCTAGCACCGGCGCGTGTGCCGGTGGAGATTCGCCTGCCGACTGCCAGTTCGGCAACTCAGGCCGCAATAACGTCCGCGGACCTCGTTTCACCTATTCAGAGGTCTATGTGACCAAGAGGGTCCCCGCACGGAGCACGTCACCTTCCGCCTCGATACGCAATTCTTCAACGTCTTCAACCATGCCAACTTTGCTCTGCCCAGCAATCAAGCGGGGACTCCGGGAGAGCCGGCAACCCAGACGGGCTTTGGCGCGATCACGAGCACCATTTCACCCCCTACCGGACTGCTGGGCGTCGGACTCGGCGGCGATAGTTCGCCGCGCATGATCGCGTTCCAGGGAAGGATTGAAACCTGATAATCGCTATTAGCCGGGAATCGCAATTCTCGCTCGCCGGGCCGGGGCAGCTTTCCGCCCGTGAGGTGGTTGAGCGATTAGGGTGGGATAACACGCGTGCGCGTGTGCGGACCTTAGCAA
This sequence comes from Occallatibacter sp., assembly GCA_049509995.1. GTDB lineage: Bacteria > Acidobacteriota > Terriglobia > Terriglobales > Acidobacteriaceae > Telmatobacter. Next base: position 6,930 of record JBEKZJ010000219.1, on the reverse strand, counting down.
GAACATCAATCGATGGATGCTATTGGCTTGCTTGCTGCGCGACAAGACGCCCGAAGACGATGGGCTCCTGGTCCTTGGCCGCCAGTTTCGTGTAGAAGGCGCGCACGACGTTGTAGTACGGGACGGCGTAATCGATTCGGCCAAGTGCGTAGTTGCGTCGAATGGTGACGCTGCTCGCAGTCGACTCCGCCGACAACTGATAGCTGGCGGCCTCCTTCAGATCCAGATTGGCGTTTGCGGGCGGCGACACAAGCCGAATGGACTCAGGAAAGTTGATGCGAATTGCATCCCGAACGAGCTCGCGCCCGGGGAAGTAGACCGGCAATTCGCGGGTCTCCGGCTGGAATCGTGGCGTACTGCGAGCCTCAAACAGGTCCGCACTAGCCAAGATTTGCTTGCCGTCGCTTGAACCGACCGGTCCTTTCAGGCTGGCCACGATGGTGAGCGGTTCCTCGTATTCGCCCAGGTTCCCGATGTAGGAGATCCCGACCTCCATTTGTGCAGGGAGCGTCTTTTCCAACTGTTCCTTGATTCTTTTGCGCAATTCGGCATCGCCATAAACCGCGCCGATCTGCCGCCAATCGATGGCGCTCGTCCCGAGATAGCTCAGTTTCAAAGTTCCGGTGGCCTCGCCCTGCGCATCAATGGTCAGGTTTGCGACCCGATGGATCTGGCCTGCATCGACCGGCTCCTGCGGTGTCTGCGCGATCTCGGTCCCGTTCTTGGTTTGGCGAATTCCGGTTACCGCGGCGTGTCTCCAGCTCAGATGGCCGAAAGGACAAAAGCGCGTTCCGGGATCGAGAAACAGTTCCTTTCCGTCCAGTTCAACTACGGTGATGTCATCGTCAAACTGGCCCATGGTCAGGTAGTCGGGGTTGAAAATCCACCGGTCGCGGTTTGAAACGCGCATCACGTAGGCGGTAAATCCGGCGGCCCTTGCCATGGAGACAAAGACCGAGTTGATCTGGTCGTTATCTCCCCGGCCTGCGTCGAGAATCTCGTTTGCGTTTTGCGCCGCCACGGGCAGCGCCTGTTTCGCCTCCAGTTTTCCCTGGTCGCGATCCACGCTGAGGTTGTCAAGCTTCATCACGGCGGCATACAGCTTTCGCAGCTCTTGCTCCGGAGTGTCGGTTGGAGCGATGAGCTCCGATACCGCCCGTTTCAGGTAGTAAGCGGGCTCATCGAAGCGGTTTTGCGCCTGCGACCAGCGTTCTCCCGCCTCCTTCCAATACCGTCCCTTCCAGTTCTCCCGGGTTGCCGTATCGTGCATAAAGTAAAAACGCACCCGATAGACAAAACTCGACTCGGGAGGAGTGGCTTCCTCCTCCGGCTTGGCAGGAATATCGCCGGCGTCCAGCGCAAATTCCTGTTGGGATTTGCCATCTTCGAAATCGAATCTCTTCACGTCGACGCCGGGCGGGAGTTGCGCTGCGTAGAGGATCATATCGATCTGATGAGCGATCTCACCGCTTTCGATCGTGTGGACGAACCCACCCAGGGCGTGCCACTCGAAGTGAGCTTTGCGGACGTAGTACTCCCGTTGCAGAGTCCAGATCGGCGGCTGCACGTGACGAACAAGCTGAATGGTGTAGCGATACTCGAGGATGCTTCCGACCTCGGGCTGCGGCAGCTTATAGGTTTTCTCAATGATCTTTCCGTTGGGCAGGTGGAGGGTCTCTTCCTGAGGCGGTTCCGTCATGGGAACTTCGGTGCCGTCACGGTGAATGGTCCTGCCGGCAAATTCCTGCACCTCGGACGAATATCCCGACATGGGCAGCGCCGAGCGCAGCTTGATTGTTGCGGCTTTTGCCCCGTCCTCTTTCAGAATCTTGATTCGATTGTAGTAACTGAATGTCCCTTTATCGTCGTCGGTCACCTCCTCGTGATAGAGGATGACGGCGGCGGCTCCGGGCGCGCCATTCTGTTCTGTCATGGACAGTTCCTCGGGCGTCGGAACGGTCCATCGCCGCTTCTGCGCATCCGCGTGGATCGATCCGAAAACGGTCGCTAGAGACAGGAAGAGAAACAGGGTACGGGGCTGGAAAGGATTGATAGATGCTCTCATTGAACCTCGTAAAGGATCATCTGGCCAGATCATCGTATAAGCCGGAATTTCCATTTTGCCTTCCCGGCTGTGGCCCAATATACTCCCATTGCCTCCGCTCGCGATCTTTTTTTGCATTGGTTCCAAGGCCAAAGACCCGGTCGTGCGCGACACGGCCTTTGCCGGGACCAAAAAGCCATGATTTGCCCCATTCCGCGGCGATTTCTCGGACACTTCTCCCTCAACCTCCTCCGTCGTCCAGATTGGTTTCGCCTCCCTGCCGCAACCGCGAGGTGAGAGCGACGCCTCGATCCCAGATCTTTTCCGAACTGATTAGCCGGAAGGTCGGATCCTGGGAAAGCCTCTCGGCGTCGTTGAGGTCTTCGTAACCGGCCAGGCGACTATTGACTGATTGCCGCAGCAGGTCTGCGAAGCCAGGTTGCGCATTCTTTCCACGGAAGTCCGTCAGATGCTGCGCGATCAATTGACCGAACCCGAGCCGCTCGTCGAGTTCACGCACCAGGATCAGGCCGCCGCCGGACGTAACGCGAGAACCTTTGAAGCCGTCCTTGAGAGAGGCATTAGAGGAAAGCTGAAAAGGCCGGTTTTATATGTCACCCATTGGATATTCACCTCCGGAACGTCTTCACCGCGTTTGCACCCTCATAAACATTGACGATTGCGACGATCTGAGGTTTCAGATTTACGACTCAAAATGGAAATGTGGGGTGAGGATTGTTGCAAGGGATCACGAGGAACGCCGCCAATGTCTGCCCATAGGGCATATTGTTTGGGGCAAACAGTCTGGCTTGACATGGGGTAGCGAGGGTCCTACCATGGGCCGGAGGAAACGATACCACCAGGCTCCGCTTCCACGTGCCTGCTACTGGCCGGCGCCAGGCAGTCATCCCGGCCTTTGAGGTCTGGTCGAATGGAGGTTCCATGTCCCGTTTCTTTAAGATATTCCTGATCGCTGTCGTGATGGCGCTGATGCCGCGCGCCCAGGCGCAGACAATGAGTGCCCCGGACATCACCAGGCAACCCACACTTTACGTAGTTCCTTATGCCCACCTCGATACACAGTGGCGCTGGGAGTTCCCGCAGGTGATCAGCGAATATCTTCTGAAGACGATGCGGGTGAACTTCGACTACATCGATAAATACCCGCACTATGTCTTCAACTGGACGGGCTCCAATCGATACCGGCTCATGAAGGAGTATTATCCGGCCGACTATGAGAGGTTGAAGCAGTACGTGGCCAAGGGCAACTGGTATCCCGCCGGCTCCTCGGTGGAAGAGGGCGATGTGAATCTGCCCAGCGCGGAATCGATCATTCGCCAGGTTCTTTATGGCAATACATACTTCCGCAGGGAGTTCGGCAAAGCCAGTGCAGAATACATGCTGCCGGACTGTTTCGGGTTTCCCGCATCGCTGCCGACAATTCTGGCGCACGCCGGCGTGAAAGGGTTTTCGACACAGAAGCTCAGCGCGGCGTGGCAGCCTGCGCCACTGATCGGCGGGCCCGATTCTCCAGAAAAGACGCCCGAGGGCATTCCGTTCAATGTCGGGATATGGGAAGGACCGGATGGACAGACCGTGCTCGCAGCGCTGAATCCAGGCGACTATGGGAGCCGGATTCGCTCCGACCTCAGCAAAACGCCGCCGGAGTTCAAATTGCCGCCGTTGAATGGCAACAATTCGGGAGGGTTCTCGCCAGAGGAAGTCAAAGCCTTTGTGAAGGAAATGCAAGAGCCTGACTGGAACACGCGCATCAATCTGGATGGAAAGGTGACCGGGGTTTATGCCGATTATCACTATATCGGCACCGGCGACATTGGCGGCGCCGTAGACGAAGAGTCCGTGAAGCTGCTGGAAGCAATGGTCACCAAGGGCGAGGCCGTGCTCCCTCCCGCGGTGATCGACATTAGCGCCTTCACCGGCGAATCCCTCTCTGCGGAGACCCCTGCCAAGCCGGTTCGCGTAGGCGATGGGCCGGTGCGCGTGATCTCCTCGGCTGCCGATCAGATGTTCCTCGACATCAAGCCGGAGATGGAGTCGAAGATGCCGCGGTACAAAGGCGATCTGGAACTGATCAATCACTCGGCCGGGTCGCTGACATCGCAGGCCTACCACAAACGCTGGAATCGCAAGAATGAAATCCTGGCCGATGCCGCCGAGAAAGCTTCGGTTGCGGCCGCATGGATGGGTGGCCGCACTTACCCGCAGCAACGCCTGAACGATGCATGGACGCTGGTGATGGCCGGGCAGTTTCACGATACAGGCGCGGGCACGGCGACTCCCCGTTCCTATGAGTTCGCGCAGAACGACGATGTGATTGCGCTGAATCAGTTTGCCGACGTGCTCACCAGCGCCACTCAGTCGGTGGCTTCCGCGCTGGACACCCAGGTGAGCGGAATGCCAATCGTGGTTTACAACCCGCTCAACATCGCACGAGAGGATGTGGTGGAAGCTGCTGTTACCTTTCCCGGCGAAGCACCGAAGGCGGTTCGGGTGTTCGGTCCCGATGGGCACGAGGTTCCTTCGCAGTTGGAAAACGGCAAGGTGCTGTTTCTCGCCGAGGCGCCGTCGGTCGGCTATGCCGTTTACGATGTTCGCCGCGCAGAAACTTCCGCGCCCACGAAGGAATTGAAGGTGAGCGAGTTGACGCTGGAGAACGCGCGTTACCGCGTCTCGCTGAGCGCGAATGGCGATGTGACGAGCATCGTGGACAAGTCGCTGAACAAGGATCTGCTCGCCGGGCCTGTCCGGCTGGCCATCTGCAACGATGCGCCCAAGCGGTGGCCGGCCTGGAACATGGATTTTGACCAGGAGCAGGCGGCGCCGCGCGCTTACGTGGGCGGTCAGGCCAAGATTCGCGTGGTCGAAAACGGCCCGGTCCGGGTGGCGGTGGAAGTCTCCCGCGAGGGCGAAGGCTCGAAGTTTGTGCAGACGGTTCGGCTGTCGGCCGGCGACCCAGGCAATCGGCTCGAGTTCAGCGATTCGATCGACTGGAGAACGCTGGCCGCGAATCTCAAGGTGGTGTTCCCCTTCTCGGCCGCCAACAAGGTGGCCACGTATAACTGGGAGATCGGCACCATCGAGCGGCCCGTCGCCAGCGAGCGGCAGTTTGAGGTAGCCTCGCATTACTGGGTGGATCAGACCGATGAGAGCGGCTCCTATGGCGCTACCATCCTAACCGACGTCAAGAACGGCTCCGACAAGCGCGATGACCGTACCATCCGGCTGACGCTGCTGCGCACTCCGGGGGAGGCTGCGCAGATGAAAGGCGCGTATACCGATCAACTGAACCAGGACTGGGGACATCACGAGATACTGTTCGGGATTGCCGGTCACGCCGGCGACTGGCGCGAGGGCAAGACGGACTGGCAAGCTTATCGGCTGAGCACGCCGCTGATCGCTTTTGATACGGAGAAACACGCGGGAACGCTGGGCCGCAGTTTTAGCCTGCTGAGCGTAGACGACCCGCACATCCGGGTGCTGGCTGTGAAGAAAGCCGAGCTCAGCGATGAAGTGATTGTGCGGCTGGTGGAGCTGGACGGAAAGGCGGCTGCGCAGGTTCGGGTGAAGTTTGCCGGACCCATTGACGCAGCGCGCGAAGTGAACGGACAGGAGCTGCCGGTTGGTTCGGCCGCCGTTGTGGACGGGGCGCTTGAAACTTCGTTCAAACCGTATCAGCCGCGCACATTTGCCTTGCGCCTCGGCGCGCCTCCCGCAGCCATGAACGGGGTCGAGTCGCAGCCGGTTGCGCTGCAGTACGACCTTGCCGCCGCCAGCGAAGACGACACGAAATCGACCGGCGGATTCGACAGGCAGGGCAACGCCCTTCCGGCCGAGATGCTGCCCACTGAACTGAACGTCAATGGCGTGGATTTTCATCTGGCTCCTGCCGGGTCCGGCAAGGCCGATGCCCTGGTGGCGAAAGGCCAGACGATCGATCTGCCGGCGGGCAACTTCAACAAGGTGTACGTGCTCGCCGCATCTGCCGAAGGCGACCAGCAGGCAGTCTTCCACGTGGGCGGGAATGCGGTGAAGCTGACGATCGAGGATTGGGGAGGCTTTATCGGTCAATGGGACACGCGCCTGTGGAAACCCAGGCCGGACTCGGTAACCGAGGGCGGGGGGCAGTACAGTCGGGTTCCCGCGCATCAGGTTCCGCTGAGGAAGGATTGGGCGGTATCGGCAAATCACGCCACCTGGGACCTCAAGGTTGAGGGGTCACCGGACTGGGCGCCGAGCTATCCAAAAGACTACCTCGGCCTGCGGCCGGGTTACATCAAGCCGGCAACTCTGGCGTGGTACGCCTCGCATCATCACACCCCGGAAGGACTGAACCAGCCGTACGCCTACAGCTATCTCTTCGTCTACGCGCTGGACTTGGCCGCGCACACCAGGACGCTGACCCTGCCGGCCAATGACAACATTCGGATTCTGGCCATCTCCATGGCGAAGGAAGAGCCGAATGTGAGCCCTGCGCAACCGTTGTACGATACTCTGGGCGGGACAGAGAGCAGTGCGAGCGAAGATGCCGCCGCCAAGCGCTGAGTGGCAGGCAGTTGGGGAAAGGCTGCTACGGACGGCCTGGCAATTCGCATGATGGACCGCGAGCGGCAGGCCGTCTGCATTGAGATTGAGGTGAATAACAATTGCCCCTTCCCCGCAAATGCCAACTGATCGTAGTTAGTGTTCTTTTCACTGGAACCTTGTTCCTCCTTATGCCCGAATTGTCTCGCGATTTGTTGTCGCGTACTTATCGTGCAGACCCTGTGAAGGTTCTTGCAGCTTCCCAATCATCCCTGCTGGTTCCAGGCGAACATCTGGTTCTGCCGGACTCCGCAAGCGCGTCGATCACCATCGATTATCCCCAG
>JBEKZJ010000218.1:0-7643 GCA_049509995.1 Occallatibacter sp. | reverse complement strand
CCCGGCAAAACAGAGAATCGAGCCTTTGGGATTCTTGACCAGCCGGCGCACGGCGAGAAACTCCAGGATGCGTTCCTTGATCTTCTCCAGGCCGTAGTGGTCCGCGTTGAGCACCTTCTCGGCGTACTCGATGGAGCGGGTTTCCTTGGAGCGCTTCTTCCACGGCACGGCCAGCAGCCAGTCGATGTAGTTGCGGCTGACGGTGGACTCGGCCGACATGGGCGGCATCGCTTCCAGCTTCTTGAGCTCCTGGATGGCCTTGTCGAGCACTTCCTTGGGCATGCCGGCGGCCTCGATTTTCTTGCGCAGCTCGTCGAACTCGCTCTTCTCGCCGCGGCCCAGTTCTTTCTGGATGGCCTTGATCTTTTCGTTAAGGTAGTACTCTTTCTGCGCCCGCTCCATCTGCCGCTTGACGCGGGACTGAATGTTGCGGTCGAGGTCCAGCTTTTCAATCTCGATGTCCAGCACGTCGGCGATGCGCGCGAGGCGCGCGGCGGGGTCGAAGATGGCCAGCAGCTCCTGCTTCTCCTCGATGCCGAGCTGCAGGTTGGCGGCGATGGTGTCACTCAGCTTGGCCGGCTCGTCCATGCGCACGGTGGCGATGATGGTCTCGTAGTTGAGCGACTGCTGCAGCTTGACATACTGCTCGAAGAGGCCGGTGACGCGCTGCATCAGTTGCTCGACGGCCGGGGTCATCTCAAACTCTTTCTTGCCTACGCGGACGGTGGCCACAAAGAAGCCGTCGCGGTCGTTCACTTCAATGGATTTGGCGCGCTCCACGCCTTCGACCAGGACTTTAATGTTGCCGTCGGGCATTTTGACGCTCTGCACGATGTTGCAGATGGAGCCGACCTGGTAGATTTCCTTGGCCTTGGGCTCGTCGACCGAGGCGTCGTGCTGGGTGGCGAGAAAGATCTTGCGGTCGCCGGTGAGGGCTTCTTCCAGGGCGCGCACGCTGGACTCGCGGCCCACCACGAAGGGGGTCATCATGTAGGGGAAGATGACCATGTCCCGGATGGGCATCATGGGCAGTTTGCGCGCTTCGGTTCTTTCGCGGGATGCGGTCATAGGGTCCCCACTTGTATTGGACGCGCGAAGACAGCTTCTGCTGCAGGGCTGGTTGCACGGCTCCTTCTGGCATTGTACAGCGGAACAGGCCGACGAGAGGTCCCGGTAGGGAAGGAGCCGCAGCTCCCAAAGCCGGTTCCATCGGCCCGGGGCTGCTGAATAAACGGTGAATTCCATCGCAGAATGCGAGGATTGCAGGATACTTATCCGTTCTCTCTTGCGATAGTCCTCTTTTAGCCAGCGCGCCAATAGGGCTGGAGCATCTCATCGTGTATGAACTGCACGGAGGAACCTACCAATGAAGCTCGTTCGACTTGCTCTTCCAGCGCTTGCTCTTGCCCTGACAATACCCGTTCTGCTCATCGGCCAGAACGGCCCGCCCCAGGACCGCCCGCCCCAGGACCGCCCGCAACAGGGATACGGTCAGGATCGTCCAGACCATGATCGCGGCGGCTGGGATGCGCCGCCGCAGGAGTTCCGCGATGTCCAGCGGCAGGGCTTCCACGATGGCGTCGAAGCCGGGCGGACCGACTTCGAAAACCGCCGTTCCCCGAATGCGGAAAGAAGAAGGGAATTCCGCCATCCCCCCGTCCCCCCACAGGCGCGCGACGAATACCGCGAAGGTTTCCGCCGCGGCTACGAGTCAGCCTTCCGCCATTTCCAGGAAGATCGTGACCACCATGGCGATGATCGAGACCACCACGGCGATGATCACGACCGGAACTAGAGCATTTTCACGGATCGTGTAAGGATATGGGTCCCCACCCTCGCCGCGTTTCTGTTTTTCGCGACTAGGGTGGGACAGCACGATGCCCACATTACAGGAACAGTGAAAATGGTCTAAACCGAACGCTTCACAACGCCAGGGAAACATGCGCTACGTAGTGGCTGGATAGCGGCCGCCCAACCCCGGTCGTGTGCTCCCTCGCAAGAAACGTTTGCCCCAGGTCTCTGTCGAGACCTGGGGCACGCAGGTCGATAAGCTGCAACGCGAACGCTCGGGAATCAGCCCGCTTTTTCCAGGAGGCACAACGACAGGTCGCGGCGCTCGACCATTTCGCGCGTAATTTCGAGGTCGCGGACGCGTTTGTTCGAGGGCAGGTGGTACATCAGGTCGAGCATCAGCTCTTCGAGAATCATGCGCAAACCACGGGCGCCCACCTTGCGCGCCAGAGCCTCGCGGGCCACGGCGCAGGTGGCTTCCTGGGTGAAGTGCAGGCGGACGTTTTCGTACTCCAGAAGCCGCTGGTACTGCTTGAGGATGGCGTTGCGGGGCTTGGTGAGGATCTCGATCAGCGCCGCTTCGTCCAGCTCGTCGAGGACGCCCATGACGGGCAGGCGGCCGACGAACTCGGGAATCAGGCCGTATTTGATCAGGTCCTGCGGCTCGGTCTTGCGCAGCAGCTCGGTGTCGCGATGGGAGCGGGCCGAGGCTTCGGCTTCAGTCTCCGTAGCCTTGAAGCCCAGCGCCTTTTTGCCGATGCGGCGGCCCACAATGCGCTCCAGGCCCACAAACGCGCCACCGCAGATGAAGAGGATGTTGGTGGTGTCGACGGCGGTGAACTCCTGGTGGGGATGCTTGCGCCCGCCCTGCGGGGGCACGTTGGCCACGGTGCCTTCGAGGATCTTGAGCAGGGCCTGCTGCACGCCCTCGCCGGAGACGTCGCGGGTGATGGAGGGATTCTCGTCCTTGCGGCCGATCTTGTCGATCTCGTCGATATAAATGATGCCCTGCTGGGCGCGGGTTACATCGCCTTCGGCGGCCTGCAACAGCTTGAGGATGATGTTTTCGACGTCCTCGCCCACGTAGCCGGCCTCGGTCAGCGTGGTGGCGTCCACAATGGCGAAGGGAACGTCGAGCATTTTGGCCAGGGTGTGGGCCAGCAGCGTTTTGCCCGATCCGGTGGGGCCGATGAGGAGGATGTTGGACTTGGTGAGCTCGACTTCATTGTTGCGCATGCGGTTCATCTGGATGCGCTTGTAGTGGTTGTAGACGGCGACAGCGAGCTTTTTCTTGGTCTGCTCCTGGCCGATGACGTAGTCGTCGAGAAAGCCCTTCACCTCCTGCGGTTTGGGCAGGTGGCCGGCGGTGGTGGGGGGATGCGCGGCGTCACTGCGGTCGTCCTCGAGGATGGAGTTGCAGACGGCGACGCACTCGTCGCAGATGTAGGCGCGAGGGTAGTCGCTGGGCGACGAGATCAGCTTGGCCACGGCGTCCTGTGACTTGTGACAGAACGAGCAGCGCAGTGCTTCTTCGGGTCCCGTGCGCATTTTCATGGAGCTTACTCCCTCTCGGACGATGTTAACAGGGTTAGCTGGGCTAGCGTTTTCAGCGAAGTGAGCGGAGCCAGCCCCGCTAACAACGCCGGCGAGTTACGTGCGCGGCCGGTCGATGATTTCGTCGACGATGCCGTATTCCTTGGCCTGCTGCGAGTTCATGATGAAGTCCCGCTCGACGTCGCGCTCGATGCGGTCGAGAGGCTGCCCGGTATGTTTGGCAATGAGGTTGTTGGTGATCTCGCGAATGCGGAGAATTTCGCGGGCATGAATGTCGATGTCGGTGGCCTGTCCGCTCAATCCGCCCATGGACGGCTGATGAATGAGAATCCTCGAGTTGGGCAGGGCAAAGCGCTTGCCCTTGGTGCCGGCCAGCAGCAAAAACGCGCCCATGCTGGCCGCCTGGCCGATGCAGTAGGTGACCACGTTGTTCTTGATGAACTGCATGGTGTCGTAGATGGCCAGGCCGGCGGTAATGGAACCGCCCGGCGAGTTGATGTACAACTGCACATCCTTCTCCGGGTCCTCGCCGGAGAGGAAGAGCATCTGTGCCACGATGAGGTTGGCTATCTGATCGTCGATGGGCGTGCCGAGAAAGATGATGTTGTCGCGGAGCAGACGGGAATAAATGTCGTAGGCGCGCTCGCCCCGGCTCGTCTGCTCAACCACCATGGGAACCAATGCCATTGAGTCTTCTTCCCGTTCTTGCAGTTGGGGACCGTTCGTCCCCGATTTCCTTGTGGCCGCCCGGTCCCGGTTTCGTTCGTGGGCCGTGCGGCGCCTTCTATTGCTTTGCCGGACTATTTGCCCGCCTGGGCGGGCAGCCGGTCGTACAGTAAACTCGCAGTCTTCTCGCGCCGTAGTTGTTCCCGGATTCTAGCCAGCCCGCCGTCTTCCGTCAAACGGGCGCGCAGAGTCTCCAGCGGTTCGCGGGACTGAATAGCAGCCAACTGCAGCTCGCGGTCCAGTTCCTCGTCGCTGACGGTGATTTTTTCTTCATACGCGATGCGGTCCAGCAGAATGGAGGATTTTACCTCGGCCATGGCGCCGTCGCGCTGTGCCGCGCGCAGGCGGGCAAAGTCCAGCTTGCGCATCTGCTCGGTCTCCATGCCCTGCGCCGCCAGGGCCCGCAACCCGCGCTCCAGGCGGGCGTCAATCTGTTCCTGCACCAGCGTTTCGGGAACCGGGAACGGGAAGCGCTCAGTGAGGGCGGCAAACAGCCGCTCCTTGGTTTCACCTTCCACGGCGCGGCGCTTGCGGCTGGCCAGGTGCTCCCGGACGCGCTCTTCCAGGTCCGCAAAGCTCTCGTAGGCGCCGAGTTCCTTGGCAAAGTCGTCGTCCAGCTCGGGCAGGGTGCGCTTCTTGATGGCCTTCACTTCCACGTCGTAGGCCACGGTTTTGCCGGCCAGCCTGGCCTCGGCATAATCGGCGGGATAGATGACCTCGGCCTTCAGCTCCTGGCCGGGTTTGGCGCCGCGCAGGGCCGTGGTGAAGGCCCCCAACGTGGCCTTGCCGCCGATTTCGACCAGGGTGTCTTCACCGGTCACCGCACCCGGAGGGTTCCCGGCCTCGGCGTCGCCTTCAACCTGTCCCTTGTAAGTAATCTGCGCCCAGTCGCCATCCACGAGGGCGCGGTCTTCCTCGACCGGCTCAATGGTGGCGCGCGACTCGCGCAACTGCTCCAGCTCGTGCTGGAACTCTTCTGCGGTGATCTCCACCGGAGGCTTGGCCACGGTCACGTTCTGGTAGCCCTCGATGGAGAAAGCGGCAACGAATTCGAAAACCGCCTTTACGTGCAGCGGCGCGCCGTCCTCGACGGTCAGCTCGGTCACCTGCGGCTGGCCCACGGGCCTGACGCCCAGGTCGAGCACCGCCTTGTTGAAACGCTCGGGCAAAAGCCCGTCGATCACGTCCTTGCGAATCTCGTTGGCATAGCGGCGCTTGATGACGGTATCCGGCACTTTGCCGGCGCGGAAGCCGGGAATCTTGGCATGTTTCCGGTAATTACCGATCACAGTGCGGTAGGCCTTGGTGACTTCTTCGGCGGGAATGTCCAGCACCAGCTCGCGGGTACAGTCCGGGTTCAGAACCGGTCCGTGCTGCTGTCCATGGTCATGATCATGGCCGTCGTGGTCGTGATCATGTTCTTCGTGCGCGGATTCGTGGTCCAGCGTGGCTTCAGCCGCTTCGGGTTGAGGGTTGTTCTCGAGAGTGTCGGTAGAGCTCAACGTTTTGCCTTCCGGGCTCGTCGCGGCGAGCCGAACAAAATACTACTCCAGGCTGCCACTTTTGACAGCAAATCCGGCTGCCACTTTCGGGTGATTTCTGGCCACAACCTGCCCATTCCCGGCCACAAATCGCCCATTTCTTCTACCAACTTCCGCCGTGGCCAGGCGCTCAAGGCAAAAAACCGGCTCGGTGCGGCCGGGGGAATGCCTGATCTCATGGTAAGTGGGTTTGCCGGAAGGGTCAAACCGGCGAAGCGGTTCAGGAGCGGAAACGCTCCTCGAAAGGCACGTTACTGCTCAGTGACCTGGGGCTTACGAACGTAAGGGAGGAAGCGGGGATGGGCCGCGCCGCAATGGGCGTAGTGCTCACGGGCCTCGCGGAGGCTGAGCTGACCGTTCACGGTGAGGCGGACCTCGGCGGCATCGTCGTCCTCCTGGCCATCGTCCTCCCACCAGCAGACCGGGCACAAGGCCAGCGCGCCGGCGGTTTCCAGCGTCTTATATCCGCAGCATGGACAGCGAAAACGAGCCGGCACAGCTTCCCCTGAAAAGAAAGACGCGAACGGAAAGTGCTGGTTTACGCGCAATAACAACATCCAGCTTCCACCCTCCAGTTTTCAGTTTCGAGCCTGCACGTTTTTGGCGGCTTCGGCCTGTCCACCCGGGATTATCGGCTGAACGCCACAATCGAGCAGAGACGAGCGAACAATTCGATGCAGAAGGCCACTCCGAAGTTTCGGCCCATATTGGGCCCCATGCGTTCCGATTCCCTTCAAACGGCTTTATTTTCAGTCGCATCGCCTCCACCGCTCAGGCCGGCCACGTTGGGGTGGCGGGTGTTGGCCGGCGCCCGTGGAATTCCGTCGTGGTTCGCTCCCGGCGCGCTCGGCGTAGAATTGCGGCCGAGGAGAGAGTTGAGAACCTATGCCGCGTTTTGTTTTTTGCTTCGATTGTCGATGGAGCTGCTTGTTGCTGGGGCTATTGTTCGCCGCGCCGTGCCTGGGCCTGGCCCAGCCAGCCCAGCCGGCTCCGCTGCGCGTGGCCATCGTGGGCCTGGTGCACGGCCACGTGGAGGGTTTTCTTTCGGCATTGCCGCAGCACCGGGACGTGGAACTGGTGGGCATTGCCGAATCCGATCCCGCGCTGATTGCGAAGTATGAGAAGAAATACTCGCTCGCCGGCAGCCTGTTTTTCAAGAGCATGGCGAACATGATCGAAGTGCGCCATCCGCAGGCCGTGCTGGTGTACACCTCCATCGCCGAGCACCGTCATGCCATTGAGATTGCAGCGCAGTACGGCGTGTCGGTGATGGTGGAGAAGCCGCTGACCATTTCTCTGGACGATGCGCTGGCCATCCGGAACGCGGCGCGGCATTACCACATCCATGTGTTGGTGAACTACGAGACCACGTGGTACGCGAGCAACAAGGCCGCCTATGACGAGGTGGAGGCTGGCCGGCTGGGCGCCATTCGCCGGGTGGTGGTTCACGACGGCCACCAGGGGCCGGTCGAGATCGGCGTGCCGCCGGAGTTTCTGAGCTGGCTGACCGATCCGGCCAAAAACGGCGCCGGCGCTCTCTATGACTTTGGCTGCTACGGCGTGGACCTGATGACCTGGCTGATGCACGGGGAAGCTCCGCTGACGGTGACCGCGGTGGTGAACCACGACAAGCCGCAGCTCTATCCCAACGTGGATGACGACGCCACCATGGTACTGGCTTATCCTCATGCGCAGGCCGTGATTCAGGCCTCGTGGAACTGGCCTTTCGGACGCAAGGATATGGAGGTCTACGGAGCTACCGGCTACGCCATCACCGTGGGAGCGGACAAGGTGCGGCTGCGGCACGAGCACGACGCGGAGGAGCGGGTGACAACGGCGGCGCCGCTCAGCCCGCCGCAGAGCAACTCGTTGAGTTATCTGGCTGCTGTGCTGCGCGGCCAGTTAGAGCCTAAGGAACCTCTGCACAAGTCTGCAACCCGCGTCATATTTGAATAAACTATAAGCATGAGGCAAATCGCGCGTTTTCAGCAGACACTGGCATCGCAGGCGAGTTTTGAGAAGTTTGGCCGC
>JBEKZJ010000217.1:0-8910 GCA_049509995.1 Occallatibacter sp. | reverse complement strand
CACGGCTGTCCGGTTAAAAGTCGAACAGATTCAATTGGTTGCAGGAGTCATATAAGTCATTTTGAGAGTTTTCTATCTGAAGTGCCTGTAAAATGGGGGTTTTCTCGAACAGGGTAACACTCAAAACCTGTAGAAGTTGGTAGAGACTGGCCTCCAGATTGAGTCTTTTACGCACGATGGCCACCAGTACATAGACCGAAACCGCGATCCAGATCTGGGTTTTGACGGCATTTTCGCTGGTCCCGAAGAAGGCCTTTACCCGTAGATGCTGCTTGATCCAGCGAAAAAACAACTCGATTTCCCAGCGGCGCTTGTAGATCTGAGCAATGATCAGCGCCGGAAGTGCAAAGTTGTTGGTCAGGAATTTCAACCGCTTGCCGGTTTCCGGATCGCAGTAGGTGACGCGGCGCAGAGGGTCCGGATAGGCCGAGGCCGATCCGAGCGTCGTCAGAATCACCGTGTGGTCCGAGCCTACGCCCGTGCTTTTGTCCACCGGGTGGGAGTAGCGCCGCTGCAACGGGACATTGGCTTTGGTGCGAGTCACAAAGAAAGCGGCGTTGAGCTTAAAGCGATAGAGCCGTTGAAAATCGACATAGCCGCGATCCATGACATAGAAAGCTCCAGCTTCGGGCACGATCTCGTCCAGGATGTTGACGTCATGTACCTTGCCGTCCGTGACCCGGATGAAGGTTGGGATGTTGCCGCGCAGGTCAAGCAGAGTGTGCATCTTGACGGCGGCTTTGTGCTTGCGGAACTTGGCCCAGGGAAAGAGTTCTAGGCAGAGATCGATAGTGGTCGAGTCCAACGCATACAGGCTTTGATCCAGATCGACGCCCATCGATTCGCCAACATAGAGCGGCCGGGCAATGCCGATCAGCACCTGCGCGAAGTCGGCAAAGATGCGCCAGTCGCGGTTCTCGTTGGCATTGGCCAGCGTGGATCGTGCCACGGTGGCGGCGAAGCCCATGTGGTAAAGCTTGCGGCCCACCGCGCCCAGGCAGGCCTCAATATCGCGCAGGCTCTCGCGATAGGTAAGCTGAGCGAAGGCCATGGCGAGGAACTGTTCCCAGCAACTGAATTTCTTGGCGTACCGGTCGCCACCATAGCGAGCCACGCATTTCTGAAACTCTTTGTGGGACAGATACTCGATCAGTTGCGCAAACACCGTGCGGCCAGAGTTCATACCGCATTTTCGCAACCGCAACGGGTTTTGCGAAAACTCCACGCCCCTTTGCGAAAACTCCACGCCCCATCTGCATGAAATTCAAATCGTTCCCACGGAAAATGTTTCTTATCTGCCAGAATATCTATGCGTTACGGCAAGTCGCAGGGATTTTCCCCGGACACCCGTGTCCGGCACCTGTTCCGGCATTTACGCAAATGAAGAGAATCGACCCCACTCTGTTGATCATGGCCAACTCGGGCGACGCAAGATCGCAATACCGGGTGGGGCTGGCTTACGCGCATGGCGATGGCGTCGAACAGGATTACTCGCAAGCCGCTTCCTGGTATCTGAAAGCCGCCGATCAGGGTATGGCCCCGGCGCAATTCGAGCTTGGTCTACTCTTCCAATCAGGCCAGGGAGTGCCGCAAAGCGACGCGCGAGCGGCATCGTGGTACCGCCAGGCGGCCGAACAAGGGGTCGGCGAGGCACAACTCAACCTGGGTCTGCTCTACGACAAGGGCCAGGGTGTACAGCAAGATTACGCGCAGGCAGCCAGTTGGTACCGCAAGGCGGCATTGCAGGGCATTGCCGAGGCGCAGTTCAACTTAGGTTTGTTTTATGAGCGCGGCCAGGGCGTTCCGCAGGATTTTTCGCAGGCAGCGGACCTGTACCGCCGAGCCGCCGAGCAGGGAAATTCCGCGGCACAGTTCAACCTCGGTTTGCTCTATGACAACGGCCAAGGCGTAGAGCGGGACTATGCCCAGGCGGCGGTCTGGTACAACAAGGCCGCCGATCAGGGTTTGGCGCGTGCGCAATACAACCTTGGCTCCATGTATTCGATGGGTCAGGGCGTTCCAATGAGCTACGCGGATGCGTTTTTCTGGCTGGACCTTGCTGCAACCAATTGGAATGGAGCACGTCGAGTGCAGGCGGCGAAAGCTCGCGACAGGTTGGCTGCGAGACTGACACCGTCCGAACTGGCTCAAGCCCAGGAGCGGGCGAACAAATGGCTCGCGGACCATCAGGAGTAGGGTCTAACTCCGGGGGTGCGTTCTTGCCTTCAACAGGCGCTGTTTTGCCATACTGCACGGGCTCACAGTCACTCCTTTCGTCCGGGATACGAGTCTCGCGCCAAGCGTCTATCACCCGCATCCACGGCAGGCTGGCGGATATACTCATTCTTGAGGTGTAGTCGCGAACAACAGCGGCGCGCCAGTAGGAGATTTTCGTCTTGTCCTTTTCCCGTCGTGGATTTTTGAAGTCGCTATCGAGGACCGCACTGGTTTTGCCGTTGGAGGAGGTGTTGAGGCTGGCTCGGCCTGCCTTTGGACTCGCCGGGCAGCAGGCTGCCGCACCGCAAAAGCCCACGGGCAGCGCCCGCCAGGCCTACGAGGCACAGGCCCGTCCGGCCCCCAAGGGGGCCCCTTCGCCCGTGACCGGCACCCCTCTCGGCGTCCAGTTTGTTGACGTGGCCAGGGAAGCCGGGCTCAACGTGGAAATGATCTTCGGCGGCGAGCACCGCAACAAGTATCTACTCGAAACCACGGGCTGCGGCGCGGCCTTCTTCGACTACGACCAGGACGATTGGATCGACATCTTTCTGGTGAACGGTTGGCGTCTTGAAGGCTTTCCCAAGGGTCAGGAACCGGTCTGCCGCCTGTTCAAGAACAACCGCGACGGTACATTTACCGACGTGACCCTGAAATCCGGTCTTGCGCGCTCAGGTTGGGGCCAGGCCTGCTGCGTGGGCGACTACAACAATGATGGCTGGAATGACCTCTTCGTCAGCTACTACGGGCAAAATGCGCTCTTCCGCAACAACGGCAACGGCACCTTTGCCGAGGTGACCAAAGAGGCCGGCCTGCTGCAGGACAGGCTCCGGTGGAACTCGGGTTGCTCGTTTCTGGATTACGACAAGGATGGGAACCTCGATCTCTATGTGGGCAATTACATCGACTTCGACATAAAGACCGCGCCCCTCCCCGAGGATGCCAACTGTACCTACAAGGGAATCCAGGTGGCCTGTGGTCCGCCCGGACTCGAGGGCGGCAAGAACCTGCTCTACCACAACAACGGCAACGGAACGTTTACCGATGTGAGCGAGAAGGCCGGTATGTGGGGCATCCTGGGAGCCTACGCGCTCAGTTGCGGTGTGGCAGACTTCGACGGCACCGGCTGGCCCAACATCTACGTGGCTAACGACTCGACCTCGGCTACCTACTACGTGAACCAGAAGGACGGCACCTTCAAGGACCAGGCTATTGAAGCCGGCGTAGCCTATTCGCCGGACGGCAAGCCACAGGCCGGTATGGGCGTCTCCGTCGGCGACTACAACCGCGATGGATTACTTGACATTGTGAAGACCAACTTTGCCGGCGACACTGACTCCCTCTTCCTGAATCTGGGCGACGGCTCCTTCGACGACCGCACTTACCAGGCCGGTCTGGGCATGAACACGCGCCTGCTGGGCTGGGGCGTAAGCTTCATCGACATCGACAATGACGGCTGGCTCGACATCATGGTGGCCAACGGACACGTCTATCCCGAAGTGGACGGTACCCAGGTAGACGCCGCTTACGCCGAGCGCAAGTATCTCTACCGCAACCTGCGCAACGGGCAGTTTGAAGACGTAAGCCTGATCGGAGGTAGCGGCATCACGGCGGCTGTGAAGGCGCGCGGATTTGCTGTAGGCGATTTTGACAACGATGGCGATCTGGATGCGGTGGTGAACTGCGTCAATGCCGTTCCGCAACTGCTCCGTTGCGATTCGGCGCTGAACCGAAGCTGGGTCAAAATCCGTACCGTGGGGACCAAGAGCAACCGCACCGGTATCGGCGCGCGGCTAAAGGTGGTAGCTGATACCGGCACTCCGGTGCTGACCGCCAAGCCCGGCACACCGCTGACCCTGATCGAGGAAGTCCGCTCCTGCAACGGCTACTACTCGGCCAGCGACCTGCGCATCCATTTCGGCCTCGGCGAAGCGAAAAAGGTAGATCTGGTGGAGATTCGCTGGCCCTCGGGCGCCGTGGACACCTTGAAAGACCTGGACGTGAACCGCCTCTATGTAATCCAGGAGGGCGGCAAAATTCTCAAGACTGACACCTTTGCGCCGTTGAAGAAGAATGCCTGAGCGCCGCCGAGCCTTCAGTTGGATGGACCACCTCTCGCGGAAGCCGCAACCGTGCGGACCTTCGATTCCGAAAGGCGGCAAGACGCGCAAGGCCCCCAATTCATCCACGTTCGGCTTACGGGGACCTCAAACAGTCAGTATACAACGGTCCGGCATTGGGTTCGTCAGGGCGAATGTTATACCCAAAACCTGCTCTGACCATGCGGGGGACATCCCCGGATGGAGTAGTTTTTCTTATGATTGATAAAAAATGCTTAAGCAACCATGTTGTGCTATTGTGCTATCAAAGCATATGAGGTCTTCTGCGGCACAGCATTCCCTCGCGGTCTGCGGTAGTTCTTTTGCCAAGACTTCAATCTAGGCTCAGTGACTTTGCAACTTTGGAGCAAAAATCGGCCATTTAGTCGCATGGGCACACTCGCGTTCATCGGATTGGCTTTTTGCGTCTTCACGTGGGGCCTGCAATACAAGCTTTCCCTATACGATCCGCCCGAGGCGGCTTCTCATCATATTCCGAAGGCCAAGCTCCTTTCTAAAAGCGAACAATCGAGTTCTACGGAAAGCCCACTGGTAGTTCGAACGAGAACATCCACGAGGGTTATCTACACCATTCCAACCGTCGTCTTTTCAATTCTGTTGCTGATCCTCAGCATATTGAACCCGCCATCATCAAGCCAGAGGGAGCAGCGTGCAAGCCGGTTGTGGCATCTCCGGCGCGCTCACACAAGAACCCACTTCGTTCGCCCCCCTCCGGTTCTCGTCTAGCCATTCCCCAACAGCCAATGCTGAAGCATTCGATCAGGTTCAATGGTCGAATGCAGCGGTACGCATTCTCTGTTTGAGAACGTGTCCTGCCTTTCCGGACCCTACAACCAAAAATCCATTTAGAGGTGCATTCGAGATATGCGAAAGCGATCCTCCTTGATCCTCGCCGCGGGAATGATGTTTCCTGTCCTGGTCGGCATCGTTGCGTGCGATTTCAAGAGTCAACATTCCGGCGCAAACGCCGCGGAGATTCCATCGGCTAAAGTGGCTGCGGCCATGCGCGGAGACATTGCGCACACGTTGAGTCTTGCCGGTCAATTCCAGCCCTACCAGGTGGTGGATGTTCATCCGAAGGTGACCGGCTTCATGGTGAAGATCAACGTGGATATAGGCGATCGGGTCCGCAAAGGCGAGACTCTGGCGGTACTGGAAGTACCGGAGTTGAATGCTCAGTTGAAGGGCACTGTATTCGAGGTGGAGCGTGCAAAGGACGATCTGCTTCGCGCGCAGAACGAGATCAAGCGGGACGAGGCCATTCATTCGGCGCTGCATGCGGACTATGAGAGATTGCTTGAGACATCAAAGGCACAGCCAGGCTTGATTGCGCAACAGGAACTGGACGACGCAGAGAGCAAGGACCTGTCTTCGGAGTCGCAGGTGGATGCGGCCAAGGCTGCGGCGGCTGCCGCGCAGCAGCACGCCGAGGTGGCACACACCGACAACGACCGGGTGCAGGCAATTCAGAACTACACCAATGTGGTGGCGCCGCTGGATGGAGTCATCGTTTGGCGCTATGCGGACACCGGTGCCCTGATCCAGAGCGGCACCAACTCAAATGAACAGGATATTCCGATCGTACGACTCTCGCAGAGCGGCTTGTTGCGCCTACGCATGCCAATCCCGGAGAACGATGTGCAGTTTGTTCATATCGGCGATCCGATGCAGGTTCGCGTCGATGCCATTGGCCGTTCTTTCACGGGGAAAATCGTGCGATTCACACGTGACGTGAACTTTGAAACGCGGACAATGGAGACCGAAATCGATGTTGAGAACCGGGACCTCTCCATCTCGCCTGGCATGTACGCCAATACTGAAATGCAACTCGCGCGTGCGTCTAACGTAACCACCATTCCGGTCGAGGCGCTGGTGCTGAAGGGAAATCGGGAAGCGGTTTACTCGCTGGATGCGAGTAATCGAATTCGCATCCGGACTGTAGAGGTTGGCCTTCAGGGATCGAAGCTGGCGGAAATCAAGAGCGGTCTTGAACCTGGTGATCGGGTGGTTCTGGGAGGTCAAGAAAACTACACCGAAGGCGAACAGGTATCTCCGATCCTCACCCAGACGCCATCTTCCGATGTTATGCGCGAGTCGGGAGGCGTAATCGACATGAAGGCGGAAGCACAAGAGAACAACGGAGGAGCAAGGTAATGCCGAAGTTTGCTCTCAAGTATCCGTTCTTCATCATCATGCTGTGCCTGATGGTCTCGCTTGTGGGAGCGGTCAACACCGTTCGTATGCCCGTTGATCTATTTCCCAAGATCGACATGCCGGTGGTGGTAGTGGCGACGTTCTACAACGGCATGCCGCCGGAGCAGATCGAAGCTGACATTACGAATACCTTCGAACGCTTCTTTACGCTGGGCGCCAATATCGACCATAGCGAATCGCGCTCGCTGACCGGCGTGAGCCTGATCAAGATCTACTTCAAGCCGGGCACCGATCCCAATTCGGCGCTGAGCAATATCGCCAACCTGGCCATGGCCGACCTTCGTCGCCTGCCGCCGGGCACGTTGCCTCCGGTGGTGCTTGGCATGGATGCCTCGACGCAGCCGGTGTGCCTGGTGACGTTGAAGGGACAGGGGCTGAACGAAACGAACCTGAAGGACATGGCACAGTTCCAGGTGCGCAATCAGATATCAAATGTCCAGGGCGCCTCGGTTCCGCAGCCCTATGGAGGAACCTACCGTCAGATTCAGGTATACGTGGACCCGGTAAAAATGGAGGCACGCAATCTCAGCCTGAATGACGTGGTGGAGTCAGTCAACAGCTCGAATCTGATCCTGCCCGCCGGCGATGTGCGCATCGGTTCAAAGGACTTCAACATCTACGCGAACAGCCAATTTCCGGACGCGACCTCGATGAACGAGATGCCCCTGAAGTCAGTGGGCAACGCATCGGTGCTGGTGGCTGACATCGGCAAGGCAGAGGACTCGGGCGCGCTCCAGTACAACATCGTGCGCATCGACGGACAGCGCTCCGTTTACATACCAGTCTTCAAGCAGGGCGGCAACAGCAACACCATCACCATCGTCGATGGCATGAAGACCGCCATCAAGCATCTGGTTGACATCCCGGCCTCTCTGAAAACAGCAGTGGTCTTCGACCAATCTATCTTCGTAAAGCTTGCCATCAAGAATCTCGTTAAGGAAGCGAGCATCGGCCTGGTTCTCACCGGCATCATGATTCTGGTCTTCCTTGGCAGCCCGCGAGCAACCTTCGCGGTCCTCCTCTCCATTCCGCTTTCAGCGCTTGTATGCCTGCTGCTGACAAGTGCCATGGGCGGCTCGATCAATACCATGATTCTGGGTGGATTGGCGCTGGCATTCTCGCGATTGATCGACGACTCGGTGGTGGTGCTGGAGAATATCTTCCGCTACATGGAGATGGGATTTCCACCGCGAGAGGCGGCAGAAAAGGGAGGCATGGAGGTATCGCTTGCTGTGCTTGCCGCAACTTCGACAACGTCCATCGTGTTTTTCCCTGTCAGCTTTCTCTCCGGCATCAGCAAATACATTTTCACACCCCTCGCGCTGGGCGTAGTACTGTCGATCTTCGCTTCCTACTTCTTCGCCATGACCGTGGTGCCGCTGTACTGCGCCAACTTCATCCATCTGCGGGACGAGCCCGAAATCGGCGATATGGAACCCGGGCTCTTCAACCGGTTCGAGCGCAAGTTCAACGAGAAGTTTCAAAGCTTGCTCACATGGTATGAAGGCCTTGCCAAACGAGCCATGCAGCGCCCAGGCTTCACGGCCGCCGCGATTCTGGGCGGTGTCGCGCTTACAATGCTTGTGCTTTTCCCGTTCCTTGGACGCGCCTACTTTCCGCGCACCGATCCTGGCCAATTCGTCATCGATGTGCGGATGCCCAGCGGCACGCGGCTCGAAGTCAGCAACGATGACATCGCCAAGGTTGAGACCATCATTCGCAGCGTCGTCAAACCGTCCGACCTGGATATGGTCGTATCCAACATAGGCGTTTACCCTGACCTCTCCGCCATCTATACGACCAACGCCTCGATGAATACAGCCTTTGTGCAGGTCAGCCTGAAAGAGGACCATGGTATTGCCAGCTATGAATATATGCGGCGTGTGCGGGAGAAGCTTTCCGCGGAGATGCCAGAGCTTGTCACTTACTTCCAAGCGGGGGGACTGGTAGACAGCGTAATCAATCAGGGTCTGCCGACGCCGATCGATATCCAAGTAAGCTCCATGGATATGGATGGAGCTTACGCGCTTGCCAAGGAACTCTCACAGAAGATCAAAGCGATGCCGAATGTGAGCGGGGTTTACATTCCGCAAGATATTGACTACCCAGGGATTGCCCTGAACATCGACCGCGAGAAGGCCAGCCTGATCGGTCTCTCCGCGAAGGATGTGGTGCAGAATGTGATTACGGCCATGACCTCAGATGGCATGGTCGCCCCCAGCTATTGGATCGATCCGAAAAGCGGAAACAACTATATGGTGACGGTCCAGTACGCGAACAGCTTGATCAACAACATGTCGATGCAGGACCTCAATGATATTCCTCTACGCGGCGTTCATCCGGCCGGGTATAGCCCAGAGCA
>JBEKZJ010000216.1:0-7724 GCA_049509995.1 Occallatibacter sp. | reverse complement strand
GTCAATAGGCTTCAGGATGTTCGGTTTCCGTCCTTCCTGCTATTCAAGCTACGGGGCTTGGACTTTTACCCCGGTGGGACTTGCTCCCACTGATCATGCCAGCCTTCGCTGGACGCACACTCCCCGGTACTTCTCGTTCCTCAGTATGCCTTTGATGTTGGTGGCATTCCAGACGCGCCTTATTGGACTCCGGCCTTGGAACGGGGAGGGAACTTCGTCTTCGTTGAGCCTCCTTGCGATCGCCCGGTGACCGAGTCCGCCCACATACAATGTGAAAATTCGGATGACGACCTCCACCTCTTCAGGGATTTTCTGGAATTCGACCGCTTCGACAAAGGGCCGTCCCCACTGTCCTTTGCGGGTGGTGCTCTCGATGGGCACATTGCGATACCCATACGCCCGGCCGCTGCCAACATGCCCAGCCAGAACTTGCCCTTTCTGACCCCGGTGAACCTTCTCCCCGACCCCCGCACTGTACATTTCGTCCTGCTGGCCATAGGAAATGAAGAGTGTGCGGAAGTTCGGGTCGCGAGAGTCGAGACGGCGGTTCACAAAATAAAGGAAGACGTTAGCGAATTTGAGTCGATCGCTGAGGGGTAAGGTGTCGGACAGATTCCTTCCGATTCTGGAGGTGTCGTCGATGAGTATTCCGTCGAACGGACAGTTCGGCTGCTCCGCCAGCTTGACCAGCTCATCGAGTCCGTCCCTTCCAGCAAGCGACTGGCCGCTGGTTGCCTCATCGGAGCGGATGAACTCGCCCAGAACGGTCCATCCTTTCCCTTCGGCGGCGTCGCGACATTCGCGAATTTGGTCTACGGTCGAGGTTGGCCTCTGCAGATCGCAGGAATACCTGGTGTAGATGGCGGCGCTCATGGGGCCTGAGCTTTGGCTGTTGCTGAAGTCACTTGGCATGGCATCTTGAATGCGGCTACTATCCGCACCCTCCTTGCTAGAGGGCCAGGAAGTCCGTTTCCTGCTGAATTCAACTCATGGTTGGCGTCGGCGTGTTTCGCCGGGAGGCCGGAAAGCGCCGCCAGGAGCTGTTCATGTGGCTAGCTGAGGTCCTTCTGGTTGGCCTGGGAGGATCACAGAGACGGCGGCGACAGTCGCACCCACCCTGAGATTGATGGGCGCGAAAGGGACACAGCAATGCAACCGGCCATGCCCCAGGGGACATGGCCAGGTGAATTGATCCGCATCTGGCGTCTACGGCCGCCGGCCGACGAGGAAGGGACGCAAACCTGTCCGTCTGCGTTCTGTTAGCCGCTGCGCCCCTCTATGCCGCCGCAGAATTACGTATTGTACCCGTGATCAGCACCGGTCCTGCCATCCGCGGCAGTCCAGGCGCAGCGTTGCCATGGTCACGGGCAGCGAACAGGCGCACATCCCCGCTCACCTCATACGTGGGGCCCTGGGCCGGATACATAGGACCCATGACGAGCTTTCCAACGTGAGTCAGAATGGGCTGCTTTGCCAGCTCAGGGTCACCGGCAAAGAGGGCTTCCACGTTCGCCAGTTTCCGCTCCAGGAACTTCCGAAGGTCATCCTCCGACGGGAGTGCGGCCCGAACCTCCACCTGGGTGGCCAGCAACTCGTCGATGCTGCGCATTTGAGCCTCGATTGAACTCAGCCGGTCATACACCAGGGATGAGCCTTTGGTGGCGGCGATCGCGTCCAGGAGGTTTTCTGCCTGCTGGCGCAACATCTCCTGCTTACCCCTGAGGCTCATTACGCTGGACTCGACCTGCTGTGCCTTGCTTGCCCGATCCTTCCAGGCCGCCACCAACTGCTCACGAAACTCCCTGGACAGGCGATCCCGGACTCCCGCTTCTAGCACGTTGCGGGAAAGTGCCTGCAACAGCCGGGCTTCGAGCACATCCCTGCGGATGGTGAGCTTGTTTGTGCAGGTGCCGCGATAGCGGTGACCGATGCAGCCGTAGCGTGCGCTTTGCCCCTTGCCGCCGACGACGTTGAAGGTCCCGCCGCATTCCGCGCAGTTCATCACGCCTGAGAAGATATACTGCCGGGCTGCTTCGGAGCGGTTGAGCCCGCCAACCTTCCGCCAACTTGGTCCCTGCCGCCTCTGGCCCACCTCGACCGCTGCATTCCATTGCTCCTCCGAGACGATCCGCCATTCTGGCACATCCACCCGTTCCCATTCAGAACGCGGTCGAGGGCGCTGCTCCTTCCGATGAGTCCGTGGATTACGCACAGTCTTGGTCCGATTCCATATATGAACACCGCGGTATTTCTCGTTGGTCAGGATACTGCTAACCGCGAAGGTGTTCCAGAGCCGTCTGATCGCGCTCTGACCTTTGAGTGGGGACCGCACACCCTCCTCGTTGAGCTTCCTTGCGATCGCTCGGCAACCGAGCCCGCCAACATATAGCTCGAAGATCCACACCACCACGGCCGCCTCTTCCGGGTTGATCTGCAGTTTGACAGCCTCAACGTAGGGCCTGCCGTACAAGCCCTTACGGCTGGGGTCCTCAATGGGGACGTTGGTATAGCCATAAACGCGGCCATTGGCGACATACCCTTTCAGCACGCGTCCCCGCTGCCCGCGGTGGACCTTCTCGCCAAGCGACCGGCTGTACAGTTCGTCCTGCTGGCCGTAGGCGATGAAGAGCAGCCGAAAATTCGAGTCGCGTGAGTCCAGGCTGCAGTTGGCGAAGTAGAGAAAGATGTCCGCGTTATCGAGAATGTCGCTGAGAGGCAAGGTGTCGGAGAGGTTCCGCCCGAACCTGGAAGTGTCGTCGATCAGGATACCGTCGAACGGTCGCGGCGACATCTCCGCAAGTCTGACCAGATCTTCTAGCCCATCTCGACCAACGAGCGACCGGCCGCTGACTGCAGCGTCGGAGCGGATGTACTCGTCCGCAACAACCCAACCCTTCCGTGCGGCGGCATCGCGGCACTGCCTGATCTGATCCTCGATCGAACTGGGGCGCTGCAGATCGCTGGAATAGCGAGCATAGACAGCTACGCGCTTTTGAGGAGTACCTTGAAGTTTGCGGTTATCGTTGGGCATCTCGTTACTTCTTCCTTCTGCGGGGTCCTGTGGTTCGTTGACTACCGTGCGCTTCTGTCGGCACCGCGCCTGCGCTGTGCTCCGCCAGGAACTCCTTGACCAGCAGCGGTACGAGCCAGTCGCCAATCACTGCCATCAGGGCTTCGAGGTCTTGATCCCCGCACGGAAGACGGAGTTGCGTGGTCATCCTCTTATGTGTGGATTGTGTGGATGCCGCTGGTGACGGACCTGGCGGCGCGATAAACGGGGCGCCCTCTCGCAACTTGACGGGGGCAAGCAGGAGAGTGTGTCCCTCTGTTAGAACTGCGCTGAATACGGGCTTTGTACGGTTGACCATGCGATTCCTCTTCTCTTCGCCGGCCTGGGTTGAAACCTGGCCGGTGGCTCTCGAATGTCCTTCCTGCACCTATCTACATCGCTCGATGGGGGTAGGGGACACTTCTTGATATTTATTTTTTGGGGAGGGGTATTTGGCATGCGGGTTCCGGCCCCCGCAGACTGAACCGTTGGCACACCGCGCAATGCTCCGCTGGAGCCCGATGCTTCGATGGTGGACGGCGGTCGAGTTCTAGGAATAGCGGGGGTGATTGCCGTTCTCGCCCTCGCCGTTGCTGCTGATGGGCAACTGGAGAGAGTGAGTGAGCTGATTTACCAGCGCTTGCTGGCTGTCGCCGGCAACAGGCCCAAGGAGCGGCGCAACGGCGTGCTTCCTCAGCACCACTGGAAGGGTCCAGGATGCCCCCAGCCGCGTCGCAGGAGGTGCGGGCATCTCTCAGTACCCCGGCCTCTCACTGGTTCGGCACACAACGCAGCGGGCATGGGTCAATTGAGCTGTGTTCACCGGCTATGCGGTCTCCGCGCCCCCCGCGGATATCCTTGGGCGGGTGAGCGGGCATGGGGGATGATGTTGGGTAGGGTAGGATCGGCTCGGTCGAAGTCTCCAATGTGACCTTTGTGACACTCGCAGGTGTCCAGAAGAAGAACACCCGCACTTCGGAATTCGACGGTGTTCGGTGATCCGTACGTTACTCCTCTAGCTGTAGTTTCCGGATTGCCGCTAACGCAATCGGAACCGCGGGACTTGTCAATCGGTTGCAATTGAGCGAATTTACTTCTTCGCGGTCGGGGCGAGGCGCTGTAGTTCCTGGAACCAGTTCACTACAAGGACCATCTCGATCACTGGCACAGGCTTCACTTCGTCGCGGATCACCATCAGAAACCTCTGACCATTCGGCGACAGATCCCATGCGCGGCTTACGCCACCACTTATCAGCATCGGCGCTTCGAACAGGAGGCGCGGTTTACCGGCGGAAAGGCCTCCATCAATTCGAATATCGACAGCCCATATCTCTTGTCCGGTCACCCCCCATCTGTAGAACAGTTGCTTCCCATTTCTCGCCCAAAGCGGTTCACTGCCTCCGTCACGGGAGATCAGCCACTTGCCTCCCGGCCCCGGGAATGGGCGGACATAGACTTCCATTCGTCCAGACTCATCGGACGCATAAGCCATCCACCGCCCGTCAGGCGAGAACTCCGGGTACCACAGAGTAGCACCGGAATGGAGAAAGGACGTGGTGCGTCGGCTCCGCAAGTCCAGCAAGAATATGTCAAATACCTTGTCTTGGATTCTCTGCACGAAAGCCAAAGTGGCTCCGTCAGGAGACCATGATCCTGGCCATTGATCGTAGCCACTCGTTGTCAGCCGCTCCATCGCTGTGCTTCCATCGGCTGCTTGCCAGTAGAGATTCTGCGACGCCCCTTTTTCCCAGGCAAAGACCAACCGTTTGCCTTCCGGGGTCCAGGTGACAAACACGGCTTTACCCTCACTGGTCAGGCGGCTGGCAGTGCCGCGACTGAGGTCATACACCCAAGCCTGATTTTCGCTTTGAACAGTTGTGTAGGCGATCTCGTGTCCATCGGGAGAGAGCCGAGGAGCGAAGAACGGGGCTTTTAAGGGCGCAATTGGTTCGGTTCTTCCCTGGTGATCGACCCAGACGAGTGAAGTCTGCGTGTCCGGGTTGATCCCACCCTCTGCGTAAACCAGACAGCCGGAATTCGAGATGCTGAACTGGCCAGCGGCAGTGTTGTTAGGAGACCACCCGATATTGAGTGCTTGCATGACGTTGGCGATGACGGGAGCCGGCCGACCCAAGACCTCGCCCCTCCGAAGGTCGAAGGGCACTGCCATCAGGGTTCCTTCCCGGAGGAAGACAAGATGCTCGGTCGGAACGTATCGGGCATCGGCAGCATCTTCCACCAGGACGTGCCAACTCCGCGTCTTTAGATCCAGCAAGGCGGTGCGAGGATGCAGATCAAAGGCTTCTCCCATGATCGTAAATAGCACTCTCTTGCCGTCCGGTAGACAATAGGGAAGACGGTGGCTGTATTCCTGCTTCGCCTGGTCCGGTGTGGTCAGAGATTCTGGAGCTCCGCCCTCCGCCGAGACCCTGGAGAGTCCGGATGACTCAGCGTTTGCAAATATGATGCGGTCATCCAAGCCCCAACTAGCTCCGAACAGCGATGCTACATTGCATAACATCAGGGGGACTCCGCCATCGACGGAAACCTTCATCAGCTTGCCGTCCGCCCAGAACCCCACCCATCGATCATCTGGCGAAAGAAATGGAATGACGCCGCCCTCCGTCCCGGCAATAGCCTTTGCCTCCGATTGATCAATCCTGCGCAGATAGAGTTGAGGCTTTGCCTTGGCGTCTGGGTTCGCTGCAATTGCACTGTAGACCATGAAGCGACCATCCCTGGACAGGACCACGGACGTTCGAGTGGGACGCTGCAAATCGGTCCATCGCATCCCGTCGAGCCACAGCTCCGGCTCGACCTTGATCACCGCCCTTACAGCCGGAAGAGATGGAGCAGGCTGAGGGATTTTTCACACAGCAAGACCGATCAGCAGACCGGCGAGAAGCATGATGGTCGCACCGGCAGCAAGCCATCTGAAAAAGTACCTTCGGGCAACGGTGATCGTTGACCCACCGGAGGCAGACTCATCTTTCGGACCATGAAGGCTTAGCTTCGGGTCTGTCATGCTCTGCCGGAGGCTCGGATCGCCTCCGCCATTCAGCGTTCCGCTCTCCGTCTGCGGATTCGCTGCAACCTCCGCAATGTTTCCATTCGCAGGGGGCTGGCTGGACGATTCCAGAATTCCCGAGGCGTCCTCGGAAGCCTCGACCTTGCATACGAACCTGTATCCGACAGTTGCCGCGGTTTCGATGTACCGCGGCTGGTGTGTGTCATCCCCGAGCAGCCGCCGTAGCAGCGCAATGCTGCGAGTGAGGGAATTCTCTGAGACTGCGGTTTCTCCCCACACCGCATTTAGCAGTTCCTCTTTTGTGATCAGCTTCTGCGGGTTCCGCAGCAGAAATAAGAGGACCCGGAACGCCTTGGGCTCGACCGCCAGCACCTCGCCTGCCTTGACGAACGAAAACTCCCGCTCCCGGACCTCCACATCGCCAAATCTGAAAACAAAGGGTTTATTTGCCATCACAACTCCATCCTGAGCTCATCAGCCCCGCTCACAAACTGATCAGCCCCATCCAGAAACAGATCAGGAGTCCCTCAAGACCATGTAGAAGCACACGCCCAGAGTGACCTCAGCCTGACCGGCTGAGGAGCACTCACAATGAAGATTTTCAAGGGTTTCGTTTCCTTCGCTCTTGCAGCAACCATCGTTTCCACACTTTCCGCAGAAACCCATTGCCCAGGGAACGTTGAAAGTTTACTCCTGCGGCTCGTAAACCGCTATCAGATAATCGTGCCCGTCTCCATCAACCACTCCGGCCCTTACAACTTCATCCTGGATACCGGCACGGATATCACGATGATCGATGCTTCCCTGGCCGCGGAACTCCATCTCGCCGCCAAGGGTGCGGCTGAGATCGTGGGCGCCGGGCTTCATGGATCCGCTTCGACGGTCCAACTCGACCAAATTGCGGTCGGATCCCATGGCGTCGCCAACCAGCATGTCATGGTGTATGACCTCGGCCGTCTACGCTCCGCTGATCTTCCTGTTCGCGGTATCCTCGGCGGGGACTTTCTCGGGCATTTCGACCTGCTCATCGACAATGCGCGCAAACTGCTCTGTCTCGACGACTCGGGCGCGATGCGTGCATCTGTGAAGGGATCGCACATCCCGCTGGTTACTCCCGCCTCGACACCAGACGGCGCGCAGTCGCCCAGGTCGTTCATCGTCGCGGCTCGCTTGCCGGACGGGACGCGTCCCGTTCTGCTGAAGCTTGACTCCGGCACGAACGGCCCCTTCCTCTACAACACCTCTCAATACATGGGGCGGGTCATGTTCCGGGGTGCATCCTTGCAAGGGCGCAGCATGGATGGATCGCAACGGACGTTTTCCGTCCTGCCGCCGGAGGACGTCGAGATCGGCTCATTGGAACTCCCCAAGGTAGCCTTCGTCACCCTCGCCGGCGCCCAAAAGGATTCCCGCACAACGGCCTTCAATGGACTACTGCCGACGAACCTCTTTCGCCGCGTCTTCATCGACCACGCCGATCACTTTGCGGTCCTTGAGCCGTGGTAAGAACGCACTCCAGCCATTCCGGTCGCGGTAGGGACGGCCTTCACAGGCCGCCCACCGGGTGGCCGGAGGCAGTCACCCGCCTCCGGCTCCCACAGAACCCAGCGTGCAGATTTCCCGCACTGGGCTCGTCAGAGGTTGATT
>JBEKZJ010000215.1:0-7775 GCA_049509995.1 Occallatibacter sp. | reverse complement strand
CCATCTATCCGTGCTTCCTTCGGTCGACCCTTGGTTGCAAGTTTCTCTCGACCCAATCCGAAGGCGTTCCTCCTGGTGTGAGAGAGGATGGGGAGCTCTCTTGGGTTCCCGGCCAGCCTCTTTGGAAACATGCCCTGGGCTAGAGACACCGCCGACTCCAGCACAACCTCGCATAGCGGTTGCTGCCGAATGCTGCCTTCCGCCTCTTCGAAAACGTCGGCGTCGGAACAAGATAAGATTTCGGTGCTGGCCCTCACGGCCTGCTTTCTCGCTGTGTACGCTTCGCACCCACCAGTCACCCGGTGAATGGCAACACGCGCTACTGACCTGTCTGCTCGACTTTGGTCAGACGGGATTTGCACCCGCCAGGCTGGATCAAGAGGTTTCGCTAACTCGTCATCAGTTCCCCCTCTTCCGAGCTTTTCCCAACGCGATCCCGACGTTATCTCTGTGAATCTTTCCTTGGATGCTTGATCCCATACCCCGGCGGTTCCACAAAGTGCTTTTACCTGTTTCTTCCCCTGTGGCATCGGCCTTCCCCCAAGAAGGAAACGGGTCGGCTTCCGCAGTTTCTCGCGAACACGACTTTCCGCGGGGCAGGATATCGGGGCTGCAGATATTTCTTTATGTTCAGGCCTCCAAGTTTGCTCGTCTCCCAGATCGTTCCTACCGCTGCTGTACTGCCGCAGGGCAGCCGAGACTTTTACTTCCGGGCAGAACGTGCTTCGTTACCTCGGCACGCACCGGATATGCTAACCGTCCGAATACAGGTAATTGACGGCACAAGGACTTTCACCCTGCTAGATTCTCAGCCTTGTCGGCTGCTCATCCTTCCTTCCTGCCATTCAAGCTACAGGGCTTGGACTTCTACCCCGGTGGGACTTGCTCCCACTGATCATGCCAGCCTTCGCTGGACGCACACATATCGGGACCTATCCGCGCCGATGGGCGCATTGGCGGAGATGCGCCAACCGATGAGCATTGGAATATGCTCTCGGCAGTAAACGCGAGCGTATCCATCCGAATCAATCGCGGAGCTAATTCCTGACGCAGGGCTGCCGCGAACAACATTTTCAGCTAAACTCAAAATCAGGCGCTCTCACTTCCCTGGAGTGAGCCACAGGGCAGCTCAAGGCCGATTTCAAAAACCACTGTGGCGATACGAGGCCGTCTTCATGAAAGACCAGGAAGACGCGGCGGAGCAACTTTTCGGAGAGGTGCTCGACCTGCGTCCGGAGGAACGGCTGGGGTTCCTTGATCGCGCCTGCGACGGGCAGCCTGAGCTTCGAGGTGCGGTAGAGGAACTTCTCAAGGAAAACGAGCGCCTGCAGGGCTTCCTTTCGCAAGCGCTCCTCATACTACCTGAAAAACAACCTCGACAAGCGAGCTTCGCGCCTGGCGCCCGTCTGGGCCGCTATACCATCGTCGCGCCGCTGGGCCATGGCGGCATGGGCGAGGTGTACCGGGCCACGGACGCGAATCTGCGGCGCGATGTCGCGATCAAAGTGGTGCGTTCGGAAATGGGCGACGATCGAGAGCTGGTCACGCGTTTTCAGCGGGAAGCGCGCGCTTTGGCTGCTCTGAACCATCCCAACATTTGCACCATTCATGAGATTGGCGAGCAGGATGGGAATGTCTTCATCGCCATGGAGTTTCTGGAAGGCCGGAACCTGCGCCAGCGGATGGGAGGCAAGCCTCTCGAACTGGAACTGGCGCTGAAGCTGGCCATCGAAATCGCCGACGCTCTCGACGCCGCTCACGCTGCAGGCATCGTCCATCGCGACATCAAGCCGGCGAATATCTTTGTCACCGCTCGCGAACATGTGAAGGTTCTCGATTTCGGTCTGGCCAAGGTGGTCGACTCCGCAAGCGGCGGCTCTACCAGCAGACCGCCGTCCAGCGACGGGCACCTTACCCATCCCGGGTTGGCGATGGGGACGGTCTCTTACATGTCGCCGGAGCAGGTGCGGGGCAAAGAGGTGGACGCGCGCGCCGATTTGTTTTCATTTGGCGTGGTGCTCTATGAGATGGTCACCGGCGTGTTGCCTTTCCGTGGCGAAACCCAGGGACTGGCCTTCGACGCAGTCCTGAATCGAGCGCCTGTATCGCCGGCGGAGGTCAGACCAAATCTGCCGCCATTTCTGGGGGAGATTATTCAAAAAGCGCTGGAAAAGGATCGCGACCTCCGCTATCAGCACGCGTCGGAAATGTGGGCGGATCTGAAACGGCTGAAGCGGGACATGGAGACGGGACGGATGGAATTGTCTTCGGGCGCTCGGGCCGCGGCTGCACTGCTGGCGGCCAGAGCCGCGAGAAGAACTCCCGTTTGGGTGTGGCTGTCCGCCGCGGTGGTGTTCTTGGCCGGCGCGTATATGCTGAGGCCCCCGCTCCCGCCGCCTCAGGTGACGGGAGCCGCGCAACTGACCCACGACACCAATCGGACACTCAGCGCATCGCCCTTTAATACCACCTTCAGGCTCCTCACCGACGGTACGCGGGTTTACTTCCAGGAGGATCAGAATGAGCAGCTGGCGCTGGGCCAGGTTGCCATCGAGGGAGGGGAGTCCGCTCCGGTGGCCGCGCCCTCCTGGTTTGATGGCCTGCACGATATCGCGCCCAACCGTCCCGAGCTGCTGGTCGCGGGGCCGCCCATTTCCGTTTACAATCGCGGCCTTTGGAACCTGCCGGTTCCTGGCGGCCAGCCGCGCCGCGTCGGTAACATGCTGGCCTTCGATGCCGCATGGTCACCTGACGGCGCGACCCTTTACTACAGCTCCTCCGGATCCATCTTTGCCGCCGACGCGGACGGCAATCATCCGCGGAAGCTGGTCGCTGTGGCTGGCAATCCCTTCTGGATGCGGCTCTCGCCGGATCGGCGTTTTCTCCGCTTCAGCATGACCGACAACAGCCAAAACACCAGCTCACTTTGGGAAGTGCGAGCGGACGGCTCCCATCTTCGCCGCCTGCTGCCCGGTTTCACCACGCAACCCAGCGACTGCTGCGGCAGTTGGACGGCCGACGGCAAGTATTACGTCTTTCAGGCTACCCGAGACAATGTCACCGCGCTCTGGGCGATACGCGAGGCGGGCGACTGGTGGCATCGCGTCAGCCATACGCCCGTTCAGCTCACTCCGGGCCTGATCGCCGCGGCCCGACCCCTGCCCAGCAAAGACGGCAGAAGAGTCTTTTTCATTGGCACCATGCTGCGCGGCGAGCTCGAGCGTTACGACCCGAAAACGAAGTCTATGCAGCCTTTTCTCCCAGGAGTTTCGGGCCAATTTCTCACTTTCACCCGCGACGGGCAGCACATCGCCTGGGTTTCCTACCCGGAAGGCATGCTCTGGTACGCCCGCAGCGACGGCACGGAGGCTCGTCAGCTCACCTTCGCGCCCATCCAGGCCGCTCTTCCCCGTTTCTCACCGGACGGCACCGAGATTGCCTTCTGCGGTCGCAATCCGGGGTCGCACTACCAGATCGACGTGCTTCCCGTCGACGGCGGACAGCCGGAAGCGCTGACATCGGGAGATTCAGACGCGTGGGAGCCCACCTGGTCGCCCGCCGGTGACGCTCTCGCCTATGGACCCAGATGGGCCGATGCCACAACCGGAAAGACTTCTCTCCACATCGTCAATCTTCGCAGCCGTCAGATCACCGAGGTGCCGGACTCAAAAGGCCTCTACTCGCCTCGCTGGTCGCCCGACGGACGCTACCTGCTCGCCATTCCTCCGCAGGATCCTCGCTTGACGCACCGCGACTGGCCTTTGATGCTCTTCGACTTCAGGCGCCACGCCTGGCAGGAACTGATAAAGGCAGCCGGGGTGGCCCAGTATCCCGAGTGGAGTGCGGATGGAAGGTGCGTCTATTTCCATGAGCAAGTGCCGAAGAAGGCTCCGGAACAACGGGTTTGCCTGGCGGATAGAAGAATCGAGACCATCGTGGACATGGGGAGCGGCAACACTCTGGTCTGGGACGTCGGCATCTGGACCGGCGTCGGCCCCGACGGCTCCATCTACGCCCTGCGCGACATCAGCAGCGAAGAAATCTACGCACTCGACGTGAGGTTCCCTTAGCGATTGTCTGGGGCGGCGATTCCGCGATCAACGCAAAAGCGGGAGCGCACCCGATAAGGTGGCTCCCGCTAGCCATCGGATTGTGGTGAACGCCGGTTCAACATTAACGGCCCGAAGCGGCGCCGTTCAGCATGGCCAGCCGGACAATTCCGGAATCGGTGGGATTCGAGGCGAGTTCACGGATCAGACTGCGCTCCTTTGCTGACTCGCCCAATGCGACGGTCACTCCGCCCTTGGCGTGGTATGCAGACAGGAAATAGCTGTTTCCGTACTTCCTGAAAGCGACATAGGATGCCATACTCGGCGAATACTCATCGGATCTCGACTGAATAACAGCCATGTCAGAGTGCTTATAGTCGGTCACGGTCAGAACAGAGCCGCTATCGGAAATGCTGATCGTGTAGATCCCGGCGGCGAAGTGCTGTGATCCGCAATCGAACGCGAAGGGCACGTTGACGCGGGAAGCAAGGGTTTGGGCGTGCGCCTGTGTCAGCGACGCGATGGCAACAAGGGTAGCGAGAGCGAAAGTGCATAGACTCGATTTCATGACGTTTCCTCCTGGGAAGCGATGTTGATCACCGCATTCACTTAGGAGTGCGTCATGGCCGGAAAAAAGGGGCAACACCCGGCATAATTATTTTTCGCACTCGCCCGAATCTTCCCCGGCATCCCCGGCCGGAGGCGGCCCACCGGGGCGAAGCTCCCGATAGAGAAACATGCGCGCCAGGGACCAGTCCCGCTTGACTGATCGCGGCGCAACTCCCAGCATTGCCGCGATCTGCTCCACCCCCAGCCCGCCGAAGTAGCGCAATTTCACCACCTGCGCCTGTCGCGGGCTCTTTTCCTTGAGCCGCGCCAGCGCCCTATCCAGCAGCAGCACTTCGTCCAGACGCTCCGGCGAGATGGCAAAGTTCAAGTCCATATCCACCCGCTGCAGGCCGCCCGCGCGCCGCTCGGCGTTGTGCTGGCG
This sequence comes from Occallatibacter sp., assembly GCA_049509995.1. GTDB lineage: Bacteria > Acidobacteriota > Terriglobia > Terriglobales > Acidobacteriaceae > Telmatobacter. The sequence continues at coordinate 2,735 of JBEKZJ010000215.1, read as the reverse complement.
CGCGTAATCCACCAACACGCGGCGCATCACATGCGCGGCCAGGCCGATGAAGTGACCGCGATCCTTCCAATCAATCTCTTCGCCCACCAGGCGGAGGTAGGCCTCATGGATCAGCGCCGTCGCCTGCAGCGTATGATCCGGCCGCTCGCGGTGCATATACGCCTCGGCGATGCGGTGCAGTTCGTTGTACACAAGAGGCAGCAGCTGCTCGCCGGCCGCGGCATCGCCCGAATTCATCGCCTTGAGCAGCCGCGTGACCTCTCCAGGAGTGGAATCCATGACATCGACCTCGTCCGCATTGTACTGCGAAAACCGACACTGGCCGGCGGCTGAGAACTTCAGAGAGACGCAGCTTCCAGAAGAGGCGCAAGAGGGCCGAACCCGCATCCAGGAGCAATCGATTCCAAGAAAGCGGTTTTTCGCTGAGGGATGCGCGATGGATTAGATGTCAACGGTAGCCAACAGATCCAATGCACTCATTCAGCGTGCTTTATGGAAATGCGTCCGGATCGGTCCTGAAATACGCCGATGTCGACGGGAGGGATTCTCGATTCGCGATAAATCGCTGGGCGCGTTTCCACGGAAGCCCCTCTCGAAACGTGACTCGGCCTGTTCACACCAATTGATACGCTGAGTTGCCGATTACGGGACACTTGCCGGCATATCGGTTTCGAACGAAATAAGTAACAAAAACAAGCTAGCTTCCTCCAATTTCGGCACAAGTCCAGGTCTGTCAATTCGCGAAATGATAAGCTGGAATTCGACGGCGGTCTGTTTTTCTCGGCCGCGTACGCAATGGGAATCGGTCAAGTGCAAGCGCCGGTTAGCGACCGGACCGGGAAACCCGGCTCGGATTCGAGTTCGTCGATCTGGACGAGCAACACCGCGGTGCTGATCTACATGGCGCTGGGCACCGTGATTCTCCACGCAATCGTAGGCAACCGTTACGGCTTCCATCGCGATGAACTTGCGACGCTCGACGACGCGCGCCACCTGGCGTGGGGCTATCCGGCATATCCACCGGTAACTCCTTTCTTCGGGCGGATATCGCTGATCCTGTTTGGCACTTCGCTAGCCGGATTTCGGTTCTTCGCCTCTGTGGCCCACGCAGCCACGGTCGTACTGGCCGGACTGATGGCGCGCGACCTTGGCGGCAAGCGTAACGCGCAATTTCTGGCAGGAGCGATCTGCCTGCCGTACGCCATCGGCGGCGGCGCGCTCATGCAGTACGTATCATTCGACTTCTTCGCTTGGGTGCTCACGGCTTATTTCATCGTGCGGCTGCTGAAGACGGAGAATCCGCGCTGGTGGGTGGCGGTTGGCGCCAGCATCGGCTTCGGCATGCTCTCGAAATACGCCATATGCTTCTTTGCCGCCGGCATAGTAGTAGGCCTGCTCTTCACCGATGCCCGCCGGTATCTGAAAAGCAAGTGGTTGTGGATCGGGATGGCTGTTGCGCTGCTCATATTCCTGCCGAATCTGCTCTGGCAGGTGCAACACCAGTTCGTGTCCCTGGATTTGTTGCGGTTCATTCATGCGCGCGACGTGCGCCGTGGCAATACCAACAGCTTTCTGCCCGACCAGTTGCGGGCTATGTTCCTTCCTGTTCCTCTAGTCCTTGCAGGGCTCTATTTCTATTTTTTCTCCCGTCAGGCCGGGCGCTTCCGCATGGTTGGGTGGATGTATGTCATCCCGCTGCTGACCTTCGCGATTGCCAAGGCCAAGGGTTACTACCTATACCCGGCTTATCCGATGATCTATGCCGGCGGCGCCGTTTGGTTTGAGGGCTGGCTGGCAACCTTGCGGCGCTGGGCCGCAGTAACGATTTGGTCCATCACTTGGACGCTGGTTGCCTGCCTGGCGGTTTTCATCACCGCATTCAACCTGCCCATCGCGCCAGTGAACTCGCGCTGGTTCGACATATCCTTAGTAGTAGGGCAACCAGAACTCCGCGCCGAATTCGGGTGGCAGGAAATGGTGCAGGAGGTGGCGAGAATCCGCGATTCGCTCACCCCGGAAGAACGTGCGCACTTGGGAATCCTCGCGGACGACACTGGGGAAGCAGGGGCCGTCAATCTGTATGGCGCGCAATACGGACTGCCGCGCGCGATCAGCGGGATCAATTCAAACTGGCAGCGCGGCTATGGCAATCCGCCGCCGCAAACGCTCATCGTAGTCGGAGAGACTCGGGAAGCCGCCGACCGGAACTTCGCGGGATGCCGACTGGCAGGACACCTGTGGGACCGCTACGGCGTGAGGACCGACGAGATGGGATGGAGCCCGGACATCTTCGTCTGCGGCCCGCCACGGTTGCGCTGGCCGGAGTTCTGGAGCCGGTTCAAATTCTTCGGATAAGATTGGCGTAGTTCGCCCGGTCAGGAGTATGCGGGGCAGAGTAGGACTAACTCCTAAAAGGACAGAGCGCGATACAGCCTGCATCCCATAATCGAATGCGACGATGAGCTGCGCGTGCTCTCCAGGCAATTGAGGCAGCATGAACCGAGGCGACCTTGCAGCGGGCTTCTTCTCCGCGAAGTCTGCCTTCCCAGCCACGAATCTCAACGAGTGATAAATCGGATCTTCCGCACTTTCGGTGCAGGTGGCAGGGGGTCCTGACAGGTTTGGTACGTTGGCGACATGACCCAACGTGTTGATCTTGTTAGGAATTCTCTACCATCGTCGAACGAACTGGTCCTGGAAACTGTTGAGGAAACGGCAGGTGGCATCGTCTTCCG
>JBEKZJ010000214.1:0-7783 GCA_049509995.1 Occallatibacter sp. | reverse complement strand
CTTCTGTTGGAAAAATTACGAGCGGCTGAGCGAATCCGGCTCAACCGGGGCTGCGTCCTCGACCGCAACCCTCGTCGGCCTTCGCCGCCGCCGCCGCGTCCAACCGTACGCCGCCCGCGCCCAGATTCCCGAGAACATGTAGAGCAGCGCCAGCGAGAAAAGCACCCCCTGGGAAAACCGGAAAATGATATAAAACACGATCGCCAACACCAAAAGAAGCTGGAAAGGGTGGCTGCGCGAGAAGTTGATCTCCTTGGCCGACCAGAACCGCCAGGTGCTCACCATCAGGAACCCGCTCAGCCCCACCAGAACCAGCCAGGGAATCGCAATCCACCACGCCAGCACCGGATAGCCGTAGCACAGGTGCACCGTGGCGGCCAGCAGCCCCGCCGCCGCCGGAATCGGCATCCCCACGAAATACTTGCGCCCCGGCCGACCCGGATTCCGCGGCTGCGCATCGTGCGAGATGTTGAACCGCGCCAGCCGCGAAACCCCGCCTATCAGAAATAGGAAACAGATGAACGCCCCGGCCTGGCGCAGATGCTCCAGCAACTGCGGGTTGACCGAATCCGGCAGAAAGTGGAATCCCCAGATCAGCGCCAGCAGGCTGGGCGCCATCCCGAACGTAATGGCGTCGGCCAGCGAATCCAGTTCTTTGCCGAACTCGCTGGTGGTATTGGTCATGCGGGCAATCCGCCCATCCAGCGCGTCAAAGGGAATGGCGAAGATGATGGCGATGGCCGCCCAGTCCAGATGAGTGTGCGCGTTGCCGATGTCGCTGATCGCCTTGATCGTCTCGCTGATGGAAAAATAACCCGCGGCGATGTTGCCCACGGTAAACAACGAAGGCAGCAGGTACATACCACGCCGCAGCCGCGCCTTGGCGTTGGCCCTGGCCAGTGCCGCGTCGCGCCCGTTCATTGACCTTCTCCGCCGGACACGCCTACCAGCACACTGGCGTTCATTTCCATCCTGGCTATGGGCACAACCAGCGCCTCCTTGGGCTTGGGCATCTCCGCCAGCACGCTCCATCCGCCCTTCACCCGCTCGCCCACCTTCACCCGCAGCGCCGCCTCGGCCGGAACCACCGTATCCACCCTGGAACCGAACTTGATCAGGCCCACCCGCTGCCCGCGTTCCACCCTGTCGCCCTCACGCAGGTTGAACACGATCCGCCGCGCCAGCAGCCCGGCAATCTGCTTGAAAGTAACCTCGATCCCCTCGCCGCGCACCGTCACTTCGTTCTGCTCGTTGCGGTCCGCCGAGGCCGGATTCATGGCGTTCAAATACTCGCCCTTTCGGTAGCGCACACGGCTCACCACCCCGCCGATCGGCGAGCGGTTCACATGTACGTCGAATACGCTGAGGAAGATGCTGATCCGCTGCCTGGGCCCGTCGGGGGTGGCGATCGTGACCGTCTCGGTCACCAGGCCGTCACCGGGCGACACAATCAAGCCCGCGCCTGAAGGCACTGTCCGCCGGGGATCGCGGAAAAACCACAGAAAGAATGCCGCCAGGAGCACCGGCGCAATACCCCACGCCCAATTGCCTGTAAGCCACGCCAGCACAATCGCCACCGCCAGCAAGCTGAAACCGTAGATGTAACCGTCACGAACCATCGTCCCCAACGATTATACGGCTATTCCACTGGCCTGCCGGCTCATTCGGCCACTCGCCCAGGCGCACACTCCCCGTATTGAGGCCACGCATGGCCGGCGCTCAAGCAATTGGCCCGCACCATCCAGGCCGATCTATAGCCTCAGGCGACCGCCGGCAACCGGCGCTCCAAGGCAAAGATCAGGTCCTTGGCGTGCAGCTTCAGCTTCTTCAGGCGCACTTCTTCGAGTTGTTCATCCGAAGAAAGATAAGGTTTTTGAAGCAATTCTTCCAGCCGCTGAGCGTAGCGATGATGTTCGGCATGCAGACGATTGATCTCTTCGCTCAGCGTGGGATCCTGTACTTCGTCCATCAAGCACCTCCGTCGTTTAACTGAACATTTACATATACTGAACATTTACATATATCGCCGCCGCTGTGCAACCGGCAAGGGAGAAATTCAGCGAAAGTAACCTGAACCTGTGAATTTCAGGATTGAAGACCGCCAGGCGTGACCCCAATCACGTCCCGGTTTCTGGAACCGGCGATGCCCCCACCCGCAGCCCCATCAGAACCGCATCTTCTTGAGGATCAGCGTAGTAGCGCGGCCGTCGCCCGGTTTCCTCGAATCCCCGCACCTGGTAGAAACCCAGCGCCGCCCGGTTCGAGGCGCGCACTTCCAAAATCACCTCGGCCACCCGTTCCGTCCGCAGTTCCTCGACCATCGCTGCCAGCAGCCGTCCGCCCACCCCGCGCCCCTGCCCCTCCGCAGCCACCGCAATCGACTCCAGCTCCGCCTGTGGCGCCAGCAAACTCGCCACCGCGAAACCCGCCACTGCGCCCGTCTCCGGCTCCTCGGCCACCAGCGCAAACCTCCGCGGTGTGTTCAGGGGGTTCAGCGCTGCCCGATAAGCTGAAACCGGCCACCGGGGCGCATCCCGCAGACTCTCCGCAATCTCCATCACGCGCTTCAGGTCCGCCGCGCTCATGCGCCGAATCCGCACCTCCGCCGCACGGGAACTCATGCCCGTTGCGGCCCCGGGGGCGCGCCAAAAATCTCCGTACCAAAAATCTCCGCATCCGACCGCCGCAGGTAATTCCCATCCAGCAGCGCCAGGTCCACAAACTCCTCCGCCTCGACCCGCCCCGCGCAAAGCCGCAGCGCATCCGCGGCCGTCGGCGCCAGGGTCCGCACCAGCTCCCCATCCGGCCACGCCGCCTTCAGCAGCGCCTGAGCCGCATCGTCGCAAACGGCAACCCGCCGGGGCACGGGATCGATCGCCCCAAGCTCCTGAGCTCCAGCCAGCAGTTCCCTGGCCTCCAGACCCGGCCCTCCCACCCGCAGGAACAACTCGCCCCGATGCGCATCCAGGGCCGACGACTCCACGCCCGCCTTCCATGCCAGAACCTCAAGCCGCGAAAGCGCCGCCACCGGAATCTGCGTGTCTTCGCCCAGTCCCTTCACCGCGCTCAGTCCCACGCGCACGCCCGTAAAGCTCCCCGGCCCGTTCACCGCCACCATCGCGCCAATCTCCCTCAGTTGCGCCCCGGCGCGCGCCAGCAATTCGCCCACCGCCGTCACCAGCGTAGCCGAGTAGCTCCGCCCCTCGAGCTCGATCTGGCCGAGAATCTCCACCACGCCCTCAGCCAGCCGTCCCAGCGCCACCGACCCCGTCGGCCCGCACGTATCGATCCCCAGCAAGAGCGCAGATTCAAGCATGATGCCCCTTACACCGCCTTGAGCGCCTGCTCCAGGTCCACGATCAGGTCGTCCTTGTCCTCAATCCCCACCGACAGCCGCACCAGCCCCTGCGTAATCCCCAGCCGCTCCCTGTCCTCTTCGCTCAGCGCCGCGTGTGTCGTGGTCGCCGAGTGCGAAGCCAGCGACTCCACCCCTCCCAGCGACTCCGCGCTCAGGAATATCTTGATTGCCCCCAGGAACCGCCCCGCCGCCTCTCTCGATCCCAGGTCGAAGCTCAGCATCGACCCGAAACCCTTCTGCTGCTTCACCGCCAGCTCATGCTGCGGATGGCTCTTCAATCCCGGATAGGCCAGCCGGCTCAACTTCGGCTGCGTCGACAGGAACTCCGCCACGGCGCGCCCATTCTCCTCGTGCTGCTTCATCCTGAGCGGCAGCGTCTTGATCCCGCGCAGCACCAGGAAGCACTCGAACGGCGACAGAATCCCTCCCGCCGCCCTCTGCACCAGGTTGAGCCGCTCCTTGTGCTCCGGCTTTGTGCCGATCAGCGCCCCGCCCAACCCGTCCGAGTGCCCATTCAAAAACTTCGTCGTCGAGTGCATCACGATGTCCGCGCCCAACGCGAGCGGGCTCTGCAGCGCCGGCGACAGGAACGTATTGTCCACGCTCACTTCCACGCCGCGCGCGTGCGCGATCGCGCTCACCGCCGCAATGTCGGTCAGCGACATCAGTGGATTGGTCGGCGTCTCGATGTGCATGAGTTTCGTATTGGGCCGGATCGCGGTTTCCACAGCCTCCAGGTTCCCCGTATCCACATACTCGATCTCGATCCCGTAGTGGCGTACGATCAGATTGAACAGCCGCTGCGTCCCGCCATACACATTGTGCGAGCAGATCACGTGATCGCCCGCGCGCAGCGTGGCCACCAGCGCATAGATGGCCGCCATCCCGCTCGCAAACGCGTGACCGCTCGACCCGCCTTCGAGCGCCGCCAGCGCCTCTTCGAGGCGATCCCGCGTGGGGTTCCCGGCGCGCGAGTAGTCCCACCCCCTGTCGGTTCCAATCCCGGTCAGCTCAAAGGTCGATGAAAGGTAAACGGGCACATTCACCGCGCCCGTCAAAGGGTCGGGATATTGCCCCGCATGAACGGCAAGGGTCGAGTATTTGTAGTCAGGCATAGTTGGCGTTGAGGCTTCGGCTCCTGGCATCTAGCTTATCGCGGCGGGTAGGTAAGCCGAAAACCATTGGTCCCGCAACTCAAGCTGGGTTACGATTGAGGAGCGATGATGACCAGCGCGCAGTTTTATATCGCGATCGGCCTTTCCATCTTCTCGATCCTCCTCGTGTGGCTCGGATCGACGGTGGCAAACAACCGCGCCATCAACGCCCTGGGTCAGCGCATTGACGACCTGCGTTCAGAGATGAGAACTGGATTCACCAGCCTCAACGAGCGACTGGGCCGTTTGGAAACGCGCTTCGACCGTATTGAAGACGAAGTCCGCAAGGATCACGAAAGCCGGCTTTCGCGTCTCGAAGCCCGCGTCTTCTCCCGCACCGCCTGACTCTTCTTTCCCGCCGCGCAGCTCGTCTCTACTTCGCGCTAACCCTCAGCAGCAGCACGCCGTGCGACGGCACCGTTGCCGCATACGCGCCGCCGGTGAACTTCACGTCCTGGTGCGCCCACAAGTCCCGCGCCTTCTTGACCGTTTCGCCCAGTCCCAGATCGCCGGCCTTCACCGTGGCCTGCGCCGCGGCCGAGCCGAGATTCACCACGCCCACGGCCACGCTGCCGTCGGCCAGAGGCTTGATCCACGTCTCCAGATCGCCGTTCTTCACTGGCGACGCCTGCTTGCCCAGCGGGTCCTGATCGATGGCAATCACTTCCTTGTTCAACAGGATCGCCTTGGTCGCATCCGTCATGCTGCGCACGTCGTTGCCGGCCAGCAGCGGCGAAGCCACCAGCACCCACAGGCTCATGTGGGTGCGGTATTCATCGTCCGTCATGTGCCCATTGCCGATCTCCAGCATGTCCGGATCGTTCCAGTGGCCGGGCCCCGCATAGGGCGCCGTCGGAACCTGCTTCTCCACATTGCCGATCATGCTTTCCCACGAGTCGCGGATGTCGCCCGTGGTGCGCCACAGATTGCCGCCCACCGCCGGACCCCACTTCTCCACGCCGCCCAAGCCGTATTCGCACAGGCTGTAGACGATCGGGCGGCCCGTCGCCTCCAGCGCGGCGCCCATCTTCTGATACACGGGCTGCAACGCGTCGTTCTTGTAAACTCTCCCCGCGCTGCACCAGTCGTACTTCAGATAGTCGATGCCCCAGGCCGCGAACGTCTTTGCATCCTGCTCCTCGTGCCCATAACTGGCCGGATAACCGGCGCACGTCCGCGGCCCCGGTCCCGAATAGATTCCCAGCTTCAGTCCCTTGGAATGCACATAGTCCGCCAGCGCCTTCATGTCGGGGAATTTGTGGTTTGTTCCCAGATTCCCCTGCGCATCGCGCACGCCTTCCCACGTATCGTCGATGTTCACGTAGATATAACCCGCATCGCGCATCCCGCTCGATACCATGGCGTCGGCCATGGTGCGCACCGTCTGGTCGTCGATCCGGCCCTGAAACAGGTTCCAACTGTTCCACCCCATCGGCGGAGTCTTGGCCAGACCGTTCGACGGCACGTTGTTGAGCGGCGGAGGCTCGATATAGCTCACCGTGGGAATATCGTCCGTCGGGCCGGCAGGCTTCGCCACCCACGCGCGGCGGCCCTGCACGGCATGCAACTCGCCATCCATCAGGTCGCCCACCAGAACCGGCCTCTTCGGGTCCCACTCCGCGACGAAAAGCTCGAAGTGGCTCCCGCTCGCCGTCCCCTTCACATCCACCTGGAAGCCCAGCGTCTTCAGGGTCCCCGTCAGTTCATTGCCGCTCTGCTTCAACTCCAGAATCGACTTCTCCTGCTCGCCGTTGTCCAGCGTTCTGCCCATGGCCATCCAACGCCCCGCCAGGCCCTGCCCGAATCCCTGGCTGCATCCAGGACCCGCCAGCAACGCCACAAAGAAAACCAACCTCGCCGCGCTTGCCATCCACACCCGCGGCCCGCGTTTCCCACTCCGCTCCCGTTGCATACGCTGCAACCTCCATTCCGCGGCGAAACGCCGCCAGGCCAGGCGCCGGAAACCGTAGCAGCCCCCGCCAAATGCCGTTTTCACCGCGTCCCAAATTGTAAGCGATTACCGGCCTGCGCTGCGCTGCTTCTCCCCACCCCGGAGAACGCGAGATCGGCCTGGAGCGGCCGGTACGCGCGCTTCGCCACATTGCACGGCCTTCGCCTCGCTCCGAGGCAAGGGATGGCCCCGCCCCTCGATTTGCGCCATACTAGGAGACACGGAGGCACAAACCATGCCCATCCAACTGAGCCCCGAATCGGAGCGCCTCGTGGAGCAGGAGATCGCCAGCGGCCGCTTTCAGTCCGTTGACGAGATCATCGAGCAGGGAATCCGGGCGCGGGACGATGAAGCCGAGGCCGAACGCTGGAGAAAGCATCGCGAAGCCATCGAATGGATCCGCGATTTCGCCAAAAACCGCGCCCAGCCATTGAACGGCATCACCATCAAGGAACTCATTGAGGAAGGGCGGCTGTGACGCCGCGAAAGCGTCAGGTCAACCCCCAATCGGAAGCTTCACGATTAGCTTTTCACGCGCGAAATAGCGCACCTTCACCGTGATGCGCAAAGGGTTGAATCCACGCGCATGGAAAGATAAGTAGTGCGTGGAACCGATCTTCGCCAGCGGAAATGCGAAGTTACCATCCGCATCGGAGGTTGCGGAGCCCAGCACTCTGCTGAATGTAGGATCGCAATCGTCTACCATCGCTCCCGCAACGGTTGCGCCGGAAGGGTCAACAACAACTCCCGCCAGATGGTGGGCACGGAAAGGCCGCTCAATTTCGACAATTTGATACTCAGCGTTCGCTGCCAATGCGATCGCGAGTAAAACGATCAGCAAGCCGAATCGCCATGAAAGCCGCACGCGCCTAAACCCCACCCTCAAAAATCCTCTTCGACAAATACCGCTCCGCCGAGTCCGGCACAATCACCACAATTCGTTTCCCTTCGCCCAGCTCCCGCGCCAGTTCCACCGCCGCAAACACCGCCGCACCCGAGCTCGATCCACCCACCAGCCCCTCTTCGGCGGCCAGCCGCTTCACCATCCCAAACGCGTCCTCGTCGCTCACCGCCACAATCCGGTCGCACACATCGCGGTGAAACGTCTCCGGAACAAAGCTCACGCCGATCCCCTCAACCTTGTGCTTGCCCGGCGCGCCGCCCTGCAAAACCGAACCCTCCGTTTCCACGGCCACATTCACCACCGCCGGGTTCCGTTCTTTCAGGAACCGCGCCACGCCGGAGAACGTCCCGCCCGTGCCCACCCCGGCCACAAAGCCGTCGACCCGCCCCTCCATCTGCTCCCAGATCTCGACAGCC
>JBEKZJ010000213.1:0-8300 GCA_049509995.1 Occallatibacter sp. | reverse complement strand
ATGGGGCACGGGGCCTCAGTGGGGAACGAACAGGAACGACTCTGCATTTGTGGTTTCCCATCACCCGGAGTGCCGGCTCGCAGGAGCTTGCGCCTGAGGCAAGGTTCTTTTGAAATCGGAGCTTTCTTCCCCGCATCGTCGGCTCCATCTTCACGTCTACAATCAATAGAGATGTCCGACACGCTTTATCTGAGTTTGTGGTACCCGAATCTGCGCCTGGCGGCGCTCCCCGACAAGCTGACAACGGTCCTGGGCGCCTTTGCCGCGCACGGCGGCGAGGCGCGGGTCTACGCGGCTACGGTGTGGCCGGTGAGCTGGAGCGAGCCGCCGGTGTTTCAGCAGGTGTATGGGCGCAGCGGGGGCGGGGCGGGGGGGGGCGGGGAGCCGCGGCTGGCGGTCGAACAGGCGCTGGAGCTGCTGCACGACGATTACGCCTACGAGTTCCAGATCGGCTGGAGCTTGTGGGAACTGGAGACCACGGGAGAGCTCGATCCGCGCTGGGTGCGGGAGCTGCGGCTGGTGCGGGTGACGGGCTACGGGCCGCTGTTCGACGAGGCGGCTTACGAGCAGGATGGGCATATCCGCGTGGACTTCGGTTCGGACGCGCCGTTTCTCGAAGAAGGCGTGGAACTAGACTCGGTGGCGGCCCGGCACGTGGAAGAAAATGTGCGCCAACTGGTGGAGCTGACCGAGGCGGTCGAGAAGGGTTCGGGGGCCACGGCGCGGCTGCTGTGGAGCGAGCTGGGCGAGAGCCTTGCCCAGCGGCTGGCGAAACGCTTAGGAGTGTTCAACTGAGCGTGCGATTCACCATTGAGCGATTGCGGACGCTGGTGCTGGCGGCAGGAGTTCTGCTGGTGGGTGCGCTGGTAGTGTTTCTGGCCGTGGGCAAATGGAAGAATCCGCTCAATCTGAAGGAACTGCCCAAGCGGCTGGGCCACGACATCACGGCGGATGCCAGCGGCTACACCTTCGACCATGCCTTTGGCGCGCACTCGCGGTACAGGATTCACGCGTCGAAGGTGGTGCAGTACAAACAAGGCACGGCGGTGCTGCACGACGTGAAGATCGAGCTGTATGACGAAGACGGCAGCCGCGTGGACCGCATCGAGGGCAACGAGTTCGAGTACGACCAGAACAACAAAACGGCGACGGCCGCCGGGCCGGTGGAGATTACGCTGATGCGGCCCGGAGTGGCGCCCGGTCCGCCGCGGCGGACACCCAGGGCGACGCCGGGGCAGGTGGTGGGCGACAAGGCGAAGGGCAGCACGCTGGCCACGGCAGTCGAGACGGCCGCGCGCGGCGAGATTCACGTGAAGACCAGCGGGCTGACCTTCGACGAGGACAGCGGAGTGTCGACGACCAGCCAGCATGTGGATTTTTCCATGGTCCAGGGCAGCGGCAGCTCCATGGGCGCCTCCTACGACTCGCAGCAGGGCCTTCTGGTGCTGGATCGGGCGGTGGAGTTGAAGACCGAGCGCGGCGGGGAGACGGTCAAGATTCACGCCCTTCATGCGGAGTTCGTGCGCGACGACAAGATTTGCAACCTTCATGCGGCCACGGCCGATTACCGGGGCGGGGAAGCGACAGCGGGCGATGCGAAGGTCCTGTTTCGCGAGGATGGATCGGCGGTGCGGCTCGATGCGATGAACGGATTTACCCTGGTGACCGCGACGGGCGGCCACATTGCGGCGCCCACAGGGTCCATGGACTTCAATGAGCACAACCAGCCGCAGCATGGGCATCTGGAGGGCGGGGTACGAATGGACTCGACGCGCGAGGCCGTGAATGGGGAGGGGCAGCGGCAGATGCACGGGTCAGCACCGACTGCGGAGCTGGATTTCACGCCGCAGGGCGAGTTGCGCCACATGCACATGGAGCGGGGCGTGGAGATGCACAGCGAGGAGCTGAGCGAGGCAGCAAACGGGCCGCTGCGGTTGAGCCGGACGTGGAGGTCGCCGGTGGCCGATGTGGATTTCCGCGACAACGGGCATGGGCAGACGGAGCCGGCCGCGGTGCGGGGGGTGCAAGGGGTGGTGGTGACGGGCGAGAGCCAGCGCGGCAAGGCAGCGCCAAAGCCCTCGCGGCTGGCGGCCGATGACGTGACGGGCGAGTTTGGGCCGGATTCGGTGTTGACCGCGATAAGCGGGGTGGGGCATGCCAGCGTGGAAGAGACCAATGCCGCGGGCACGCGGCAGACCTCGACCGGGGACCGGCTGGAGGCGCATTTTGTCCCCAGCGGGCAGGCGAGCAGCAAGGATGAGCCTGGCGGCGCAGGGCAGGTTCAGTCGGCGGTGCTCGATGGCCACGTGGTGCTGACGCAGGAACCGGCGGCCAAGCCCGGCGAGCAGGCGGAGGCGCCGCTGCGGGCCTGGGCAGGGCGAGCCGACTATGAAGGTACGGGGGAGTGGCTGGACCTGACGCTGAATCCGCGCGTGGAAGACGGCGTTCTGCAGATGACGGCGGAGAAGATCGATGTATCCCGTGAGTCGGGGGATGCGTTTGCGCACGGGAACGTGAAGGCGACCTGGCTGGATACGGGTATGGCAGAGGCAGGGGCGCAGGGCAAGCCGGCAAACGGCGCGGGCGGCCAGGGCGGCGCGGGTCAGGGCAGCGTGGCTTTGGGCGGGCCAGGTCCAGCGCACGTGATCGCGGCCGAGGCGCAACTGCATCAGGCGACCGGCGAGGCTACGTTTCGGGGGCATGCGCGGCTGTGGCAGCAGGCAAACTCGGTTTCCGGGCCGGTGATTGTGCTGGATAGGCAGAAGCAGACGCTGGTGGCCCGGAGCGCGGATGCGGCGGAACCGGTGAGGGCGGTGTTGTTGAGCGCAGGTGGGCCGGAGCCGGGCGCGGCCGCGCGCAGGCAACAAGGGGTTAAACCGGACAACAATGCGGGCGGCGAGGCGGGCGGGGATTCAGGCAAGGGTTCGTCAGGGAAGCCGGCCACGCCTTCCGTCATCCGGGTGCGCGGCGGCGACCTGAAATATTCCGATGCCGAGCGCAAGGCGGTGATGCGCGGCGGTGCTCTGGGCACGGTGGTTGCCGAGACGGCTACAGCGACGTCGGTCTCGAATGAAGTTGAACTTACGCTGCTGCCGGCGGGCAATCACGCCGGCAGGGACGGCGGTCAGGCGCAGGTGGACCGGATGACGGCTCGAGGGCACGTGGTGGTAACCTCCGGGGGGCGACGCGGAACCGGGGAGCAACTGGTGTATACGGGCGAGAGCGGGGAGTATGTGCTGACCGGGACCGCCGTCGCGCCGCCGCGGATGACCGATGCGGCCCGGGGCAACGTGAGCGGCGAGGCTTTGATCTTCCATAGCCGCGATGATAGTGTGAGCATCGAAGGTGGCGGACAGAGGACGACGACAGAGACCAGGACGCCGAAGTGACGGCGGAAGCGAGTTTGAAGGCTAGATGGAAACATTGAGCGCCGAGGGAATCGGCAAGAGCTACAAGGGACGGCAGGTGGTGCGCGCGGTGGACTTGCGCATTTCGCGCGGCGAGGTGGTGGGGCTGCTGGGGCCGAACGGCGCCGGCAAGACGACCTGTTTCTACATCATCGTGGGACTGGTGGCTCCCGAGACCGGGCGCGTGCTGGTGGACGAGACCGACATTACGCGGCTGCCGATGTATCTGCGCGCGCGCAACTTCGGCATCAGCTACCTGCCGCAGGAGCCATCGGTGTTTCGCAAGCTGACCGTGGAGGAAAACATTCTGGCGGTGCTGGAGGCGCAGCCGCTGGGCAACCGGGAGCGGCGGACGAGGACCGAGCGGCTGATTCACCAGTTGAACCTGGGGCACATTCGCACCACGCGGGGCTACGCGCTATCAGGCGGCGAGCGGCGGCGAGTGGAGATTGCGCGCTGCCTTTGCATCCAGCCCAGCTTCATCCTGCTCGACGAACCTTTCAGCGGCATCGATCCCATTGCGGTGCTGGAGTTGCAGAAGATCATCTTCGATCTGAAGGCCAGCGGGATCGGAATTCTGATCACCGACCACAATGTGCGCGAGACGCTGAGCGTGACCGACCGGGCGTACATCATCGCCGAGGGAAAGATATTCTTTGCCGGAACGCCGCATGAGCTGGGCAACAATGTGGAGGTGCGGCGCCTTTATCTTGGCGAGGGCTTCTCGCTGGGGTGATTCGGGCCTTTTCAACGGCAGGAGCAACCGCTGTAAAGTAGGAGCCCATTCGGGAGATTGCTGGGCAATTTGACCTTGTCAATCCCTGGAAGGGGCAAAGAGGCGCACGAAAGTCCGGACAGATTCCCAAAAAGATCGGGGCCTAATCTGGCACGAAAGGCGCGATCTGCGGTAATTTGCCCTATAGCCGTTTTCCAGCGAGACTACACTTGCATTAAGTCGAAGCGGGGACAAATCCCATTTTATGGCGCTGCTGCAACCAAAATTGACGCTGAAAGTCGCGCAACGCCAGGTCCTGACTCCGGGCCTGATGCAGATGGTGAGCGTCCTTGCGCTCAACAAGCTCGAACTGAAGGAGATGATCGATGCCGAGATGGTGGAAAATCCCGTCCTGGAAGAGATTGAGGAATCGGTTCCGATGCTGGATGAGGTTGCGGGCCGGCAGGAGCGCGAGGAACGGCAGGAGCGGTTGGAGCTTCTGGACCGCGGCGCCCCGGAACCAGCGGCTCCGCCCAAGGACTCCTTCGAGGAAGTCGATTTCGGATCGTACTTCCAGGACTATCTGGACCCCGGCTATCGCACACAACCGGAGTATGAAGAAAACGAGAAACCCTCGTTTGAACACTTTCTCTCCCAGCCTACGACTTTGTCCGATCACCTGGCGTGGCAGTTGGGAGCTCTGACGCTGGAGCCGCGGCTGCACGAGGCGGTTGAGTATGTGATCGGCAACCTCGACGAGGATGGATACCTGGCCGCCAGCGAGGAAGAGCTGGCCGGGGCTTTACAGCAGTTTGGTGGCAGCCAGGGCCCGGCGGCGGCTCTGGACGTTGGTGCGGTTCCGGACCCGGCGGCGGTTTTGGACCTGGTGCGGCGCGCAGTTGACCTAGTGCAGCATCTTGACCCCGCCGGCGTGGGAGCACGAGATCTTCGCGAGTGCCTGATGATCCAGATAGCGGCGCAGCAGCAGGAGTTCGGCCATTTGTATGCGCAGCGGGCGGGGGGGCCGACCGACGATCCGCATGGCAGCTTCCGCGCCGAGGCCGAGGCGCGGCTGGAGGAGCGGCGGCGCAGCATGGAAGTGGCGGCGCTGATTGTGGATCATCACTTGCATCTGCTGCAGAAGCGGGACGTGAAAGACCTGGCGCGGGCGGCTCAGATTACGCCCGCGGAGGCGCATGCCGGGGTGGACTTCATCCGCACCCTGGACCCCCGGCCCGGCCGGCTCTACAACCGCGAGCAGACGCGCCTGATCGAACCCGATGTGGTGTTTATCAAGCGGGGCGCCGAGTGGGCGGTTTCAATGAACGAGGAGGACCTGCCCAGCCTGCGGCTCAGCCAGCGCTACCGGCGGATGCTGGTGGCGGAGAACACCGACAAAGAGGTCAAGGACTACGTGAAGGAGCGGTTCCGTTCCGCGATGCAACTGATGCGCAACATCGCACAGCGGAAGAGCACCATTCTGCGGACTTGTGAAGTTATCGTGCGCCGTCAGCAGGACTTTCTCGAGCAAGGCGTGGAAGCCTTGCGGCCGATGATGATCAAGGAAGTGGCCGAGGAGATCGGGGTTCACCCCTCGACGGTGAGCCGGGCCGTGGCCAACAAGTATGCCCACACGCCGCAGGGGGTCATCGAGCTGCGCTTCTTCTTTTCCGAGGGTTCGAACGGGCCGGAGGGCGCCGACACGCCCTTGCTGGTGCTGAAGCGCAAGGTGCGCAAGCTGATCGAGGAGGAGGATGCGCGCCATCCGCTGACCGACGACCAGCTGGCCGCGATGTTGCAGGCCCATGGGATTCAGTTGACCCGCCGGACCGTGGCCAAATACCGCGAGGACATGGGGATTCCCTCTACGCACCAGCGGCGGCGGCGCGACCAGTGAGGGAACGACCGCTCGACCAGTCCAGCAAGCCGGGCTTATTGATTGCGCTCAAGGCAGCGGCATGTGGGCAGGAGCGAGTGCGATACAACTTACCGGAGGGACTTCAATAACTTCCTGTGGACGACCGGAGTTGAGCGGGTCGACGAGAATCAATTCCTGCGCAAACGCTCCCGGCGCCATGGGAACAAGCACGACTGCGCTGAAGATTCTCACGCGATTCTCTTTTGTTATAACAACGGCACTGTGGCGCCAGTCAGCGTGCCAGCCGATCGACCTCCGACCCGGCCAACAGGAAAGCTCCGGCGCCGAACACATAGCTCGAGGTTGCAGTGTAAGCTCCGGGGGCCGCTCCCACTGGCTGGATGCAGCCAAGGCGGCCATCCTCGTAAATGTGCGACAGAAGGCCAGCCCATGCTTTTTGGATAACAGGAAGATAGTGCGCGCGGTCGAGAATTCCCGTGTTGACGCCATAGGCGAGCGCATACACATAGAATGCGGAGCCGGAGTTTTCAGGCAAAGGATATGCCGATGCGTCGAGGAGTCCGGGCCGCCACAAGCCGTCGCCGCCCTGGAGCGATGCAATCTCGCCGGCCATCTGCTGAAACTGAGTTACATACTTTGACCGGGACGGGTAGTCGAGTGGCATCTCCGCCAGTACGCGAGCCAGGCCAGCCATCACCCAGCCGTTGCCGCGGGACCAGAAGAGTCCGCTGCCATTGGCCTCGTGCCTGGTGAGGAAGGTCGTATCGCGAAAGAAGAGATGAACACTCGGGTCGTAAAGGAGGTTGGAAGTGATCCACCACTGGCGGTCCATAAAATCAAGATACTTGCGGTCGCCCGTTATCCTGGCAAGTTTAACCAGCACGGGCGGCGCCATGAACAGCGCGTCACACCACCACCAGAGCGGCTTGTCCTTGTCGTCGGGCAATTGCATGACCGTATCCATGCGCGCGCGCATGGGAGCAAGCATGGCGGGGTCATGGATGCGTCGATAGAGGTCCAGGTAGGTTTGCCCGATGGCCTGGTCGTCTGCGTGGGCGAGGCGCGGACCCGGCTGCCAGTCGAACTTCTTTCCCATGCGCAACATAGCCTCGCGGTATTTTTTGCCACCGGCCGCATCGGGCACCGCCATGAACCCCGCATAGAGCGCGGCGTAGGTCCAATCCTGATCGAAGTCCGCCTCAGCACGGTTCAACTGCCAGTCTGCCACCTTGCGCATGGCGCGGCGAACGTCGTGGCGCGTGAGTTTGCCAAAAATGTCTGTGGCCAGTGGAAGCGCGATGGCAGGCGCATCTCCTACCGATAGCTGCCTGGCCGGCGCAGTGATTTGCCCTTGGAGGATGGAGGCGGCGCAGAGAAGAACGGCTGCAAAGGCGGTGCAGAATCGGCCGGCTTTGAGGTCCCATTGGCGAGGGGTCCAGCCGTCGAATTGGGCGGGCTCAGAGGGCATAAGGGCAATATTCATTTTTCTCATCCTCTCCGGCTCCCGCGGAATGCGGCCATCGGGATTCGCAATCAAAACTAGCCAAAGATATTTGAAATTTTGACCCCACCGGTCGTCTGTCCAATGATCTAGTTGTCAAGACGAGAACACAGGAGGACGACCGATGGAGACGTTCACCATATCACTGTTTCGACCGCAATGTCATCAACGGGTACCTCAGTGGGTTGTCCCGGCCCGAACAGGTGGTTCATTTCGTTCGAGCGGTGCTCGGCATTCCGGTGGTATGCAAGGGAGTTCTCAGCCAGAGCACCAACGATTACCAGAGCTGGGTGGAAGGTCGCCGCGGCGACCCCGCAACCACAAGATCCCGATTGAATAAGCTGGGAAGGGGGTTCGCAAAGAGGATTACGTTTTGCCGGCACAGCGCCGCATGGAGAAGAGGAAGGCTTTCGGCGTCTGCTTCATCTTCAAGAGCATGGAACAGGGCCGCACCTTCCGGATCAGCGTGCCAAAGTATCCCACGCAGGATCGCAACTACCGCATCGTGGCGCATCAGACCAGTTGCTTCACCCAGTACCACTTCTATATCCGGGACGAGGTGCTGGGACCGATCGTCATCCGCGTAGCATCGTTCTTCCCCTTCCACGCCACGTACTGGCTCAACGGCCACTCTTTCATAGAACAGGAACTGAAGCGAAAGCAGATTGGCTTCCGCAAAAACGACAACGCTTTCCTGGCGGTGGACGATGTGGCCCAACTGCAGGCGGCCGCCGACCGGTTGAGCCCGGCGATCATCCGCAAACAACTCGATTACTGGACATTCCTGCTGGGGCCAAA
>JBEKZJ010000212.1:0-7970 GCA_049509995.1 Occallatibacter sp. | reverse complement strand
GGATTGGGCTGGTGGATCTCGAAGTCGGCAAGAGCAAATGCGAGGTGGTTGCCGGTCTGCTGCTTGCCGTTGACGAGGCTGGTGAATGCAGTGCTGTTGTACGTGTAGCCGCCGCGGAGCCATACATCCGGAGCGGAAGCGGCGGCAGCCCGCTGGAAACCTGCCTCCTCAATCAGGAGGAGACCGTCGCCATGAGGATCAAAACGAAAGCTGGTATGATTGCGGGCAACCTCGGTGGCGCCTCCGTTTGGGTCAAGACTGCGCTGGAAGCCGGTCTTCAGGTAGGTATTTTGCGGACCCCGCATGCGGATATTGGCGGATGGGGAGGTAAGTGGGAAGTAAGACATGCCGAGCTCATAGGGAAGGACAGCATAGACGCCCTGTGCAGCCGTGGCGGTAGAACCTCCGACGAAGAGACCAACGAAGTCCAGGCTGTTGGAAACGTAGCCGGCTTTCAGTTCGACACGGTCTTTGCCGAGCTCCTTGTAGATATAAAGATCCCAAAGCTGTAGGGCCTTTGGATTGGCAGGGTTCCAGCTTGACCAGTTCCAGACGCCGGCGAGATAAAACTGGGCGTGCTGAAGGCCCATTTGGCGGAGGTCCGCAGTGAGGATGGGCTGAACCATGGCGCTCTCGAAGGGCCGCTGCCCGACATAGGCTTGGTCATCGGCAGGGATCGGGCCGTTGAGAACATTCTGGTTGTAGACCTCCGAAGAAATGACGCGCAGGGCGATCCCTTTGCTCAAAAGCGCTTGGCGGTACCGGGAATGCATATCGATGAGGCTCTCGGAAAAAGGAGGCATCACCGTGTCGCCGCCGACGTAATTCAGATCCTCCATGGAGCGGCCTGCGGGCTGGGGGACGTCAGGCGGATTCTGGGCCTCGGGTTTGGTTTGGGCCTGAGTGCCGATTACCGCAACTAGAAGATAAATAAAGGAAATGATGATGTTTCGTGCTCGGATCTTGTTTGTCTTCACTTTGCTCTCCCGCTGTCATGGGTTTCGTTCAGTGGTGCTGGCCGGAAGGGATGACCGCAACTCGATACTAGGGCGAAGCGGGTCCGGAGCGGTATCCAGATTCTTCCTAATGATTGCCTATTCCTGTCGAACAGTGATTTTTTGTGCATCGAGAGCCGGATCGGCGGTAGGCTGGAATTATCGAAGCAATGGAAGGCCCATATGGCGAAAGAGTTGGATGCAACCGGAGACGCAAAGGCGGAATTGGCGGAGATGCGGGCTGAGCTGGCGCACAAAATCGCCGCGCACGTCCATACGGAGAGTCCGGCGGCCACCGCTTTGCCTGGCCTGATCCTCTCGCGCAGGACCGCGCCCTCCGAGTGCTTTTGCACCACTTACGAGCCCGAGCTGGTGGTCTTTGCGCAGGGAGAAAAGCGCATCAGCGTCGGCGGCACAACCCACCTCTGCGACGGCTCCTCCTTTCTGCTGACCTCGGTTGATCTGCCGGTAGAGAGCCAAATCATCAAGGCCTCAAAAAGCGAACCGTACCTGGCCCTGGTTCTCAAATTGGAGATGCCCGTGGTGCGCGAGATTCTCAGCCAGGAGGAGTTCCTGACGCCGGAGATTTCCTTCGGCGTGCGCGGCATGGTGGTGGGCAAGACCCCGATCGAACTGCTGGGGGCTTGCTCCCGATTGCTCGATCTGCTGGACGCGCCCAAGGATATTCCCTTTCTCGGCAGCCTGCTGCAAAGGGAGATTCTCTACCGGCTGCTGCGCTCGCCGCTGGGCAGGCATCTGCGCTCCATCGCCACACTGGGCGAGCAGAGCAACCGCACGGCCAAGGCGGTCGGCTGGCTGAAGGCGAACTTCACCAAGCCCCTGCGCGTGGAGGAACTGGCCTCCATTGCGCAGATGGGCGTCTCCACGCTGCATCATCACTTCCGCTCGCTGACCGCGATGAGCCCGCTGCAATATCAGAAGCGGCTGCGCCTGCACGCGGCGCGCGCGCGGATGCTGACCGAGGGCCTGGACGCAGCCAGCGCCGCCTTCGAGGTCGGCTACGAGAGCGCCAGCCAGTTCAACCGCGAGTACAGCCGCTTCTTCGGGCAGCCGCCCATGCGCGACATCAGGGCGCGCCAGCTTGTGGGTGTGGCTGACATTTAGCAGCTCAGAAAGCGCACTTTCCGGGCAAGCGCCGTTCTCCAAACTGCAGGAATTGTCAGAAAAGGACAAAATCGAAAAGGACCGATCGATCCGTTTGAGGGACTCGGAATGGTGCGGCAGAGACTAAGCTTGGTGGTGTTGCTGTATGTCGGGTCGCTGGCGGCAACCACGCCGGCCATTGCCCCCGTTACATTGGCTGAAAACCCGAAGGCTTCTCCCATGAATGTGACTCTTCCTCAGTTGGTTGGCGGCTGGACTCTCTCGGGACCGGCAAAGAGGGTCGAGCCGAACGCGATCTTCGATTACATGGACGGCGCCGGAGAGCTCTACCTCGGCTATCGGTTCAAGTTTCTCGATGTCTACGAGTACACGAAGCCGGGCGAGAGCGACATCCTGGTCGAGCTCTACTTGATGGATTCTTCCGGCGATGCCTACGGTCTGCTCTCCGGCGATTGGGGCGGCGACGCCGTCGATCTTGCTTCAGACCCAGGCCACGCGACCCCATCGGTTGTGCGAGCGTTGTATGGCGCGGGCTTGTTGCGCATCTGGTCCGGCGATCTCTACGCTCGCGTGCTGACGTACCAGGAGTCGGACGCGTCGAAGCAAGCTGTCCTCGCCATAGGAAAGGCGATTGTTGCAGGCCGCCCGGAGCTGCTGGCGCCTCGTCTGATCCAGTCTTTGCCTCAGGCTGTCGGGCAGCAATTTGCGCTCCGGGCAGATCGGGCGGTCTATCTTCGCTCCCACCTTGTGCTCAATTCCGCGTACTTTCTCAGTTCGGAAAACCTCCTCGACCTGGGATTGGATTGCGAGATGGCGGCGGCCGTCTATCGCGGGAGTGCCGGTGCAGGCTCGCCGAAACCGGTGCACGTTCTGCTGATCCGTTATCCAGGGGAAGCAGAGGCGCGCAAAGCGTTGGCTCATTTCCAAAAAGTCTATCTGTCTGGGAAGTTGTCCGCGGCGGGGGACCGCGGAGCAGTGTCCATCGAGGATGGATGGGCGGGATTCATCCGGTCGGGAAGGGGGATCGGGCTGGTGTTTGAAGCTCCCGACGAATCGTCAACGAACCTGTTTCTTGAAAGCTCGAAACAGGCCCTCGACAATGTGGAGGCATTTCATGAGTGAGAAAAGCAATGCTCTGACAAGGCGCGATTTCGTCCGCGGAACGGTAGGGACCGCCGTGGCAGCTTCTCTACTGGGAACTCCGCTCGAGACCGAGGCAGCGCCGGCCATCAAAAGCTACGTCGCCGTGGTGCGCAACCAGGCCGCCCTGGATCCCGGCAATCAGGTGAACGAGCCTGTCCTGCGCGAAATGCTCACCCAGGCTCTCAATGCGGTGACGGGCAAGAGCGACGCGGCCTCCGCGTGGCGGGTGCTGGTGAGAACCAGCGACATCGTTGGCCTGGTGCATACCGATCACCTCAACAAGACTCACCCGGAACTTGTCGAACTGGTGAAGACAACCCTGAAGGAAGCAGGCATTCCCGAAAAGAACATCTGGATGGTCCAGGGCAGCCCCGACAAGGTAAAGCAGTGCAACGCACTGATCTCGCTGCCGGCCCTCAAGGCACACTGGCTGACTGGCATTGGCACCGTCTTCAAGAACTACATCACCTTCACCGGCTCGCCCTCCAGCTATCACGACGCGAACAATGCGAAGCTGGGCGAGATCTGGAACATGCCGCACGTGAAGGGCAAGACCAAGCTCGTGCTGGTCGACGCGCTGCGGCCGCTGTGCGACAAGGGACCGCAACCGGATCCGCGCTACATGTGGCAATACAAGGGGCTGATCGCCGGCACCGATCCCGTCGCCGTCGAGGCGGTCTGCCTGAAGGTCATCATGCAGAAGCGCCAGGCGCTGCGCGGCGAGCCATGGCCTCTCTCCCCGCCGCCGATGGTTGTGGAGATGGCCGACAAGCGCTACGGATTGGGAACCAGCAATCTGGAGGAGATAGGGATCAACCGCATCGGCTGGATGGAGGACGTGTTGGTCTAGTTGGCGCCGTTTCCCGCCTTGACTTGTAACCTGGGCGCGATAGCGAACGATGACATGCGCAACGGTCGCAAGAAAGGAGAGGCGGCTCTTCTCACTGGGCCGCCTCTCTGTAGCTGGCACTTGAAAAGCTGCGTTCGGGCTATGCGCTGAGCATCCCGCTGGACGCAATCTCCTTGAGGCGCCGGATCTTCATCGCGATGTTGACCGAGTTGCGGCAATTGGCCGTGCAGGCGTCGTAGTCGCCGCATGCATCCAGACCCCTGCCCCTGACCATCGTTGCCAAGGTGCTGGCAGCGAGTGGGTGGTTGAAATACTAGCCTCTGTACCTGTGTGATCGCATCAATGCGGGAGTGTCCACACCTTTCGGACAGTCCCCGACGTGGTCTCATTCCGCTAAGCGGAGATTCGATTCTCCTGTGTTCGAATTGCAATTGATGACATCGGCCCAAGTCTCCAATTACCTGTGCGAAGAACTGAACTGTCTGCCTACCTTCTGCCATGGCCAACAACAGCTCCCGCTCGCAGCTGTCGAACAACACTCCACGGAAGTGAGCGCTATGTAAGCGCCATCTCGTTTTGTTTGGAATTCGCGAACGTTGGTGGGATGAGACAGGAGATCCTACAAGACAAACTCAAGTCCAACGCCATCGTTTCCAGAGCGGACGGCTTTCGCTATTACGGTGATCGATGGTTCAGCATGCGGTTCCTTGGCGTCTGGCATTGTGAGCGTGATCCGAATGACCGTGCCCGGATACCAACGTTCCTCAGTCACCACATACAATCCGGTGGCGCTGAGATCCCGAATTTCGAAGACGTTCGGACTGCATTCGGTCCAGAAGGAGGCGGTAATACCGGGCGCCGGTTGCCGTGGCGCTTTTCTCGGATCCGGGGGATCTGGGTATAACCATCGATCCAACCAGCTCCTTTTTCCTGCCGACCCCTCCCTGCCCGGTTCAGCATGCAACTCCTGCTTCGGCGAGTAACGCTTGTGGTCGTCCTGCTCCCGGAGGCGATCGTCCAACGGCGTCTGATCGGAACTGTCGATGACGGGCAGTGCCTCACCGAAGAAAACCGGATTCTCTGTGGCGCTGGATATGCCTGCAATCCTCTTGCCGGCATCAGCTTCGGCGAGCGGGAACTGCTTCAGCCGCCCAGCCATTTCTTCCGGCGAACAGATAATGAGCTGATCGCCCTGTTTGGTCTGCGACGAATTGATGGAGCGGGAGGGCAACACAAGGACACTGGCAACCAAAGCACTGAAAGGAGAGACACAGAAGGTGGGGAACAACTCAACTGCTTCAATGACGCGACAATCTTCGTCCAGGTAGAGCAGATCGATCAGGATCTGCGCTTCCCCAGGATTGATACCTCGAAACGGCTTCATCCAGAGGCCAATGCCTGAGCCAGACCTGAGCTCGGGCAGCCATTGTCTGCGGGTGGCATGCACAAATTCGCCAACGACTATGTCGATGCCAAGATAACAGTCCCTGGTCCGGTTGTATGCCCTATACTCAGGCATTTCCATGCGTCCTCCTCCTGCGAGTCATTGGAGAGCGGTATTGGAGAGTGTGCAAAGTTGTGGGGTGGCCCTTCTCCCACGTTCTCGTTCATGATCTGAATACCACCCTGGAAAAAGCTTTCCGCCATTGGTACCATGCCTTGGGCCTATCGTAGACCGACTCCAATCCGCTATCTCAGCATGACCACCCACAACTTTGCACACTCTCGTTTCAATCCACGCGGCCCTACCGAGTCCAATGCATTTGGTCGGGGCGGGAAAAAAGATGCCGGGCCAAATTCGGCCCCGTCGATGCGCGTGCAACGCATTTAGCTCTTTCGTCGAGTGAGTCAGGCGGCCGTATCCCGCTGCACTTGTAATGGCGCGCTCAACTGCTGGCGGAGGTTGCCGGCCAAGTCGGCCACCATGCGCAACTTGTCGGCGATGGGAGAAGACACTTCGCTGCCGGAGAGGGCTAACTGCGAGTGCAGCAACAACCCGGCAACCGTGGTCTTCAGCTCGGTTTCAATGGCGGCAGCCGCCGCGCGGCGGGCCAGCGTCTGCTCCCGCTCGCGGCGCTGCAGGGCGGCGCGAATCTCGCGGATCAGCCGGGCCGAGCCGGAAAGAGCGAAGTTGATCTGCAGGGCAATCGCCAGTCCGGCGCGCTCCCAGATCGCTTCGGCGGCGGACGGGTCGCACTCGGCCAGGGTTTCATCCACCACCACGGCGTTAAACTCCCGGCGGCGCAGCGCCGCCAGCGCGGTCTTGCGTCCCTCCGCCAGTTCAACCTCCATGCCCAGTTGCGCGCCTACCACGGCGGCGCAGTTACGTGCGCCTTCAATACCGGTCACAATCAGAATGCTCATCCCCTGCTCCTCGTTCGCTCCCCCGGCCATTTCATGATCCGGGCTTGTTCTTCCGGCCTGCGCGGATTCCATTTCCGCACAAGCCAGTGGCTTTTCCCGTAATTGTCCCAATCGGCGCAACCCCTTCCGGCTCCAGTCCGGACCCGCTACTCCTCTTGCAGAGGATCGGCGATGCCGTATTCCTTCAACTTGCGGTAGAGAGTGGTCTTGCCGATTCCCAGCAGCTTCGCCGCCTGCAACTTGTCGCCGTTAAGGGGGCGAATGGCCCCCGGGATGGCCTGGCGCTCGAGATCGGCCCGTATCTTCACCTCGGGTACACTGCCCTCCGCGGCCGGTTCAGCGGATGTCGCGGCGGTGCGCCGGGCCTCTAGACCCTGCTGCTGAAGCTGCGTCGGCAGGTCGCCGAGACGCAGAACCGGCCCGGAAGACAGGGCGCAGGCACGCTCCACCGGCTCCGCAAGTTGAGGAATAAACTCCATGGTGCTCGAGTTCAGAATTGTTTCGAGCATGGTATTCGCCTCACGCGTGATTGGGTCAAATGGATGAGGAAGCCGTCACGTCCAGATCGGCGTTCGCATCGAGCCAGAGGCGCATCGCTTTGCCCGACTTGAGCGCGTCATGAAGAGTGGTTTTCAATTCCGCGGCGGAGGAGATGTCGATCACGCCCTCAAGGCAAACCACGCTCGACTCATCTCGTTGCTCCAGAGTGATTCCCACACCTGACTCCCACGTGCATCGCGATTTGAAGCCTGGCTCAAACGGCTCTTGGCGAACGAAGACAGTCTGTGCCACTTCCTATGTCATCGGTCTTGATGAAGCAGTTGATGAGTGGGGTTTGGAAAGGTACGGGTTGGATTTCTCTAAGAAGAATGTGGCTTATTCGTTCTTGGGCAGATTGGCGAAGGAGCCGGAGCCGCGCTGGAACAGTTCGATAGCCGGACGGCTGTGGTCGACGCTGGCCGCCACGCCGGAGACGGCAACGTGGGTATTCGTCTGGCTGGTCTTTCTGTATTGAGCGAGGTGAGCCGCCTGGAGGGTCTTGGAGGTTTGATCGAGCTGCGCGTCCCACTCCAGATTGTCAGGCTTTTCAGCGAGCCCGTTGCAGATGTTCGCGCATCTCCACCAGCGCCTCCTGCACATGCTCTCGTCCCCTCGCCGCCGATCCTCAGTTCGCGACCTCTGTTCAACCCCCTACCGTCAGTTTCCATTAACCCTCGGCCAAATGCTGACGATGAACTACCTGTACTGCTTGTTCAGGCGGGCGATGACCTTCTGGGCTTGCTGGTCGACGGCTTCCGCGAGACTATCCACGTCATGCGCAAGCCCTTGTCCGTCCTTCTCCCCGGCCGGTGCGCCTGGAACGCCGCGGCTCTCATGAGGGATAAGTCCGTGCCAGTCAGGAGCGTTCATGGCCATGACAATCCTCGTCGTCGATGACTCAGTCACCATGCTGATGAGCCTCAAGACCAACCTGGCTATGAACGGCTTTCAAG
>JBEKZJ010000211.1:0-8018 GCA_049509995.1 Occallatibacter sp. | reverse complement strand
CAGCAGCCGCGCACCGAGTGGGGCGCGCAGGTTCTTTTCAAAACTCTGGAGAACGCAAGCAGGCAGATCCGTTTGTTGCCGCAGCAATAGCAGCAGCGCCGCGCTATCGGTTGGGCACTCGTAATCGCCGGGTAACCCGCATGCCGGGCGGATTGTCAGCGAGAGTGGAATCGTTCCTGCGCCTGATGCGGAGGGACCGGACGGTTGAGTGATGAGATTGACTCGCATACGGGAATCCTGACACCTGCCTGCGCAACCCTCAATGGCACGGATGGGTGATCAGAGTCAGACCATATGGGGAGGCCAATGCTCTGGCGCCCGTTTGCACATTACGCCTGAGTCACCGGCTATGCGGAGAAGATGCCACGAAATGGGATTATTTCGCACTTGGCGGCCATCTTTCCGGAACTCGAGGGCCACGTCGCTCCGATCCCTAGTACCACGACCACGTGAATTTGTACTTCCCAGGTCTCAAAATCGAGACCTGGGGCAGGCCCCAGAGCATGGGGCACAGCGGGTGAGATGGCCGCATTGCAACCATGCGCGCTGGCCGCATCGGACTTACACTCCCCGCCAGAGCCGGCATGCGCGATTTTTAAAGATTCCTATTCTTAGTCCGCAATTTGATTGCGCCTCAATCACCGGCAACCCGTCCCCACCCGATTTTTGGGTCTTCCCGGAATCTCTGGCAGGCGCCGGCCAGGGTCGGGAAAGGATGGACCGCTCGGAACGGTTCCGAGGGCAACGCCGCATCGATTACAATGGCGCCAATGTCTGACCAATCTTACTGCTTATCTCGTCTGTTGATTTGCCGAATGTAATGTATCGACTCATCGAATCTGCCATTCGTGAGTGCAGGCACGGCGGGCCTTCATTTGCGCTTAACCAAAGCCCGAGCCGCCGGCCATCAGCGGGCACAATGAATTGAGGATTGAATGACCGATAAGCTCTATCGCCCGCAGGAAGACATAGTGACCTTAATGAAGCAGTTCAGCCAGCAAGTAAAGGAATTTCCTGAGCTCCCAGACCCGCACACGCGCCTGCTTCGTGCGCGGCTGGTGTTTGAAGAAGCTCTGGAGTTCGTCAAGGGCTGTGGTTGCACGGTCACAATGACCGTTGCCGGATTGAACGGCGCAGAGGAGACCGCAGTCATTGACGACATCGGCGTGGTGCTCGACCCCAACGGCAAACCTGATCTCGCCGAATACGTGGACGGCTGCATCGACCAGCTTGTTGTCACTTATGGGGCGCTCAACGCCGCCGGTGTGAAGGCTCAGCCTGCCTGGGATGAAGTGCAGCGCAGCAACATGAGCAAAGCCTGGCCACATTGCAGCGTTTGCGACGCTGTTCTCGAGCGGAATGCTGGCCTGGAGCTGGTCCATCCGGAAGACGCCAGCGCCCATAATGGCGATTGGAACCCGATTCTGAAGGTCCATAAGCGCCCGGATGGCAAGTTCATCAAGTCGCCGACCTATTCACCCGCAGATTTGAGGCGCGTGATCGATGAGCAGATCCAGCAGGCAAACGGGTAACTAAGCCTGTGCATGAGTAACAAGGAAAAGGGAATCTCATACTGCAGCTCCGGGAGGCGGAGTTCTGTCCGTATAGGTGACAATCCGCCAAGAACTCGTGGAATGGCTGCTCACTGTCGCAGATTGTCGAGTACAAGCGAGCGATCCATCATGGCATGAGAGCGTCGGAGCGAAGCTTGGCGATGCGGCCCTTGGGGCCAACGAAGAAGGGGAGGGAAAGGGCATCCCAGGCGCCGTTGTCGAGGGGCTGCCAGGTGCGGTGGTCGTCGCGGCCGATGTCGGAGCCGGTGGGGCCGGCGGCGATCCAGAGCTTGAGGGATTCGCTCCATTGGACGGTGGAGCGGTAGCAATGTTGGGCGACGGGCCTGTGGCAGCCAGCTCTCTCTGCGTTATTGGGCGCGCACAAGGTTGACCACCCCGCACTGCGATCGCATCGGCAAGGAATCTGTCGTTGTCATGGACCGGCGCGCCGCTGACATCGCCCGACAGTCCTTTCTCTGCCATGGCAACCACGCATCCTTTTCCGAATCGCGCGGCGGCCACGACCGGCAGGAGGGTTTTTCCCTCGGCTTCGCCCACGACCACGGGAAACGCATGCTCTCCAATGACTGCAATCGCGGCCGGTTTCTGTTCTTCATTGGCGTGGGTGCCGACCGCATGAACGCCGCGCAAGAGCGCTTTGAGGTCCTCAATTTGGCTCAAGGCCAGGGGGAGAACACGACGCCATGACGATAAGAAGCCGCATCCACGGCCTTGACCAATCCCTCCTTTGCACTCCCGGTTCTCCAGCCGGAATTTCCAGAGCACGGCTTGCTGGGCCAGAACTCGATGCGAAGTGAGTTCCAACTGGCAAGCCCGCGCGCCGCAACAAAAGGTCAGGGCGGATGCAAAGAAAGACTGTTTCTACCGCCCGGCTTCTCCCGCTTCATCCGGAAGCGCGACATCGGGCGCAACGCCGCTGGCAGCGCGGCTGATCACATCCCCGTATTCCATGGTCTCGGCCTTGAAGCCGCCGTTGGTGAGAAAGAACCGATCGCCAACAACGCCCGCTCCACGATCAATGCGATCCTTGTAGACTCCGCGTGCCGTGTGAGTGAAACTCGCTTTCACCAGTTCTATCCAGCGGCCATCGGTTGTCTTGATCCATTGATTGCCGAACTCCGCCAGTCGCTACCGCTGCCCATTCGCGCCTTCAAAGTCTTCATTGAAGGCATACAAATCACGCAGATACCTTCCTTGCCTATCCGGTTGAGACATACACCCACTACAGGTAGGGAAACTGTTTTGTTATCGTGGGTACCGCTCATCTGACTCTCCATGAGTACCTATAGAAGTGGAGGGGGAAATGACCAAGCCACGCCTGACCAAGAAAGTGCTGGACGGACTCAAAACACTTGCTATACACGCCCAAACTGGCACGGAAGAAGACATTATGGACAATTTCTATGATGTCCTCAGCCCAGAATAGCGCAAAAACTGGGACCATGTTGAACAGGCTTGCACTTGGGTGTGGAACATGGCCCGCTTTCGATCAGAGAGTGAGAAAACCTAGCAGCGTGCGTCTATTCGCCGTCGACAACGCAGACAGGGCGGCTGTCGATCGGGCCTGCCGCGACCCCAGGGATAACCAGTTTCTGGCGTTGGCGCTGGTATCCGAGGCCGATGCCCTGGTCAGCAGCGATGAGGACTTGTTGGTGTTGCATCCGTGGCGCGGGATACCGATCGTGACGCCGGCAGAATTTCTCGGCTAGCCCGATGCGAGTGCGGTGGGTTGGTATTCAGATCCTCTGAATATTGCCGCCTCTTGACCGGCCCCCTCACGCCGTCGCCGCAGCCGCCTCTTTTGCCGGAGCCGCCAGGTTGGGGTCGTCGGGGATGAAAAGCTGGAAGACGGTCCCGGAGGCCCTGGTTGGGGCGGATGCATCGGGCTGAGCCGTGCGGCTGCGCACATGCACCAGCCCGCGGTGCTTCAAGATGATCTCGTGGCTCACCCACAGGCCCAGGCCGGTCCCCGTCACTTCCTTGGTGGTGAAGAAGGCTTCAAAGACGCGCTCGCGCACCGCCGGCTCCATGCCGGTCCCGGTGTCGGCCAGCGTGAATCGAACGCCCGTCTGCGCGGGGTCGTTCCAGTTGCGCGAGCGGCGGGCACGCACCAGCAGGCGGCCGCCGGCGCTGCTGGCGTCGATGGCGTTGCTTACCAGGTTGGCGAAGACCTGGCGCAGCTCTCCGGCAAAGCAGAACAGGTCCATCTCCGCGTCGTAGTCCCGCTGCACCTGGATGTTCAGGGTATTCAGCCGGCCTTGATAGAGGCTGAGCACGGAGTCCAGCAGCTCGCCCATGTTGGCGCGCGTGGGCAGCGTGGATTGGCGGTAGAAGCGCAGCGTTTGCTGGGTGATCTCGGCAATGCGCTTGGCCTCGTGTTCGGCCATGGCCACATAGTTCAACGCCGAATCGTCAAGCCCGCAATAGTTGCGGAGAAGAAAGAGCAGGTTGGTGATGGCCTCCAGCGGATTGTTGATCTCATGGGCGATGGAGGCGGCCAGGCGGCCGGTTGCGGCCAGCTTCTCGGTCTTGCGCAGGGCTTCTTCGCTGCGCTTGCGCTCGCTGGCGTCGAGCACGATGACGCCCACCCAGCGCACCTGCTGGGGGGTGGTCCGCACCGGATAGGCGCTGGCCAGCCAGGTCCACTGGCGCTCGGGGTTGCCGTCCTGGGCGCTCGGCGCCGGATTGGTCAGTTCCAGGTTGCGCACCGGCTCCTCCTCGGCAAAGACGCGCAGCACCGTGTTCTCCAGCTCCTGGGCCACCGGCTGCGGCAACAGCTCGGGCAGCGTACGGCCCAGATGGCGGCTGAGGCTGACGCCGGTCATGTCGGCAAAGACCTGGTTGACGCGGACGAAGCGGCAGCGGCGGTCAAAGAACGCCAGGCCGATGGGCGCGTTGGCCAGCATCGAATCCAGCAGTGAAAGCGTGTCGTTGAGGCCGGAGCGCTGCTCCGCAATCGAGGCCACCATGCGATTGAAGGCGTCAATCAGGTCGCCGATCTCGTTGTGCACGGCCACCGGCAGAGGGAAGTTGCCGCTGTGCTCGGGCGAGCTCATCAGCGCGCGCGTGCCGCGATGCAGCGTGGCCAGCGGCGCGGAGATGGAGCGGGCCATCAGCAGCACTAGCAGCGCGGACGCCACGATCCAGATGACGCCGAAGATGACCGTGTCGCTGAGAATGGAGTTGAGCTGCTCACGGGCCCACCTGGGGTCGAACTCAACCCAGGCAAAGCCGCGCAGATCGCCGCCGGTGTAGATGGCGTGAACGCACTCCCAACGATTGCCTTGCAGAACCAGGAATTTCGACTCCTGAGCCCGCACTTGCGGGATTTGCGCGAGCTCGGCCGGTTGCAGTGGGGCCTGATCCGCTTCCCCTTTGCTGACGAAGAGCACGTTTCCGGCCGGGTCAGTAACCTTGGCAAGAGCCACGGTGGGCCCTTCGCCCATCATTTGAACCGACAGACCCACCCAGCCGGGCCGCTCCTGGAGTATGGCCTGCTGAGCCTGCAACGCCAGGGATTCGGCCTCGTACGCCAGCCGCCTCTGAGCGCGCTCCCGCACCTCGTTGACCTGCTGGCGAATCAGGAGCGCCCCAAAAAGCCCGATGGAAAGCGCCTCGAGCAGCACTAGTCCTGCCAGCATCTGCCATCGAATCGACCGCGGCCACCAGCGCATGTGCAAGCCCCCCGCCCCCGCTCTAGTCAGCTCCTCAGTTTAGAGCAATCTCAGGGTTGACATGCCGCAGGGGAGTCCCCGGCAGCGCGGCTCTTTCCTGGGGAAAAAGCCGCTTGAGCGCATCGGTCCCCATTCCAGCAACCCTGAAATTGCTAGAGCGGCCTTCCCGCGCAACCGGCATCCGGTTTTCGCTCTAGGCTCTTAACTTCGATGCCAGCGCCTGGGCAATCTGCCGCCCGTGAAATCGCCCGTTCTCAATAAAGATTTCATTGGTGCGCATGCCGGCCACGATCACCCCGGCCAGATAGATGCCGGGTACATTGCTCTCCAGCGTCTCGGCATCGCAAACCGGCAGCCGGTCCTGACCCTCGAACCGCACGCCCAGCCGCTCCAGAAAATCGAAGTCGGGGTGGTAGCCGGTCATGGCGAAAACAAAGTCGTTCTTCAGCGTCTGGCGGCCCTCGGGCGTCTCCACCACCACGGTGTCGGGCGTTGTCTCCACCACCCGCGAGTTGAACAGCGCCGTGATCTCGCCATTCTTGATGCGGTTTTCAATGTCCGGCTTGATCCAGTACTTCACATGCGGCGGAATCTCCGGTCCGCGGTAGACCAGCGTCACCCGCGCGCCGCTCCGCCACAGCTCCAGCGCCGCAATGGCCGCCGAATTCTTGCCCCCGATCACCACCACGTCCATCTCGAAATAGGGGTGGGGATCGACGTAGTAATGATGCACCTTGCTCAAGCCCTCGCCGGGAATGCGCATGTAGTTGGGCAGGTCGTAGTAGCCGGTGGAGAGGGCCAGCTTGCGGGTGCGGATGGCTCCAGGCCGGCCGAAGCGGTCTACGGTGTGCACCGTGAAGTCGCCGTCGGCGCCCGCGACCCGCTCCACGCGATGATACTGCCGCACGTCCAGCTTGTAGTAGGCCGCCACCAGCCGGTAATACTGCAGCGCCTCGTTGCGGCTGGGCTTGGGATTGGGGCTGGGAAAGGGAATATCGCCGATCTCCAGCAGTTCCGGCGTTGTGAAAAAGGTCATGTGCGCCGGGTAATGGAAGAGCGAGTTGCACAGGCAACCCTTGTCCACCACAACCGCGCGGAACCCTGCCTTCTGCGTCTCGATGGCGCAGGCCAGCCCGGTAGGGCCGGCGCCGACCACGAGAAGGTCGAAGATTTCGTCTGGCTGTCCGGATGCTTGCGATTCCTGATTCAAGTCGTTCATGGTCTTAGATTAGGGCATGAAGTGGATCGAATGGGCAAATCGGAACGGTTCACGGGTCTAAGGAGTGGGTGTGGTAGAATAGTGGAAAGAAAAGGCAGAAAGGTGGAATCCGATGGCGCTGAGCATCAAGGATGAGGAGACCGACCGGCTGGCGCGCGAACTGGCTCAGCGGAACGGTGAGACCGTGACCATGGCCGTCAAGGTTGCGGTCAAGGAGCGTTTGGAGCGACAAGAGCCGAATCCCAAAGCGGGGCTTGCCGATTGGCTGATGAAGATCAGCGAGGAAACCGGGCCCATGATGAACGACGGCCGGACTTCCAAGGAACTCATGGACGAACTATATGACGATGATACGGGCCTGCCGAAATGATCGTCGATACGTCGGCCCTGATCGCCCTCATCAAGGCGGAGCCTGAAGCCGCCGCACTGGCTGCGGCACTTGAGGCAGCAGACGTGCTCCGCATCTCCGCCGGAACGGTTCTTGAGGCGTCCATCGTGACCGATGGGTACAGGAATCCCAAGCTGAGCGCCCGCTTAGACGAGATACTAGGACACGCCAAATTCCTCATCGAGCCGGTGACCGCCGAACAGGCCAGGATCGCGCGCCAAGCCTACCGCGACTACGGCAAAGGCAGCGGGCACCCGGCCAACCTCAACTTCGGCGACTGCTTCAGCTACGCCCTGGCCCGTGACAAGCGCGAACCGCTGCTCTGGAAGGGCGATGACTTTGGGCATACGGATTTGCGGTCGGCGTAGGAGCGCCGAAACAGTTTCCGGATCAGCCCCAGACCCGCGCCATCCTGAGCCGGAAGCCGGCAACCGGACCTGATCCTTCGACTACATCAGGGCGGTTGAGCACCACCGGAGCGGCTCCAGCTTCGTAGACGGCCAAAGTCCCGCCGAACGGATCCATGCGCCAGGCCAGCCGGACGCCGTTCGCAATCCACTGCTCCATCCTGACGTCCAGGTCGGCCAGCGAGTCGGAAGGCGAGAGAATCTCGATCAGGAAATCGGGCTCAAATGGCAGAAAACGCTCTCGCTCCTGTTCGCTCAACGCCGCCGCGCGGCTTGACTCCACCCAACCGGCATCGGGCGAGAGCGTGGAACCGTCGGGCAGATTGAAGCCGGCATTGGAACTGAACACCTCTCCGCGCCCGTCCGCCTCCGCCCAGGCAAACAGCTCATGCACCACGTAGGCCTCGCGGAGGTTGTCCTTATAACCGCTCGGAGTCATCACGAGAATCTCTCCTGAAGCCAACCGCTCCACCTTGCAGGGCTTGTTGGCCTCGGAAAAGGCCATCAACTCCTCGTCCGACAAAGGGACAGGAGGGCGCAGACGCGCGGGCAGCGCTACATTTTGAAGTGCTACCTGCATGGTTTCGTCCTCCCCTCTCGATTGAGCCAGCCCGTCAAGGGCCTTCTAAGGATAGTGTAGACCGGCTCCTGCGGGCACGCCAGCAGCGCGGCCAAACTTCGGCGACTGCTTCAGCTACGCCCTGGCCCGCGACAAGCGCGAACCCATCCTCTACAAGGGCGACGACTTTGTGCACA
>JBEKZJ010000210.1:0-8228 GCA_049509995.1 Occallatibacter sp. | reverse complement strand
TTCGGCTCCCTGCCCTCCAGCTCGAACACCGCCGAACGGTTCACCCCCATCTTCTGCGCGATCTCCGCCACCGGAACCCGCAGCACCTGCCGCACCGCCCGCAACAGTTCGTTGGTCGGATTTTTCGCCATTCCCGCGCGCCGATAGGACCGCAGCTCGACATCCAGCCTTCTCCGCGCCAGCCTTCGTTCTTTCTCCCGCATCGTCCATTCCCTCCTGATCCCTGTTCCCTGCCCCCGGGCAAAGCCACCGCAGTTCGCCCGTGGATTAGCCGGCAGCCGGAAGCTGGCAGCTAGTTCCAAAGGTAGACACAAGGGCCCTAATTTTACGCAAAAAACGGCCAAAAACGCCTCCCAATCGATCGTTTTCGAGCCGTTTTCAAACGTTTTGGTCCGGCCCGGTCCACACACTTCGCAAAGATATCTAAGCTCACACATCCACTTTTTTAAACAACAGACCTTCCTCCTCTAATCCGTCGCCCTATAACCCGCCAGAATTCCCTTTTTTGTCGGCCTATACACGTAGCTGAAAATGCCGATCTCTGTTCTCCAGTCCCTAGTCCCTAGTCCCTAGTCCCTAATCCCTAATCCCCTTCTTCCTCCACCGCCCGTTTCGCCCCGCGTTCACAAGACACGGTAGTCTTGAGGGAGATGCCCCCGATCCTCAACGCGCAGTCCATCACCAAGCAATTCGGCGCCGAACCCCTGTTTCGCAACATCTCCCTCACCGTCGAGGACGGCGACCGCATCGGCCTCATCGGTCCCAACGGCGCGGGAAAGTCCACGCTGCTGGCGATCCTGGCCGGCCAGGTTGAGCCGGACTCCGGGGAACTCGCCGTCCGCAAGCGCGCCCGCGCCGCCTACGTGCCCCAGGACTCGCGTTTTGCCCCCGGCCTCACCATCCGCCAGGTTCTGGAGCAGGCCCTTGCCGCCGCCCATGTTAACGAAGCCGATAGCGAGGGCCGCCTGCGCGAAGGCCTGATACGAGAGTTGGGGGGCCGCGCCGGCTTTGCCGATCTCAACGCCGAAGCCGCCGCTCTCTCCGGCGGCTGGAGCAAGCGCCTGGCCATCACCGAAGCCATGGTCATCGAGCCTGAAGTCATGCTCCTCGACGAGCCCACCAACCACCTCGACCTTGCCGGCATCGAGTGGCTCGAAGAGCTGCTGCGCACGTCCTCCTTTGCCGCCGTCACCGTCAGCCACGACCGCTACTTCCTCGAATCCACCTCCAGCCAGATCGTCGAGCTGAATCGCGTCTTTGCCGGCGGCCTGCTCCGCGTGAAGGGCAACTTCAGCCACTTTTTGGAAGAAAAGCAGGCCTGGCTCGAATCGCAGAACCGCCAGCAGGAGAGCCTCCGCAACCGCGTCAGGACCGAAATCGAATGGCTCCGCCGCGGACCCAAAGCCCGCACCACCAAGTCCAAAGCCCGCATCGGCACCGCCAACGACCTGATCGGCCAGTTGGCCGCCATGGACAGCCGCACCGCCGTCAACACGGTCGGAATCGACTTCGATGCCAGCCAGCGCAAGTCCAAGCGCCTGGTCGAATTCCACAATGTGGCCTGCGATGTCCCCTGCGACTTTCCCGGCAGCGAAACGCCCCCGCAACACGAACCCCACGAGCCCGGCAAACCCCAACCGGCCCGCCGCCTCTTCTCCGGACTCAACTTCATCCTCACCGCCGGCATGAAAGTCGGCCTCGTCGGACCCAACGGCAGCGGCAAAACTACGCTGCTGCGTTTGCTACGCGGCGAAATTGAGCCCTCCCAAGGCGACATCCGCCGCGCAAAAGTCTTGTCCTTTGTCTACTTAAGCCAGATGCGCGAGCTGGACGAGAACCTCACCCTCCGCCGCGCCCTTGCCCCCGACGGCGATAGCGTTATCTACCAAGGACGCACCGCGCACGTCGCCAGTTGGGCCGCCCGCTTCCTGTTTACCGGCGAGCAGCTCAACCAGCCGGTCCGCAACCTCTCCGGCGGCGAGCGGGCCCGGGTGCTGATCGCCAGGCTCATGCTCGAACCCGCCGACGTTCTCCTGCTTGACGAGCCCACCAACGATCTCGACATTCCCACCCTCGAAATCCTCGAAGAGAACCTCCTCGACTTTCCCGGCGCGCTGGTTCTGGTCACCCACGACCGCTACCTGCTCAACCGAGTCTCTTCCACCGTCCTGGGTCTCGACGGCCGCGGCCACACCGGCCGTTTTGCCGACTATGCGCAGTGGGAAGATTGGCTCGAACAGCAGGACGAGGCGGAGAAGAGCGGTCTCAGCGAGCGAAAGACGGCCCGCCTCGGCGACAGTTCCGGCCCCGCCCAGCACACCCCGGCTAACTCCGCCAACAACGCTAGCCCCGCTAACTCCGCTAACTCCGCCAAGAAGAAGCTCTCCTACCTCGAAGCCCGCGAGTTCGCAGCCATCGAGCAGCGCGTCGAGCAGTCCGACGCCCGTCTGGCCGCCGCCCGCGCCCGCGTCGAGCACCCCGAAATCGCCACCAACGCCCCCGCCCTCCAGGAAGCGCTGCTCGAACTCGACGCGGCGCAGCGTGAGAACGACGCCCTCTACGCCCGCTGGGCAGAATTGACGGATAAAGCGGGATAGACGGGCTCGCCCGGGCGTTTTCTCTCCAATCTTGCAGCGACAACCTCATCAGCTATAATTCGCACCGCGAAAGGGCAGGCCCTCAAGATGCGAACGAACTTGAAGCGGGTGGTGCGAATAGCGGCAGTAATTCTGGCGGTTGCTTTGGGATGCGCTGGTTGGGCGCAGGCGGCTGCGGAGCCGGTAAACCCCCATGCCAGCCCTGAGGCGCGCGCCTTGCTCGCCTATCTCGATTCCATCTCCGGCCAGGCCTTCATCACCGGCCAACATAACTATCCCAACGACGCCTCCCGCTGGACCGACCTCGCCTACGACCTCACGGCCAAATACCCCGGCCTCTTCGGGCAGGACTTCGGCTTCTCCGCAGGCGACGACAAGGACTCTGTGCTCTCCCGACCGGCCATGATCGAGGAGGTCGAGCGCCAGTACCGCAACGGCGCCGTGATCGCCCTCACCTGGCACGCCGTCCGCCCCACCGACGACGAGCCCGTCACCTTCCGCGACAGCGTCCAGGGCCATCTTACCGATTACGAGTGGCAGCAACTCCTCACCCCCGGCACCCCGCTCTATAACCGCTGGTGCGCGCAGGTGGATGTCATCGCCGGCTATCTGCGCCAACTGCGCGATACCCATGTGCCGGTGCTCTTCCGCGCCTACCACGAGATGAACGGCAACTGGTTCTGGTGGGGCGGCCGTCCCGGCAAGGATGGTTCAGCCGCCCTCTACCGCCAGATCTACGACCGCTTCGTCAACGTCCATCATCTCGACAACCTGGTCTGGGTGTGGAATGTGAACGCCCCCGGCGGCAGCGCCGGTCCGGTCGCCGACTATTTCCCCGGCCCGCAGTTTGCCGACATAGTCACCATCGACATCTACGGCGAGTTCAAGCAGGAATACTACGACAGCATGATCGCCCTGGCCGCCGGCAAGCCCGTTGCGCTGGCCGAAGTGGGCGCACTGCCCAGCCTCGAAGTCCTCGACCGGCAGCCCCGCTGGACCTACTTCATGACCTGGAGCGAATGGATCCATTCCGCAAACACCCTTGACCAGGCCAATGCCATTTACCACTCCCCCCGCGCGCTGAATCGCGACGACCCGCGGCTCGCCGCCCCGATGGAAGCCATGCGCAAGGCCACGGCCGGCCGCACCGGCGGAGCACCCGCGGCCGACCCCGTGAGCCCCGGCGCAACACCTGAGACCAGGGCCCTGCTCACCCGTCTGCTTGCCGCGCCTGGCCAGGCCGTGCTCAGTGGACAGGAAAACGACCCCGCGTCCCCCGGCGCCGCAACCGCCACAGTCGTCCAGGCAACCGCAAAACAGCCCGCCATCTACGCCACGGAACTCCCAGGCACGGAATCTGCAAGCCCGCTGTCGGGGAGCGCGCAACCCGCATCGACCCTTGCGGAGCTGCGCCAAGCTATTGTGAAGCAGGCCATAAGCGCCCACCAGAACCGTGCCGTGGTGAGCCTCAGTTGGCGTCCATCCCGGCCCACGGACGATGCTCCGGCCGGCGCCCACGGTCAACTGTCCGACTTCGAGTGGAATGAGTTGCTCACCTCCGGCAGCGCCCTCAACACGCGCTGGTCCGCCCAGGTCGACGTGGCCGCGGAAACCCTCCGCGAACTTCAGAAAGCGGGAATCGCCGTCCTCTGGAATCCTTATCCTGAGTCCAACGGAAAGAGCTTCTGGTGGGCCGGCCGCAAAGGCATTCACGGCTCGGCTGCGCTCTATCGCATGACGTTCGACCGCCTGGTGAACCACGACGGTTTGCACAATCTTCTCTGGGTGTGGCAAGCCGCCGCGCCCAGCTTCAGTTCGGGCGATCCGGGACCATTCAGCGACTTTTTCCCCGGCCTGCTCTACGCCGACGCGCTTGAGATCAGCCTGCACGATGCCAATCCGTCCTTCCGCGCCGACGCATTCCTGGCCCAGTTTGCAGTCGGCAAACCCATCGGCGTTGAGCTCACCGGCGCTCTTCCGCCTCCGGCCGGCTTCGCTGACCACGCCGCCTGGGCGTGGTTCCAGATCGCGCCGCCTACCTCTTCACCGGCAGACTCAACCGCCCACGACGAGGCCCTGCGCCAGCTCTATGCCGATCCGCACATCGTCTCCCTCGCGCCGGCGCAATGAAAAGGATGGAATTGGAGCCTGGGATGGAGATTTGGATCGGACTTTCCAGCGGGCAAAAGCTGAATTGCCCCAAATCCCGCCGCCCTCGTTTGCGTTTCCCGCACCGGCCTCTACCGCTCGCCCCAGCTCAGCTTGCTGCGCAGCGCCTCAAAGAAGCTGCCCTCGCTCAGCCGGACCAGCTTCACCGTGTGGCTGGAGCGCTGGCAGCGAACCTCATCGCCCCAATGCAGTTCCACGGCAAGCTGCCCATCCACGGTCAACAGCGCAGTGCTGGGAACGCCCTCAACCCGCACCGTGAGTAATGCGTCGCCGCGCACCACGATGGGCCGCAGAGTGAGCAGATGCGGGCAGATGGGCGTAACCACCATCGCGTCCACGTCCGGCGTCAGGATGG
Organism: Occallatibacter sp.; assembly: GCA_049509995.1. Lineage (GTDB taxonomy): Bacteria > Acidobacteriota > Terriglobia > Terriglobales > Acidobacteriaceae > Telmatobacter. The sequence continues at coordinate 3,107 of JBEKZJ010000210.1, read as the reverse complement.
GACCGTTGGCGGCCAGCGTATAGGCCGTGGACCCGGTCGGTGTGGAAACAATCACCCCGTCGGCGCGGAAGCGGGCCACTTTCTTTCCGTCCAGCTCCACGGCAAACTCGCCCATGCGCGCGATGTCGCCCTTTGAAACCACCACTTCGTTCAGCGCCTCATAACTGGAGAGCTCTGCGCCCTCGCGCCGCAGTGCGGCGTGCAGCATGGAGCGCTCATCCAGGCCGTAGCAATCGTTGCACCAGCCCTCCAGCGTCGCATACAGGTCGGCCAGGCGAACCTCGGTCAAAAAACCCAGGAATCCAAGATTCACGCTGAGAATGGGCGTGCCCGTTGCGGCAAATATGCGCGCCACCGACAGCAGTGTGCCGTCGCCGCCCAGGACGATCACCAGCCCCGGCGCCAAAGCGGGCATTTCTGCCCGGTCCACCGCCCCAGCCGCCGTCGTGTACTGGCTGCCCTCCAGGTCCAGCAGCGGCTCATACCCACGCTCGCGCAGCCACCCGATCAACTCCGGCAGCAGCCGGCCGAGCTCTTCCTTCTGCGGTTTGCAAACAATCGCGACGCGAACCATGCGGTCCCAGTGTACCGGATAGGGGCGCGCAGTCGAGCCCGGCCCGCTCTTAAAATCCCGCCCGCCGCCCATACAGCAGAAACTCCCGGTTGCCCTCCGCCCCGGTAATCGGCGATGGAATCGTCTCCACCACCTCCCACCCCAGCGCCCGCACGCAATCGGCCACTCTATCTACCGCCAGCTTGTGCGCCTCCGGATCGCGCACGATCCCTCCCTTGCCCACGTGCCCGCGCCCCGCTTCAAATTGCGGCTTCACCAGGATCACCGCTTCCACAAGGCCAGGAGCTGCGGCCATCACCGGCTCCAGCAGCAGCGTGGCCGAGATGAACGACACATCGATCGCCAGCAGCGTCAGCTCCGGACTTCCCTCCTCGGCGGCCAGAGCGCCAGGCTCAAGAAACCGTGCATTGGTGCGCTCCATCAGCCGCACCCGCGCGTCGTTGCGCAGCTTCATGGCAATCTGCCCGAATCCGGTGTCGACGGCGGTCACGTGCGCGGCCCCATGCTGCAGCAGGCAGTCGGTAAATCCCCCCGTCGAGGCCCCCACGTCCAGGCAGGCCCTCCCACTCACCGCGATCCGCCAGTGCTCCAGCGCCGCCGCCAGCTTGAGCCCGCCCCGGCTCACGTAAGGCTGGTCCTCACCCAGCAGCCGGATGGGCGAATCCTCCTGAACCGTCGTCCCCGGCTTATCCACCTTCTGTTCCCGCACCAGCACCCGGCCCGCCAGGATCAGCGCACGCGCCCTTTCGCGGCTGGCAACCAGGCCCCGCTCCACCAGCAGAAGATCCACGCGCATTTTCGCCGCACCCGTCGTCATCTCCGCGCGTTCTCCTGCCTCAAATGTATAAGGCTCTCCCTCGTCAGCGCGGAAACACGCCGCATTCTCATTTGCTATTCAGCGGATTCCCGGCATCACCCATTCCTGCCCGGAGATTGCACCAACGGCGCCTTCACCGGCGCAGCCGTCTTCTTCTTCGGAATGCCATGTTGATGGCAATCCGTGCACTTGACCCAATGGATATTGTGCGGGCTCTTGGCGCTGGCAAAGGTCGTATCCATCTTCTCTACGTCGATCCCGCAATGAGACATCTGCGGATGGCACGTCTTGCACGATGCCCGCGCATTCTGATTGTGCCCGCTGTGGCAGGAGAAGCAGCTCATTCCCTCGTGCACGCCCATCGGCGTGCGATCGTCTCCCGAGCCCACCTGCGGCCCCCACGCATTGGCAGCGGCAAGCGTGCCTGCCTCGGGCTGCCGGGGGGCGTGGCACTGGTAGCAGATGGCAGCCCGCGGATCGGCGCTTATCGTCACCAGGCGGGCGCCATCGTGCAGCGTGGGAAGCGTGAGTGCGGTTGCGGCAAAGTGAATGCGCTCGCGACGGTCGAAGTAGGCCAGCGAATCGTGCACCGGCTGTCCCGCAACCGAGAAGCGTCCCTGAGGCCTGACTTCGAGCGGGCCCTCGCGATGCACCTGGTGGCACGCCTCGCAGGGGATGGTTGGCTGATCGGCAAGGCCCTTGCGCAGCAGATGCCAGGGCCCCTGCGTGTTCTGCGGCTGGACCAGGTCGCGCACGGAACCGTCGAAGTGCATGCCGTGGCAGCGCAGGCAATCTTCCATCAGGTGTTGGCGGGAGTTTTGCGCCGGATTAGTAAAGATCTGGCTGTAAGTGGCGCTGTGCGGGCCGGCATGCCATTTGGCATATTCCTGCTGGTGGCACTTCTGGCAGGTTGGCACCATCTCCAGCACGTCCACATCGCGCAATCGGATCGCTTCCGGCATTCTGCCGAAGAGATGCACCCGGATATGGCGCAGCTTGGTGCCCAGGCTCGCCTCATGGCAATCCATGCAGCCCACGTTCCGGTGCGGTGCGCCGTGCACCACGCTGAAATACTCGCCCATCTCGTGGCAGTTGGCGCAACCCTTGCCCAGTTGCGATGTGTAATAGGCAGACGCGCCCCAGATGCCCCCCACCGCCAGCAGAGCTAATGAACCAACAGCGATCGCCGCAAACCTCAGGAGTCGCTTCATGACCGGAATCCCGTTCCCTTCCAGTTGCGGACCAGCGCATCGGACGCAAAATAGGCCACCGCCATGATCGTCAACGCGGGATTGAACCCTCCGTTGGTCACATGCACGCTGGAATCGATCACAAACACATTGTCGACGTCGTGAATCTGGCAGTGCCGGTTCACAACCGAGCCTTTCGGATCGTCTCCCATGCGGCAGGTGCCTGCCTGGTGCTGGCCGGCCGAAACGACCTGCGGCTTGCCCGCCATCAGAGTGGTGCTGACCGCCCCGGCCTCTTTGAGCCACGCCTCCGCGCGCCGGGCCTGCACCGCTCCAATCTCAAAGGTGTCCGGATGCACGTTGCCGGAAATGCGCACCACCGGCAGCCGCCATTTATCTCTGACGGTTGGATCGACCGTGACCCGGCCCTCCGCGGTGGGAATCTGCTGGGTTGGCCCCATGATGACGATGGTCCGGCGGTGCCAGTCGCGCATGGCCTGCTTGTGCCCAGGCCCCCAGCGAGGCG
>JBEKZJ010000021.1:0-60608 GCA_049509995.1 Occallatibacter sp. | reverse complement strand
CGGAGTAGTTTTCCTGGGCCTGGGAGGAGATGGCAGAGAAGCTGGCCTGGATACGTTCGAAGCGGTCGTGAATCCTGTGGCCGAGGTACTGGACCAGGATGCTGGCGAGCGGCATGGGCGCGAGAGCCACGAGGGTGAGCCAGGGGCTGAGGTGGAGCAGGAAATACAAGGCGAATACGGTGAAGAAGACCGTGTTGGCGCTGTACATGAGAGCCGGACCGAGCAACATGCGCACGGCATTGAGGTCGTTGGTCATGCGGGCCATAATGTCGCCGGTGCGATAGCGCTGGTAGAAGCCGGAGTCCTGCTTCTCGAGATGGCGGAAGAGGTCGTTGCGGATGTCGAATTCAATCTCCCGCGAAATGCCGATGAGAATCCAGCGCTGGGCGTAGAGGAAGACGCCCTTGGCGAGAGAGATGGCGACCAACAGGCCTGCGAAGATGAGAATCGTTTCCCGGGTGGCCTGCTTCTTTTGCATTTCGTCGACGGCCATTCCCAGGATTCTGGGAAACTGGACCGCCGCCGCATTGGTGGCGATGCAGGAGAGGCTGCCCCAGAGGTATCCCCAGCGGTAGCGGCGCATGTAACCGAAGAGGGGGCGGAGATCGCGGAGCATGGTTGCGGGGTCCTCTTGTGAGCAGTCCTTCTTCATGGTACATGCTGCATTTGCGGAATACCCGGTGCGTAGAACCTCTCAAGATGCACCGGGGCTTCAACGGCTGCGATGCACCTGGAGCAGCGGGTGAATGGGGCGAGTTGAAGCCCCTGATTTCGACTGACCTTTCGCGAAAGGCGACGGACGCGGCTCAGCCTGCCGCTATGCCAGCTCGACTTTCAGCGTGATGCCCACATCGGAGATTTTGTTCGGGGGCATCTCGACCCTCAACGAGGATTCGTCCTGCTTCCACTTGAGCTCGCCCTTCGATCCGAGCAGTTCCACATGGTGGATTCTGCCCGGATTCTGCGGGCTGTTGAGGCCGAGCGCGGTGATAACTGCCGACTTATCGGGCCAACCCATGACGAAGGCGTAGAGCGTGCTGCCCTTGATGGTGAAGCGAACATCCTCGGCGGTGAGATCTTTCTGCTTGTCCTCGTTGAAGTTGCCGGCTTCGATCTTGACCTTTGTGGATGGGCCTTCGCCGTAGATCTTCCAGGGACGCGAACTGTAGATGCCTTCGCTGTTGACGGCCATCCACGCGGTGATGCCTTCGAGCACATTCATCTCCTCGAAGTCCAGCTCGCCGGAGTTGGGCAGCGGGAAGTTCAACAGCAGGTTGCCGTTCTTGCTGACGATATCGGTGAGCAGGTCGATCACCTTCTTGGCCGTCTTATATTCTTCTCCGCGCTTGTAATGCCATTGGCCGATGCAGGTGTCGGTCTGCCAGGGATTGGCGGCGATGCCGTCGGAGACGCCGCGCTCGTGGTCAAGAAGGCACGTCCCGACGGCGCAATCTGTTGCCTCCTTGCTGGTATAAACCGCTTCGGTGAGGCCGCCGTGCAACTGGGCGCTGACGTTGTAAAGGTGAGAGACCATCTTCAAACCGTAGTCCTCGAAGGGAAGGTGACCGTCGGTGTAAAGAAGGTCGGGCTGATACTTGTCGATGAGGTCGGTCATGCGATCGAGGTAATGACGCTTCCAGGAGTCGGGAATGCCGTCGTCGTTCCAATCGAGTCTGTCGACGAAACGGGCGGAATCGGCATCGTGATAGAGGTCGGCGTACTGCGGATCGGCGCCGTCATAGGGAACGCCGGCGAGGGGCCCGGTCTTGTCGGCGCCGTGGCTCGTGGCCCACCACTTGTAACTGATCCAAAGGTGCTCGCTGACGCCGAAGCGCAAACCGTGGTTCCGCGCCGCTTTCTGCCAGATGCCCACAACATCCTTCTTCGGCCCCATGTTGACGGCATTCCAGCGCGTGTACTTCGAATCCCAGAGGTCGAAGTTATCGTGGTGGACGCCCATGCTGACGAAGTACTTTGCGCCGGCCTTCTTGTAGAGGCCCATGAGGCGGTCCGGGTCCCACTTTGCGGCCTTCCAGTTATCAACCAGGTCCTTGTAGCCGACCTTGGAGGGATGGCCGTAGGTTTCGACATGGTACCTGTATTGGTCCGATCCCTGCATATACATGTTGCGGGCGTACCAATCGCCGTCTTCAATGGCCGACTGGGGACCCCAGTGCGCCCAAATGCCGAACTTTGCGTCGCGATACCAGTCCGGAATCCGGTAACTCTGCAAAGATTGCCGGGTGGGAAGGAAGTTACCGCCCTGCGCCGCCTGGGCTTTTGAGAACTTTGAGAGAGCGAGAGCGGAACATGCGCCGCCCATCCATTGGAGTAACTCACGCCTGTTCAATGCCATTCGAGTATCCTTTCTTTCACGGTGCCGCTTGCATCAGGCATCAGGAATGCCGTGTTGCCGTTTTTCTTGAAAGTCTTTCCTGCCTATCGCGAAGCCGCAACCAGAATCGCCTGGCGGACCCGCTGTTCCGCGCCGGCGTTCCAGTAACCGCAGTCGAGTTCGAGGAAGACCGAGGTGTAGGGAATGGTCGTATCGGTCTTGACGATGAGAATGCGGAAGACCTGGGCGGATTGGTCGAGCTTGTGAATGATCTGCTCGTGCGGAATGCGGTTTACGTGGAAACCATACAGCACGGCATCCAGTTGTTGCCGGTACTCGGCGATGCCGGGCGCGTCGTTCTCCTCGACAAAGGCAAGCTCTAAGTCCACAAAGACGTTTGCCCGGAGGTGCCGGGAGGCGGTAATCGCGCCAAGGACCGTGCGCACCGCATGAATCTGATCCGTATCCGCGACAATGGTTTCGATTCCGGGCCGGGATTGGGCCGGATAGGCCGAGTCGGCTACCACGACCCAGTTGCGATGCCCATAGAGCGGCAGAAGAGCGCTAAGTTGGCGCTCCCAATTGATCATTGGTTCGGAAGCACGTTTCCACATCATCGGGTCTTCTCCTGGCAGATAAGAGGCGGCGGTAAAACTTCAACGTCCCATTAGATTGCCCCTTGTCGCAGTTCTAAATCAATTCTTCATCGGCGCAGACGGCGACTTTGCCGCACTTGCCGGAGGCCATGAGCGCGTAGGCGTCGGCGGCGCGGTCGAGCGGGAACCGGTGGGTGATGATGGCGGCTGGGTGAAGGTTCCAGCGGACCAGGCGCTCGACCAACTCCTCCATCAACCAAGTCGACGTGACCCACGATCCGTAAAGTGTCTTCTGATCGTGAATCATGTCGGGAGATGGATTGAATTCGACTGTGCCGCCTTCGCCGAGAAAGACGATCTTTCCCCACTTGCGGGTGGCGCGTATGGCGGTGGCGCGGGCGGCGTGGTGAGCCGAGCAGTCTACCGCGCGCTCGACGCCGAAGCCGCCGGTGAGTTCTCTGACCTGGTCTACATTGTCTGGCCCCGATGGCAGAACAGCATCGCAAAGGCCGAGGTCGATGGCGATCTTCATGCGCTCCGGGACCACGTCGATGCCGATGATTTTGTTGGCGCCGAGCTTGCGGCAGAGCGCGCCGGTGGCGAGGCCGACGGGCCCCAGGCCGGTGATGAGCACGGCGTGATTTCCATCGATGCCGATTTTTGCGAGGCCCTCATAGACGGTGCCGTATCCGCAAGCTACCTGGGCGCCATCGGCAAAGGAAAGCTCGGTGGGGAGGGCGATGAGATCCTTCTCTTCGGCGATCATGTATTCGGCCATGCCGCCGTCGCGCTGCCAACCGTAGGCGCGGCGATACTTCTGGCTGGTGCAGGAGATCATGTAGCCGCGGCGGCAATCGTTGCAGACTCCGCAGCCGGAGATGTGGTAAACGATGACGCGATCGCCGGCGAGGAAGCGGCGGCAGCCTTCGCCGGCGGCGACGATCCGGCCGCAGGGCTCGTGGCCGGCAATCACTCCCTGGTAGCCTTCAGGGCCTTTGCCGAGGTGCTCGTGATAGATGCAGCGAATGTCCGAGCCGCAGATGGTGGAGGCCTTGACGCGAAGGAGAACTTCCCCATGGCCCGGAGACGGCACGGGCACGGTGCGCAGTTCGACGGTTGAGTTTCCGGGCAGGAACGCGGCGGTCATGGTTTCGTTCATTTTTCTGCTCCAGCCATTTGAATTGCATGTTCGTCCGGTTGAGTGGACGGTGCGCCATCGCCTTGTTACGGCGGCGTGATTTCTCCGTGGATGTCCCAGAGGTCTTCCCAGGTCTGGCCGTCCTTCCACAGGAAGACCTGGCCTTTGATCAGGCGGCAGTTGCGGTCGATGGCGGCGATCTGGCGCATTTCTTCTTCAGTGAGCGGATCGGCGGCGGCGGCCTGCAGATTGGCAAGGTAATTGCGCGGGTTGACGGAAAACGGAATGGGCGTCTGGCCGCGCTGGACGGCCCACTTGATGCAGACCACCGCGGGATGGACGCCATGGCTCCGGGCAATCCTGACGATGACCGGATCTTCAGTGGGCGCGGTGTCTTCAGGAGTGCGATCGCGCTCGGGACGGCCCGGCGAGCCGATGGGGCAGTAGCCGACGGGCTGAATGCCGTTTTCGAGGACGAATTGGAAGAGTTGGGGCTGCTGAAAATGCGGGTGCAGCTCCATCTCGTTGACTGCCGGCTTGATGCGAGCGTCGCGCAGCACCATGTGCCGCACCAGGCCCCGATCCACGAGATCTTCCATCCTGCGCCACGTTTTCATATAGCTCTCGTGGATGTAGGGTTTGGCGTCCGGACTGCGGGAGGTGACGTCGCAGCCCGGCGGATGGAAGTTTGGAAAAGGCCAGTGGACCAGGTAAAGGTCGACGTAATCGAGGCGAAGGTCGGCGAGGGACTGGCGACAGGAGGCGAGCACATCGTCCTCGCCGTGCTTGTCGTTCCACAGCTTGGAGGTGATCCAGAGTTCCTCGCGCCTGACGCCGCCCTGAATGATTTCCTGGAGCGAAGCTCCGACTTCGGCTTCGTTTTCATAGACTGAGGCGCAATCGAAGTGGCGGTAGCCGACCGCGGCAGCATCTTTGACGGCTTCGGCAACCTGGGCGGGGGTGACGCGATCGGAGCCGAACGTGCCCAGGCCGACGGCCGGCATGGTGGCCCCGGTGTACAACTCTCTTTGCGGAATCGCCGCTGGATCGACGGAGGCTGGCTGGTTCTGGTCTTCCTTGCTCATTCCGGCTCCCTGAGGACAGAAAGTTATCGCTAACTACGACCAGCAAATCATACACCAATATGAGCCGTTCAGGTGGGGGTTTTGAGCAGCAGATAGCCGCCGGTGAGGCCGAAGAGAATATCCGGGGACCAGGCAGCGAGGGCGGCGGGCAGATAGTTGACGTTGCCCATGGACTCAAACAGGGCGTTGACCACAAAGTAGGTGAGCGACACGAAGATGGCCACGGCGATGCCGGTGAGAGAGCCGCGGCGGCCCATGGAGAGCGCAAAGGGAATGGCCAGCACGGCCATGACGATGGCGATGAGCGGGTAGGCGAGCTTGTGCCACAGGGCGACGCGCAGCTTCATGGTGTCAAAGCCGCTCTGGCGCAGGTCGCCGATGTAGCGGTCGAGCTGACCGAAGTTCATCTCCTGCGATTGCAGACTTTCCTTCTTGAAATAGCCAGGGTCTTCATGGATTTCAGAGAAGGAGGTTTGCTTGAATTCGCGAAAATCGGTGGGGTGGCCGCCTTCGATGTCGCGCTGCCAGCCATTCTGAAAGCGCCAGGAGCCGGTAGCGGATTCCCAGACGGCCTTGGCGGCAAAGATGCGCCGCGAGAGCGCAAAGGTAGAGAGATCGAACTCGAAGACCGAGAGGTTGGCGAATTCGTTGCGGTCGGGATCGAAGAACTGGTAGTAGAAGATGCGTCCGGGTTCGCCAGGCCGGGGCTGGCCGAAAATCCAATTGTTCTCGGGGTGCAGGACGGTCTGGGGCGGTTTGCCTTTGATGATGTTGCGGAGAGCCTCCTGTTTGCGATTGGCCTGGGGCAGATAGAACTGGTCGAAGAGAAAGAGGCTGACGGCGAGAGCGGCGGAGATGGAGATGATGGGAACCACCAGCCTGTAGAGGCTTATGCCGGTAGCCTTCATGGCGATGATTTCGCTGTTGCGGTTGAGCACGCCGAAGGTGACCAGCACGGCGATGAGCACGGCCAGGGGGGCGATCTGGTAAAGCATGCTGGGGGTGAGGTTGACGAGGTAGGCGCCGACTGTGAAGAGGGCAATGTGGTTGCGCAGGATGTCGGCCAGCAGATCGAAGACGGTGAAGACCAGCATGAGCAGAACGAAACCCAACAGCACCACGGCGAACATATTGAGGAACTCAAGCACCACGTATTCGTCGAGGATGCGGGGAAAGACGCCGTGGGACGCGGCGCGCTGGGGGCGCGGTTGAAACCTGCCGAGGAGACCGCCCAGGGATGCGGCGCTGGACCTGGCCGCGGCAGGATTGAGTTTTTGGAAACGCGAGGTCCAACTGGCGACGGCATTGAGGACGCGGCCGCCGCTGGCCATTTGCCAGAGGAGAAAGAGGCCGCCGACGGCGAAGAGGATGTTGGCCGACCAAACGGCGAGGAAGGCGGAAATCCAGTTTTGACGGCCCAGGGCGATGCCGATGAGGGAGAGCGAGTAATAGAGGATGACCAGGAGGATGGTAAAGACCCAGGCGGAACTCTTTCCGCCGCGGCGGGAGGTGACGCCGAGCGGAACGGCCACCAGCATGAGCACGAGGCAGGCCGCTGGATAGGCGAAGCGTTTGTTCAATTCGATGAGGAAGCGCTTGCCGTCGGGGCCGTGGGTGCGGAGGCGCAGTTCGCTCAAGGGGAGGGCATAGATGGCGGTGTCGAGGCGTCCCAGATGGCCTTCGTTCTGCTGGCTCTGGGCGAAGGGCATATCGTTGATGGCAAATGTGGAGATGTTGGATTGTTGCGGATGGCCGGCGACGGTTTCGTCCTCGGTTCCATTGCGCAGCCGCATGAGCAGTTCCTGGGAGGAGTCGCTGACGACGGTGGCGGAGGCGGCGGTGGTGATCTTGGGAGTGGAGGGGTCAGTGACGTCGGCCATGAAGACCTGGCGCCAGTTGGCGGCGCCCGTTCCTGAGCGCACGTCCTGCACGTAGAGGACGGTATTGCGAAAGTTTTCGTAAAACACGCCGCGCTGGATCTCGTAGGAGGCCTGCGAGGCAAGGGCCTTGTCCAGATCGAGGATGCCCTGATTGGCGCCGGGAGCTACATAGAGGGAGTTGACCAGGCCCAGGAGCGTGCCGACGACGGCGACGATGGCGGAGACGCGGACAAAGTAGCCGATGCCGAGGCCGGAGGCGCGCATGGCGATGATCTCGCTGTCGGCGGCCAGGCGGCTGAGGCCCAGCAACACGCCCACCAGAACGGCCATGGGAATGGTGACCATGAAGAAGTTGGGCAGCATGAAGAGGACGATTTCCATCACGGTGGTGAAGGTAGAGCTGTTGCGGACCACCATATCGAGGATGTGGGGCAGCTCGCGCATGAAGAGAATGAAGGTGAAGAGCGCGCAACCGATGAGGGTGTGGGAGAGAATCTCGCCGAGGATGTAACGCGTGAGGATGCGCACGGACTGGCTCCAGGGGTAGTTTAGCTTGCCGGAGCGTTTTTTGCGGCGGAGGGCTGCCAGCGGCGGAGGCGCAGGCTGTTGGCGAGGACGCAGACGGAGCTGAGGGCCATGGCGGCGGCGGCCAGCCAGGGAGTGAGCAGCAGGTGGAAGGCGGGATAGAGCAAGCCGGCGGCCAGAGGAATGCCGAGGAGATTGTAAGCAGCGGCCCAGGCCAGGTTCTGGCGCATGACGCGGAGGGTGGAGCGGGCCAGACGGAGGGCGGCGGGAATGGCGGCGGGTTGGGCACGCAGGAGCAGGACGTCGCCGGCTTCCTGGGCGAGGTCGGCTCCGCTACCCATGGCGATGCCGGCGTCGGCCTGGGCCAGAGCAGCGGCGTCGTTGATGCCGTCGCCCACCATGGCCACGCGCAGGCCGGTCTTTTGCAGGGCGCGAATGCGAGCCAGCTTGGCGGCGGGGTCGAGACCGGCTTCCCACCCCAGCGCACCCAGAGGGTACCCGAACCCGTCGCCGGGGACCCCGGCTTCCCACCCCAGCGCACCCAGAGGGTACCCGGACCCGTCGCCGGGGACCCCGGCTTCGACCTCCGCGATTCCGGCCTGGCGGGCGATGGGCGCGGCGGCGGCGGCGGAATCGCCGGTGAGCATCAGCACCCGGAGGCCGTCGTGGCGGAGCGCGGCGATGGCGGCGGCGGCATCGGGACGGAGGGCGTCGCGGGCGTCGAAGTAGCCAACGGGAACGGTGTCGAGCGCCATCCACAGGCGGGTAACGCCGGGCTCCGGCTCGCTGACTGGCCTGGGTAATGGGATGGAGAATTCCTGGAAGAGCGCTTCGTTGCCGAGCAGGCAATGGTGGCCTTCAACCGTGGCGGTGAGGCCGCGGCCGGGCAGTATCTGCAGGTCCTGGGCGGGTTGCCATACGAGGCCAAGCGAGCGTGCGTGGTCCACGACGGCGTGGGCGAGGGGATGGTTGGATCGTTCCTCGGCGGCGGCGGCGATGCGGAGCAGGTCGTTCCCGGCGTGGCCGGCGAGCGGGTACACGGCGGCCAGCACCGGGCGGCCCACCGTGAGGGTTCCGGTTTTGTCGAGGACGATGGCGTCGAGATGGGCGAGACGTTCGAGAGCTTCACCGCCTTTGAAGAGGATTCCGAGTTGCGCACCGCGGCCCACGGCGACGGTGAGGGCGGCGGGCACGGCCAGTCCCATGGCGCAGGGACAGGCGACGACCAGGACGGCGACGGTGTTGGCCAGGGCCAGCGGGAGCGAGTGCGCGGCGAGAAGCCAGACGGAAAAGGTGATGGCGGCGAGAGCCAGCACGATGGGGACAAAGATGGAGCTGGCGCGGTCGGCCAGCCGCTCCATGGGGGCGCGCGAGGACTGCGCCTGCTGAACCATGCGGGTGATCTGCGCCAGCACCGTGGCTTCGCCGAGAGATTGCGCGCGGCAGACGACGGCGCCGTCGTAGTTGAGCGAGCCGGCGAGAACGCGGCCGCCGGGTTCGCGGGGCTGGGGGGTCGGTTCGCCGGTGAGCATCGATTCGTCCACGGAGGTGCGGCCTTCGAGAATGGTTGCGTCGACGGGAAAGCGTTCGCCGGGGAAGACGAGGATGCTGTCGCCGAGTTGGACTTCGGCGAGGGGGACAACGGCCTGGACGCCGTCGAGGATGCGGCGGGCGGTAACGGGACGCAGGCGGGAGAGCGAGTCGAGCGCGGCCAGGGCGCGGCCTTTGGCGCGGGCTTCAAGCGCTTTGCCGAGGAGCAGAAAGCCGATGATGAGCAGAACCGCGTCAAAGTAGACCTGGCGGCCGGGAGCGGGGCGAATGGTGGCATAGGCGGACCAGGCAAAGGCGACGCTGGTTCCCAGGCTGACCAGGGTGTTCATGTTGGTGGATCCGTGGCGGAGGGCGCGGAGGGCGTTCGAATAGATACCACGCCCGGCCCAGGCCAGGAGAAATGCGGTGAGAACGAGCAGAAACCAGCGCAGAAGGTCAGGCGGCAGAGCATAAAGCCAGGGGAAAAGGCGCATGAGGGCGTGATCGAGCGAGCCCATTTCGGTTCCGAGAGGCATGGCCAGCAGCATGGCGGCGGCGCCGGCGGCGAGGGTGACCCCGGCTTTACGCGCGGCTTCAGCGGTGAGCGCGTCGGACGGGGTTGCGGAAGAGGAAGCGTCGGGCCGGGGGAGCGCGGCGTCGTAGCCGGCGGAGCGAATGGATTCAACGAGCGCCTCGGGGGCGGCAACGGCGGGATCGAAGACTACGCTGGCGCGATTGGCGATGAGATCGACGTGGGCGGATTGGACTCCGGGGGTGGAGCGGAGAGCGTCTTCGACATGATGCTGGCAGGAAGCGCAGGTCATGCCCAGCACCGGGAGGGTGAGCGATTCCGTTGCGGGCGCGGCCACCTATTGTTCCAGTCGCGCGGGGTAGCCGGCCTTGGCCAGCGCGGCGACAGCAAGATCGACGGGCGGAGGGTTTTGGGTGGAACTCAGACGGGCTGCCCCAAGACGCACCTCCTGGACCTCAAGCCCATCGGCCGATGCCAGAGCCTGACTGACGCGGCGGATACAGGAGCCGCAGTGCATGTTATCGATAACCAGCGTGAATTCCGACATTGGGTACTCCGCTTGTCTTCGATGATAGCGCGACCGGAAAGTTGCATGGGAGCGGGGATGGGTCGGGCCAATGGTCCGAGCAAGGGACAGCCGGGGAGCAGAGGGTTGCGCGGACGGGCGGCAAGAGCACTATGGTAGAGAGGGTTTGGATGGGAGTGGAGGAGAGATGCAGCGAGAGTTTCCCGAGGCGCCGCGGGTGGCGGTGGGCGCGGTGGTGGTGGACGAGGGCCGGGTGCTGCTGGTGCGGCGTGGAAGCGAGCCGCTGAAGGGGCATTGGTCGCTGCCGGGCGGGCTGCTGGAAGTGGGCGAGGCGCTCAGCGCCGGCGTGGTACGCGAGGTGAGAGAAGAGACGGGGCTGACGGTCGAGCCGATGGAACTGATTGAACTGCTGGACCGGATTCATCGGGAGGGTGAGCGCGTTCGGTACCATTACGTGATTGCAGATTACCTGTGCCGCGTGGCGGGCGGGGCTCTGAAGGCGGCCTCGGATGCGGACGCGGTGCGATGGGTGGAGCGGGCGGAGTGGAATAGCCACAGCGCGCTGCGCCTGGACCCGGTGACGGTGCGGGTGATGGAGGCCGGCTGGCAGAAGGCGCGGGCGATCGAACAGAAGGGGGAGGGCCGGTGAGGTTGTTCAAGAGGCTGCTTTGGATTGCGGGATTGCTGGTGGTGGTTGGCGGGGTTGGGTTCTGGGTGCGGCCGGTGAGCTATTTCAACGAATGGATGTATATGGGGGACAGTTTGTCAGGGGTTGAGAGCCGCTCGGTTACGGTTGCGGGATATCGCGTGCATTACAACGCGGAGGGGCCGGCCGGTGGACCAGTGGTGGTGCTGGTGCACGGGCTGGGCGGTCGCGGCGAAGATTGGCGCGGCCTGGCGCCCTATCTGGCCAAGGCGGGCTTCCGCGTCTATATGCCCGATTTGCCCGGTTACGGGCGCAGCGAAAAGCCGGCGGACTTCTCCTATTCGGTGCCCGATGAAGCAGCGGTGGTGGTGGGCTTTCTGGATGCGCTGGGATTGAAGCAGGTGGATCTGGGCGGGTGGTCGATGGGCGGCTGGATTGCGCAGCGGATCAGCAGCGAGCATCCGGAGCGGGTGCGGCGGCTGATTCTGTTTGACTCGGCGGGGATTTACGAGGTGCCCAAATGGGATACGAGGCTGTTTACGCCCGGCACGCCGGCCGACCTGGATCAACTGGACGCGCTGCTGATGCCCAATCCGCCGAAGGTTCCGGGGTTCATTGCTCGGGATATTCTGCGGATATCGAAGAAGAACGCGTGGGTGATTCACCGGGCGCTGGACAGGGCGTTGACGGGGCGCGATGCGACCGACAACCTTTTGCCGGGGCTGAAGATGCCGGTGCTGATTGTGTGGGGCGCGGAGGATAAGATAACGCCGCTCAGCCAGGGCGAGAAGATTCACCAACTGGTAACTCAGTCGCAACTGGAGGTGTTTGCCGGTTGCGGACACCTGGCGCCGGGGCAGTGCGCGGCACGGATCGGGCCGAGGGTGGTGGAGTTTGAGAAGGAGTGAGCCGCCCGGCTTTGTGGCAACCCACCCTTGCGACAGAAGAAGTCGCAAGGGATGGGGCGCCCATCTGTGGTTGGTTTGGCGAGGTGGGCTAAACGCCGATGACGGCGCAGAGCTCCCTTACGGCTTCGGCGCTCTTTTTGAGGGCGGCGTCCTCTTCGGGGGTCAGCTTGATCTCGATGATCTTTTCCAGGCCGGCGGCGCCGAGCTTGCAGGGGACGCCGATGAAGTAGCCGTCGATGCCGTATTCGCCTTCGAGGTAAGCGGCGCAGGGGAGGATCTTCTTCTTGTCCTTGAGGATGGCCTCGACCATTTCAGTGGCCGCGGCAGAGGGAGCGTAATAGGCGCTGCCGGTTTTGAGGTGCTTGACGATCTCCGCGCCGCCATCGCGGGTGCGCTGGACGAGGGCTTCGAGGCGGTCGGGGGCGATGAGTTCGGTGATGGGGATGCCAGCGACGGTGGAGTAGCGAGGGAGCGGGACCATGGTATCGCCGTGGCCGCCGAGGACGAAGGCGGTGACGTTTTCAACGCTGACGTTGAGCTCGGCGGCGATGAAGGCGCGGAAGCGGGCGGAGTCGAGGGCGCCGGCCATGCCGATGACGCGCTCGCGGTTGAAGCCGGCCTGGCGATAGGCGGTCTGGGCCATGGCGTCGAGGGGGTTGGAGACGATGATGAGGATGGACTCGGGGGATTGCGCGACCACCTTGGCGACCACGTCGGACATGATTTTGAAGTTGGTGTGGAGCAGGTCGTCGCGGCTCATGCCGGGCTTGCGCGGAATACCGGCGGTGATGACCACAATGTCAGAGTGGGCGGTGGCGGCGTAGTCGTTGGAGCCGGTAACGGTGACGTCGCGCTTCTCGATGGGCATGGCCTGAAACAGGTCGAGCGCCTTGCCCTGGGGGATGCCTTCGACCACGTCGATGAGGACGACATCGGCCAGTTCCTTGGCCGCGATCCAGTGCGCGGCCGTTGCGCCCACGTTGCCGGCGCCCACAATGCTGACTTTCTTGCGCATTTCCATTCTCCTAAGAGTTTCAATCTCCAATTGGTTGTTGTTACATGTTGCCGATGATGCGGGTGGCAAACTCACTGGTGCCGACCTTGGTGGCGCCGGCGGTCTGGCGTTCGAAGTCGTAGGTGAGGAACTTTTGCAGGATGGTCTTTTCAAGCGATTGCTCGATAAGTTTGGCGGCTTCCTTCCAGCCGATGAAGTCGAGCAGCATGACGCCGGAGAGGATGACCGAGCCGGGATTGATCATGTCCTTGTCGGCGTACTTGGGGGCGGTGCCGTGTGTGGCTTCAAAGACGGCGTAGCCGTCGCCGATGTTGGCGCCGGGAGCGATGCCGAGGCCGCCGACCTGGGCCGCGGCGGCGTCGGAGATGTAGTCGCCGTTGAGATTGGTGGTGGCCAGGACGCTGTAGTCGGCGGGGCGGATGATGATCTGCTGGAAGATGGAGTCGGCGATGCGGTCATTGATGAGCACCTTCGATTTCCATGCGCCGTTGCCGTGGGTGGCACCGATGGAGTCGAGGACTCCCTTGATCTCGGCGTAGACGGAGTCGCGGAATGCCGGAGAGCCGAATTCGAGGCCGGGCTCGATGAGGGCGGCGTTCTCCTCGACGGTTAGGCCGGGGTTGGCATCGGCGTTCGAGAGAATCCAGCTTTCGCGCTCGGTGACGGTTTGGTAGCGGAATTCCTCGACGGCGACCTCGTAGCCCCACTCGCGGAAGGCGCCCTCAGTGAACTTCTGGATGTTGCCTTTGTGAACGAGGGTGACGGTCTTGCGGCCGGCGTCGAGGGCGGCGCGGATGGCGTAGCGGACCAGGCGCTTGGTGCCGAAGATGGAGATGGGCTTGATGCCGACGCCGGAGTCTTCGCGGATTTTTTTCTTGGTTTTGGACAGCAGGTCGTTGTTGATGAAGTCAATGAGGCGTGCGGCGTCCACGCTGCCCTGCTTGAACTCGATGCCTGCGTAGACGTCCTCGGTGTTCTCGCGGTAGATCACAATGTCGAGCTTCTCGGGGTGCTTCACGGGGCTGGGCACGCCCTGGTAGTACTTGACGGGGCGGACGCAGGCGTAGAGATCGAGGATCTGGCGCAGGGCGACGTTGAGGGAGCGGATGCCGCCGCCGATGGGCGTGGTGAGCGGGCCTTTGATGGAGACGCGGAGGTCGCGGGCGGCGGCTACGGAGTCGTCGGGCAACCAGGTGCTGAACTGGCGGAAGGCTTTTTCGCCGGCGAAAATCTCAAACCACTTGATGGAGCGCTTGCCGCCGTAAGCCTTTTCGACCGCGGCGTCAAAAACGCGCTGCGAAGCTTTCCAGATGTCGCGGCCGGTGCCGTCGCCTTCAATGAAAGGAATGATGGGATGGTCGGGGATTTCGAACTGGCCGTTCTTGTAGTCGATGGGCTGGCCGTCTTTGGGGAGCTCCAGGCCGTTGTAGGTGGTTTGCATGGGTTTTGGGGGTCCTTTTCCGTGCTTGGTCAAGGAAGAGGCTAACACCTGCAAATTAGGAGTGGCAATGGCGGGCCGGTTGCAGCGAAGGCATGACAGAGCAAGCCGGCGCGGCTCCCGATAAGCGCGGCGTCGTAGCATTCTCTGGTGGTTGACATCACGATGTCTTATCACATAGCATCATAATGTGCGGACTACTCTTACCATCGACGACGATATCGCCAACCTCGTGGATGACGAGATGCGGCGGACGGGCGACTCCTTCAAGGGGACGGTCAACCGGCTGTTGCGGCTCGGAGTGACCGCTGCCCGCCAACCGGAAACGAGCCAACCATTCGAGGTGACGCCGTTTCCTCTCGGCCTGAAACCGGGGCTCAGCGTCGACTGCATCGCAGAGCTCCTGGAGGAAGTGGAGGGGCCGTACCACCGTTGATTGTTCTGGACGCGAATCTTCTTCTCTACGCGTATGACGGCACATCGCCGCATCATTCCGCCGCACGTACGTGGCTGGGAAAGGTCTTTTCGGGGCCGGAGTTGATCGGGCTGCCGTGGCAGGTCGTCTGGGCGTTCCTGCGGCTCTCCACGAGCAACCGGGTCTTCGCCAATAGCCTATCGATGGAACAGGCCGTCGCAGTTGTCCAGCAATGGATGGACTTGAAGCTGATTCGCCTTCTTGCGCCAGGAGAGCGTCACTGGAACCTGCTCCAGCAAATGCTTATCGAAGGGCAGGTACGAGGGCCGCTCACCACGGATGCGGAATTGGCGGCGCTGGCCATCGAGCACGGCGGCGTGCTTTACACCACGGACCGCGACTTTGCCCGTTTTCCTGGGCTGAGATGGGTGAACCCGCTCCTCTAATTCTGAAATCGGCGATTGAAGGCGGTTGCCCGCGCCGTGAATATGAGATGAAATCCGCTCATGCTCTGTGCCAACCCGTCCGGATGCGATAGACTCATGCGGGTGCTGTACGAGAATCACGATCTTCAAACTCACGGAGGGTACATAGAAATTGGGAAAAAGCATGGTCCCGAAGAAGCTATTCTTCACCAAGGGCGTAGGCAAACACAAGGAGCGGTTGACTTCGTTTGAGCTGGCCCTTCGGGATGCGGGGATCGCCTCGCAGAATCTGGTGCGTGTTTCATCGATCTTTCCGCCGCGGTGCAAGGTGATACCGCGCAAGGAAGGGCTGACTTATCTGAATCACGGCGAGGTGGTTTTTGCGGTGATCGCGGAGAACTCGACGCGCGAACCGCACCGGCTGATCGTGGCGAGCATCGGGGTGGCCATTCCGGCAGACCGCGACACCTACGGGTACCTGAGCGAGCACCACAGCTTCGGGGAGACCGAGGAGCAGGCCGGCGAATATGCCGAGGAACTGGCCGCGGAGATGCTGGCGACAACGCTGGACGTGGAATTCGATCCGGACACGAGCTGGGACGAGAAGAAGGAAATATACCGCATCTCCAACAAGATTGTGCGCACCAGCAACGTGACGCAGTCGGCGGTGGGCGACAAGCGCGGGCTGTGGACGACGACGATTGCGGCGGCGGTGCTGATTCTGGAAGAGTAGCCGCAGGGGGATTGCATCTGAGCTGGGAGGCCAATTCCGCGCGGCGGGATTGGCCTTGCTGCATGGCGCCAGAGGATGGCGCGGGAGGGTTTGGCCGGGAAATCATGGGGGATACGCGCAAATATGTTGTGGGGCTGGTGCAGATGCTCATGGGAGCGGACCCGGAGGCAAACTTTGCGTCGGCGGTTCGGCATATTCAGGAGGCGGCACGGCTGGGCGCGAATATTGTTTGCCTGCCGGAGCTTTTCCGGGTGCAGTACTTTTGCCAGCGCGAGGATATTCGACTCTTCGATCTGGCCGAGGCGATTCCGGGGCCTTCGACGCAGAGGCTGGCGGAGGTGGCGCGCGAGGCGCGGGTGGCGATCGTTGCTTCGCTGTTTGAGCGGCGTGCGCCGGGACTTTACCACAATACGGCGGTTACGCTGAATGCCGATGGGGCGATAGCCGGGGTGTACCGGAAGATGCACATTCCGGACGATCCGCTGTACTACGAGAAGTATTATTTTGCGCCGGGGGATCTGGGGTTTCAGGCCGTGGACACTGCGTTTGGGCGCGTGGGCACGCTGGTGTGCTGGGACCAGTGGTATCCGGAAGGAGCGCGGCTAACCGCGTTGCAGGGGGCGGAGGTGCTGTTTTATCCGACAGCGATTGGATGGCACCCGGCGGAGAAGAACGCGTTTGGCGCCGCGCAGTGTGAGGCGTGGGTGACGATCCAGCGCTCGCACGCGATTGCGAACGGCGTGTATGTGGCGGGCGTGAACCGCGTGGGCGTGGAGCACGGCGACGTTTTGGGAAATCGTGCTACGGGGCCGGGCCTCGAGTTCTGGGGCGGCAGCTTTCTGGCCGATCCGTTTGGACGCGTGATCGCCAAGGCCTCTCACGATGCGGAAGAGATTCTGTTGGGTGAGATCGACCTGGGGCTGATTGAAGAGACGCGGCGCAACTGGCCGTTTCTGCGCGACCGGCGCATCGATGCGTATGGGCCAATCACGAAGCGGTTTCTCGATCCGGTGAACTCGTGGCCGGGGGGCGGAGATTCCAAGTAGAGATGCCGGACGAGATTGCGACAGGAGCGACGCCGCGTGAGCTGGGCTACCGGATGCCGGCCGAGTGGGAGCGGCACGAGGCAACGTGGCTGGCGTGGCCGCACAATCCGGAGGACTGGCCGGGGAAGTTTCAGGCGATCCCGTGGGTGTACGCGGAGATTGTGCGGCTGCTCGCGGCGCGGGAGCGGGTGCATATTCTGGTGAATGACGCGAAGGCGCAGCGGCGCGCGCTGGGAGTTCTGGAGCGGGCCGGGGCGCATTTGGAGCGGGTGAGCTTTCACCTGTGGCCGACCAACCGTGTGTGGACGCGGGATTCGGGACCGATTTTTGTGCGCAACGGCGCGGGTCAGGTGGGGGTTACCAACTGGCGCTTCAATGCATGGGCCAAGTACTCCGACTGGCAGCTCGACGACCGGGTGCCGGGACGCGTGGCTGGGCTGTTGGGAGTGCCGGAGTGGCAGCCCGCGGTTGAGCTAGAAAATGGTTTGGCGCGCCGGCTGGTGCTGGAGGGCGGGTCGATCGACACCAATGGCGAGGGGATTCTGCTGACTACCGAGGAGTGCCTGCTGAGCAAGGTGCAGGAGCGGAATCCGGGCGTGGGACGGGAAAAGATGGAGCAGGCCTTTCACGATTTTCTGGGGATGGACAAGGTGATCTGGCTGGGCCGGGGAGTGGCGGGCGACGATACGCACGGGCATGTGGACGATATTGCGCGGTTCGTTGGAGAGGCGACGATTGTGACCTCGGTTGAGCCGGATGCAAAGGACGCAAACCATGAGCCGCTGGCTGAGAATCTCGCAAGGCTGAAGACTGCGCGGACGCTGGATGGGAAGCAATTCACGCTGGTGGAACTGCCCCTGCCGCGGCCGGTGGTTTTTAGCGGGCAGAGGCTGCCGGCGAGCTATGCGAACTTTTATATTGCGAACGGGCTGGTGCTGGTTCCCGCCTTCCACGATCCGAACGATCGCGTGGCGCTGAATATCCTGGCGGAGGTTTTTCCGGAGCGCGAGGTGATTGGAATTGATAGCGTGGACCTGGTGTGGGGGCTGGGGACGCTGCACTGCATGACGCAGCAGCAGCCGGCGGCACGGATTCAAGGGTGAGGATATAATGTGCTATACGGAGTTCTGTTTATGCTTGCCCCGAACGAAGTTCTGAGTAAGGCACGCGTTTACCTCGGTGAGGTCGTGCCCGATTTTGCGGCACTACAGCCGAAAGTTGATGAGATGGTGCTCTCGCTGGACAAGTCCAGCTGGATTATTACTTTCTCTGCGCAGACCGGTGGCAATACGAAAGCCGAGACCATCGCTGACATTCTCAAGAACCGGAGAATTGAAAAGCAAGTCTTAATTGCTGTCGAGGATGGTTCCCTGGTTGCCGTCAGGAACCCCCCTGTCCCTTTCTGAGAAGGCGCAATGACTCTTGAAGAGAGACTCTTCGCGCAACACAGCGGCAGGAGCCTGCTGCTCGACTCAAATCTCTTGCTCGTGTTCGTTACTGGAGCAGCTGACCCACAATTATTCGGCCGATTCAAACGGGTGAGTTCATATACGCTCAAAGACTACGATCTTCTAGTGCGATTCCTGGGTGCGTTTAGGATACTTCTCACTACCCCCCACATTCTGACGGAGGTAAGCAATCTTGGGAACAGCCTTCCCGAATACTCCAAGGCGGATTGGTTCGAGCACTTCGCAACATTACTGCACTCGGAAGGTAGGACACCCGGTCTCAGGGAACGTTGGATGCCGGCCAACGAACTAGCGACGGTCCCTGAATTCGTTGAATTTGGTATTACCGATGCGGCTCTGGCAAGGCTGTCCTCTGAGGCGCTTGTTGTGACTGAGGATCATCGACTGTCGGGCACCTTAAGAGCCCGCGGACTATCAGTGCTCAACTTCAACGATATTCGGGCGCTAGAGCAGCTGTTCTGAGAGCGCACTCATGACCGACTTCGACATCATGGAAGCCGCACTCGCTCAGGCGCGGCAGGCCGCGGAGGCCGGCGAGGTGCCAATTGGGGCGGTGGTGGTGCGCGACGGGGAGATTGTGGGGCGGGGACAGAATCGCGTGCTGCGCGATGTGGATCCTACAGCGCACGCGGAGATTGTGGCTTTGAGGGTGGCGGCTGCGGCGCTGGGAAATTACCGGCTGGACGGCTGCACGCTGTTTGTGACGCTGGAGCCGTGCGCGATGTGCGCGGGGGCTATGATTCATGCGCGGCTGGACCGGCTGGTGTTTGCTGCGGCCGATCCGAAGGCGGGGGCGGCGGGGTCCGTGCTTGCGGTACTCAATCATCCGCAGCTCAATCACAAGATGGTGGTGGAGCAGGGGATTCTCGGGGATGAGGCGGGGGAGTTGCTGCGGAGTTTCTTTCGGGAGCGACGGTCGTCTTAGCTTCGGGTCAACGCCTTGATTCGTTCCGCTTCCGCGGGCCACTTTTCTGCTAACTCAGCATAACTTGCGCTGCGATAATCAGTAAAGTCGAAGCCGGGGGTTACAGTGCAACCCAAGAGGGCGACCTGGCCGTTGCCGATGAGGCGCGTGCCTTGCCAGACGCCGGCGGGGGCGAGGAGTTGGACGTGCTGACCAGCCGCTAAATCGGGTCCAAGAGTGAACAGCGCGGAGCGCCCGCCGGGGTAAAGCTGGAGCATTTCGACAGGGTCGCCGAGGTAGAAGTGAAAGAGCTCGTCGGAGTCGAGGACGTGCATCTCGGAGAAGGTTCCGGGCTCCAGGAGATAGTAAATGGCGGTGCTTGCGGGGCGCGGCCCGCGGGGCAGATCGACCAGGACGGCGGAGGTGTAGGTGCGGCGGAAGAAGCCACCTTCGACGGGGTGCGGTTGGAGATTCAGGAGGGCCTTGATTTCGCTGGCGGTCATGGTCACAGATGTTATCAGGGCGAAGACGATAGAATGGGCGCATGAAAGTGCAAGTTTATGCGGCTGCCTGGTGCCCGGATTGCCGGGTGGCCAAGCAGTTTCTGGACGCACACGGGATCGTTTATACGGAGATCGATGTGGACCGCGATCCGGCGGGGTCGGCGGAAGTGGTGCGGCACGTGGGCAAGCGGGCGATTCCGCAACTGGTGATCGATGGGGAGTGGTTTCAGCCGTACAAGGTGGGGCGGGGGCTGCTTCTCGATGAACTGCACGAGCGGCTGGGGATTCCTCGCGTGTGAGGAACGGACGCCGGTCCAGGTCTGTGGTCTCCCCCGTTTCCGCAGAAAGAAGCGAAAAGGATGGGGCGCGGGGCTTTTGTGGGACTATCGGGACCAGGGTTCATTGCTGTCGCAGGTCGTCGCGCGAGTTGTTCTGCTCGTAAGCGCGCTGTCCTCGTACAATCAAGGGTTGGTGCAGAGTGCGGCATGTGGCTCTGGCGAGGAGTATTGCTTTGATCGAACGCTATACGCGGCCGGGGATGGGCCGGATCTGGACGGACGAGAGCAAATACCGCTGCTGGCTGGAAGTGGAGTCGGCGGCGAGCACGGCGCTGGCCGAGGATGGGGTGATTCCGGTGGTGGCGGCCGAGGCGATTGCCACGAAGGCGGGCTTTTCGGTCGAGCGCATTCAGGAGATCGAGGCGGAGGTGAAGCACGACGTGATCGCCTTCACCACCGCGGTGGCCGAGAACCTGGACGCGCAGGGGCTGGGAGCCGAGTCACGCTGGCTGCACTATGGGCTGACCTCAAACGACGTGGTGGATACGGCGCAGGCGTTGCAAGTGAAGGGGGCTTCGGCGCTCATCCGCGGCGGGCTGGTGGAGCTGCTGGCGGTGCTGAAGCGGCGGGCGCTGGAATTCAAACACACACCCACGATCGGGCGGACGCACGGGATTCATGCGGAGCCAACAACATTTGGGTTGAAGCTGCTGAACTGGTACGCGGAGATGGGGCGCAACCTGGTCCGGTTCGACGCGGCGGCCGAGGACATGCGAGTGGGGAAGCTGTCGGGCGCGGTGGGGACGTTTGGGCATTTGAAGCCGGAGCATGAAGAGCGGATTTGCGCGCGGCTGGGATTGAAGCCGGCGCTCGTGGCCACGCAGGTGATCCAGCGGGACCGGCACGCGGCATACATTTCGACGCTGGCGATTATTGGGAGCACGCTGGACAAGATTGCTGTCGAGGTGCGCCACTTGCAAAGGACCGAGGTGCGCGAGGCGCAGGAGTACTTCAGCGAGAAACAGAAGGGCTCGTCGGCGATGCCGCACAAGAAGAACCCGATTACCGCAGAGCAGATCAGCGGGCTGGCGCGGGTGCTGCGGGGCAATGCGCAGGCGGCTCTTGAGAACATTGCGCTGTGGCACGAGCGGGACATTTCGCACTCGTCGGTGGAGCGGGTGATTTTTCCGGACTCGACTATTCTGGTGGATTACCTTCTGGCGAAAACTACCGATCTGATCGACCGGCTGCTGGTGTATCCGGAGCGGATGAAGCGGAGCCTGGAGAGCACGGGCGGGCTGATCTTCAGCGGGCAACTGCTGCTGGACCTGGCCGAGGCGGGGATGCTGCGCGAGGACGCTTACCGGCTGGTGCAGGCGCACGCGATGCGGTCGTGGAAAGAGGACCTGGTGTTTCGCGACGAAGTTGGACGGGATGCTGCAGTTACCGCGCTGCTGAGCCCGGAGAAGCTGGATCGGACGTTTGACTATACGAGGCAGTTGGGGAATGTGGACGCGATCTTTCAGCGGGTGCTGGGCGAGTAGAGCGGCAAAGGAGACTGCACAGTGGAAGGCGTGAATCTTACCGTTGCTCTCACGGGCGCTTCGGGCGCGATCTTTGGCCGCGAACTGTTGCGCGCGCTGGAGGCGGACGAGCGGGTGGGCCGCGTCCACTTTGTGGCTTCGGAGAACTCGCTGCGCGTGCTGGCCGAGGAACTGGAGATGAGTGGACGCAACGATCTGCTGGAGAAGCTGCTGGGGGCGGTGCCCAGAAAGACGGTGCAGCACTCGGATGCGGATATTGGGGCGGCGATCGCCAGCGGGAGCCATCCGTCGAATGGAATGATTATTCTGCCTTGCTCGATGGGGACGCTGGCGGCGATCGCGCATGGATTGGCCAACTCGCTGATTGCGCGGGCCGCCGATGTGACGCTCAAGGAACGGCGGCCGTTGCTCTTGTGCGTGCGGGAGACGCCGTTCAACCGCATTCATTTGCGGAACATGACACTGGCCGCAGAGGCGGGCGCGGTGATTTTTCCCGCGATTCCGGCGTTCTATTTCCATCCCATCGACTCGACGGAGATGGCGCGGCAGTTTGTTTGCCGGGTCCTGGCCCAAATCGGGCTGCCACAGCCGGGGGCTTACGTTTGGAAGGCGGAGGAGTAGGGATCAGGGAACAGGGATCAGGGCTTCCTGATTGCCCTAAGATACGGTCACCGGGGAATTCCGGCTTCAATTCTTATTTGACACGCATCCCCGCTTGCGTCGATACTGCCCTTAATGCGGAACTCAACTAAGCACGGAATTGCGGTCATGGCCATGTGTATGTGTATGGCTTGCGGACCTGTCCGTGCGGATATTGAGACGCGAATGCGCTAGACGCAACCGATTCTCGAAACCAGGCGGCCCGGGTCCAGAAAGGATTCGGGCCGTTTTGTTGTTTGGGGGCGCCGTTTCCCACCCTAGCGACAAAAATCCGCCGCGGCGGATCGCGAGGGCGGGGCACCCAGATTGTATTAGCCATGAAAATGGCTCAAAACCACAGAACCATGAAGGAGCTCATCATGTCCGAAGCGAAGCAACAGCATCTTGCCACCCTTGCCGTGCACGCCGGCCAATCGCCTGACCCGGCCACCGGCGCGAGGGCCGTGCCCATCTACCAAACCACGTCCTACGTGTTCCAGGACGCCGACCACGCGGGGCGGCTGTTCGGGCTCAAGGAGTTCGGCAATATTTATACCCGCATCATGAACCCCACCACGGACGTGTTTGAAAAGCGGGTGGCGGCTCTCGAAGGCGGAGCGGCGGGACTGGCCACGGCCTCAGGGCAGGCGGCGGAGACGCTGGCGCTGACCACGCTGGCCGGGGCGGGAGACGAGATTGTCTCGACGACGTCGCTCTATGGGGGGACGTACAACCTGTTTCACTACACATTTCCGCGGCTGGGCATCACGGTGAAGTTTGTGGATGCGGACGACTTTGCGGGGCTGGGGGCGGCGATCAACTCGAAAACGCGGGCGGTTTATACCGAGACGCTGGGCAACCCAAAGCTGGATGTGGCGGATATTGAAAGACTTGCCGCGATTGCCCACGAGCATGGCCTGCCGCTGGCGATCGACAACACGTCGGTCTCGGCGGCGCTGGTGCGGCCGATCGAGTGGGGCGCGGACATTGTGGTGAATTCGGCGACCAAGTTCCTGGGCGGGCACGGGACGGCCATCGGCGGCGTGATTGTGGACGCGGGCAAGTTCGACTGGGCGGCCTCGGGGCGATTCAAGAATCTTACCGAGCCGGACCCGTCGTACCACGGCCTCTCCTTCACGGAGGCTTTCGGGCCGCTGGCGTTCATTCTGAAGGCGCGGGTGCAGGGGTTGCGCGACACGGGTGCGGCGCTTTCGCCGTTCAATGCGTTTCTGTTGCTGCAGGGGATCGAGACGCTGCACCTGCGGCTGGAGCGGCACTCAGAGAATGCGCTGGCCGTGGCGAGACACCTGGAGCGGCATCCGGGCGTGGAGTGGGTCAACTATCCGGGGCTGGAATCCAGCGCCTATTACGAGCGGGCGCTGAAGTATTTGCCCACCGGGAGCGGAGCGCTGGTTACTTTTGGCATCAAGGGCGGGTACGAGGCAGGGAAGAAGCTGATCGACGGGCTGGAGCTGTTCTCGCTGCTGGCCAACATCGGCGACGCCAAGTCGCTGGTGATTCACCCGGCTTCGACGACCCATCGGCAGCTTTCGGACGAGGAGCAGGTGTCGACGGGCGTGACTCCCGAACTGGTGCGGCTTTCGGTGGGGATTGAGGACATTCGCGACATTCTGGCCGATCTGGACCAGGCAATCGAGGGGGCGAATGGGCACAGACTTGAGGGCGCGACCGCAACCGCGGATCTGGTGGCACGATGAGCATCATGACCGAAGCGCGTATATCGGAAGGCGCCGGACCAGACGGAACCGAGGCTCCGAGGGGTGGGACGCAATCTCCGGCGCCCACCTACGAAGGCGACTTTGTGCTCGACGAGCACCTGTTGTTGGAGTGTGGGCGGACGCTGGCCGGCCCTACGCTTCATTATGCGGTGTATGGCCGGCTGAACACGGCGCGTGACAACGCGGTGCTGGTTTGCCACGCGCTGTCAGGATCGGCGCAGGTGGGGGCGTGGTGGCCGGAGATCCTTGCGCCGGGCGGGGTTTTATCGCTGGAAAACGATTGCGTGATCTGCATCAATATGCTGGGCTCGTGCTATGGATCGACGGGGCCGGGCTCGGTGGATCGCGAGACGGGAGAGGTGTACGGGCCGGACTTTCCGCTGGTTTCGATTCGCGACAATGTGCGTGCGCAAGGGCGGCTGCTGGATTCGCTGGGGATTCGGCGGCTGAGGCTGGCTCTGGGCGGCTCGATCGGAGGCATGCAGGCGCTGGAGTGGGCCATCGTGCATCCGGAGCGGGTGGAGCGGGCGGTGATTATCGGGGTGGCGCCGCTGCCGGCGATGGGGCTGGCGCTGAGTCATTTGCAGCGGCAGGCCATCCAGCAGGACCCGGAGTGGGCTGGCGGGCGCTATCTGCCGCAGCGGCCTCCGCGGCGGGGGCTGGCGCTGGCGCGGCAGATCGCCATGCTGAGCTACAAGGCGGCGCCGCTGTTCGATGAGCGGTTTGGACGGAATCCCAACCGCAACGGCGAGGACCCATGGGGATTGGACGACCTGGGCGGGGGCCTGGTTGGCGGGCGATTCGACATCGGCGGCTACCTGGACCACCAGGGACAGCGATTCGTCGAGCGCTTCGACGCCAATGCGTATCTGGCCATCCTGCGCACCATGGACACCTGGAATCCGCAGCGCGGTTCATCCTCGCCGACGGAGGCCTTCAGCCGGATTCGCGCCCGGCTGAGCTTTGTGGGCATCAGCTCGGATTGGCTGTTTCCGCCCGACGCGGTGCGCCACTTTGCCTATACCATTCGCGCGGCCGGAGTTCAGGCTGACTACCGGGAGATGGACAGCGCTCATGGCCATGACGCCTTTCTGGCCGAACAGGCAGAGCTGGCGCGGCTGCTCCGGTAAAAGTGCGGGCTGGCCCGCTGAAGCTCCAGGAACATTTTTTCCGGGACCGGTGTCTAAGCCGGTAGGCGGTAAGAGTGCGGTCAATCTGGAGGGAGTGGCTGGGAAAGGCGAGGGCGGCCGTTTTTCGTGCTGGATTGAGGGAATTTGTCACGAAATCATCCCTTTGGGCGGGCGGCGGGACGGCGCCGAGGGGCTCTCCGGCAGGAGTTGCCGGGGAGATTCTGTTTTTCCCGCACAAGTTCGCTTGTCAGGGAGGGCAGGGCTTTCTATAATCCTCGCAACACCGTAGCGGAAGCCGTGGTATCGTTTACCGGTGGCACAGGTATTCGACCGCAGAAGAGATTTGGTTGCGCTGTCCGCCAGCGAGTGGTTGAGTATGGATCTCCATTTCGGCAATTCCCAGGAGCACTAAATGAAGAAGTTAGTCTTTGCGTCTGTGATGGCATTGGCGAGCATCAGCCTCGTTCCCGCGCCCACGCTACGAGCCCAGGATTCGATCACCATCAAGGATCCGGCCGAATTCAACGCCTATCAAATGGCAACCACACAGGCAGATCCCAAGGCCAAGGCCGCGGGTCTGGAGAGCTTTCTGCAAATGTATCCGCAGAGCGTGGTCAAGAAGGCAGTTCTTGACCTGCTGGTGGATACCTACCAGGGGTTGGGTGACGCCGAGCATGCGTTGGGGGCGGCCACCCGGCTGCTGCAGGTGGACCCAAACAATATGAAGGGCATCTTCCTGTCAGTGGTCGTCAAGAAGAGCCAGTGCACCAAGACCCTCGATGCGAAGACCGGCAAGTCGACCGATCCGCAGACCTGCGACGATGCCGCGACGCTGGCCACGAAAGGCCTCGTCGTCCCGAAGCCGGCCGGTGTCTCCGACGACGACTGGAAGAAGCAGACCGGGGCGACCTACCCGATCTTCCACTCGGCCATCGCGCTGGATGACATAGTCTCAAAGGGGGACGTCAAGGCCGGTATCTCCGAGTACCGCGCTGAATTGATGCTGTTTCCGCCCGATGGAACCAAGAGCGGGCCGGGGTTGGTGGATACTCTTAACCTGGCGGAAGCCTATGTGAAGCCGGAGGGGAGAGACCTGGCGCAGGCAGTCTGGTTCTATTCGCGCGCCTGGGACTACGCGCCGGCCAATTTCAAGGGCGTGATCGAGACCAAGGACGAGTATTGGTACAAGAAGTTTCACGGTGCGCTGGATGGGCTGGACGACATCAAGGCGCAGGCGATGGCGACCGTCTTTCCGCCGGGAACCCTGATCATCAAGCCAGCCGCTACCCCTGCCGAGAAGATTCACACGATTCTGGCGGTTACTCCGGACCTGAATACGCTGGCTCTGGTCGACAAGGAGCTTGTTCTGGCGTTCGGTGCAAAGGAAGACGCCGACAAGCTGTGGGCGCTGTTGAAGGATAAACCGACGCCGGTTCCTGGAATCGTGATTGAAGCGACGGCCTCGGTAATCAAGGTCGCGGTAACGCAAGACGCAAAGGACGCCAAGACGCCCGACTTCATCGTCAATCTTAAGACGCCGCTGGCGGAAAAGGACATTCCTCAAAAAGGTTTCGAGTTCGGGCTCCAGTCCAAGGGGCAGGCGGAGTTGGACGGCACTTACGACAGCTACACGCAGGTTCTGGCTGGGGGCGTCCCGGTGCCGGCCGCTGCGCCGGCTCCAGCTGTGGTGGCCCCTGCGCCGGCTCCAGCTGTGGTGGCCCCTGCGCCGGCCGCTGCGGCGACTCCAGGTGCGGTGGCGCCTGCGCCGGCCGTTGCGGCGGCTCCAGGTGCGGCGGCGCCTGCGCCGGCCGTTGCGGCGGCTCCAGGTGCGGTGGCGCCTGCGCCGGCCGTTGCGGCGGCTCCAGGTGCGGCGGCGCCTGCGCCGACCGTTGCGCCGGTTCCAGCTGCGGCGGCGCCTGCGCCGGCCGCTGCGCCGGCTCCGGTTGCGCCCCCGGAGGTGCAGGGCGCACAGATTGTGCTCCGCGACGGAGTGGTTGTGCCGGCGAAGAAGGTGGCCCCGGTGCACAAGCCGGCGGCCGGACACAAGGCGACGCATTGATCAAGCCGTTGGTTTTTTGATCTTTTGACCGCGCCGGACGCCACGAGGGTCCGGCGCGCAACGCACCATTCCTGGGAACATGAAGGGCAGCCTGCATCCGGCTGCCCTTTTTGCATGGTGCGGGTTGCTTCATGCTGAACTCCGCACGGGCGTTGATGGTACTCTATGGGCAGCATGGAACGACTGAGAATCCTGATCAACGTACTGGCCGTGACACTGCTGGCCACTGTCTGCGCTCCCCTGAAGGCCCAGGCGGTTCGGGAGATACCCGCGGGCGCTCCAGCAACGGAACGGGTGGTACCCGAGGTCAGGCGCCCGATGCCGTTTTCCCCCGATGCCGAGGCTACCGGGCGAGCGGCTTCAATCGAGTTCCGGACCGTTGAGCAGATGAGCGAGAAGGATCGCGAACTGGCGGCGAATGCGGAGAGTTCGATCGGCGAGCACGCGGGTTATATGGGCCTGGAGTTCAACGAGGGCAAATGGAGTTACCGGCAGGTGGTTTGCCCGGCGCTGCCGAACCACATTTTTCTGAGGTTTCTGCGCAACAACGGGACGGGCGACGTGAGCGTGTTTACGGCCTCGATTCCACGCGGCGAGGAAGGCCGGGTGCGCATCATCCCGATTCAACTGCGGGGCTACTCGCTTTTTTCGCCAGCGCCGATCAACGCCCTGACCATCTCGGCCTTTAATCACATCCGGGCGGAAGAACACCCGGACAAGGCTCCCGAGTGGTTTGGCACGGGGCTGTGCTACGCCGCCCTTGCGGGAGGGCATCCGCAGGCGTCGCTTTCGAACGAGATCCCCGAGGGCCAGAAGTACTTCACGCCTTCGACGCCGATTCTGCAGATTCCGGCACGTGGCGGCGCCGTCATCCTGTTTGCGGATGTGTCGGCGAATCCGCGCCCCATGGAGTGGACCATGACCTTCGACGGCAAGGGAAGATTGCTGAGGGCCAAACATACTCCAGCGGAGATGCTGAACATAAAGACGGTCAACCCGGCCGCAGTCGATGTACAAGGCAGGCCGGCGCAGGAGACGGCCCCCAAAGAGGTTGCGCAGCCGCCGGGCGTGGTGATGGGCAGTCCGGCCTCCCCGGCCGCGCCGGATAAGCAGGGGCACCCCTAATACCGTCTGTGTATCCAATCGCGCAGACCGATCCCTAAGAACCTGTCCAAAGGACTCGCGGGCAGCGCCCGCACGGGAGCAGAGGGCGAGCATGGCCGGGAGAGCGCAAGCAGCAGGAGTTGCCGTTTGTTGCACTTTATATACGGCCCCCCTACCCCACCCCCGTCTCTGTAAGGAAATTCCTTGTTTTCGGTGGGTTACGACAGGGGTTTCGCTCCAAATTATTGATTCGAAACGAGTTATTTGCAGAATATAGACGTTAAAGGAGTTATGCCGCTGTTTCGGTGTGCGAGGGGTATTTTGCTTGCCAAATCCACCAAGACAAGGCCCTCCGCTTCCACGCCTGCCTTTGCGCAGCTTCCTGACCTGGGCTTCGCATGGTGGAGCTCACCGCCCTTGTTGCCGGGCTATCGCGCCCTATTCAATTCACATTGTGCGCCGCGGGCACATAATTTTCTGCAAAAAGGTCAACCATTTTCCGGATGCGATGGGGACAGTATCCCTGGACGAAGCGCCGAATCCGGTCTTGCAGGTTTTTGGGCAGGTTCTACGAAACAGCCAGACGCCATGCGGAAGACTTCGCCGAAACAAGTCCAGGTCATTCGCCCAGCATGATGTGTTGAATGGCAGAGGCGCGTCCGGTGAGGGGATCGCAGGCGACCAGGGCAGCGCACATCCTGGGGTTTCCCTTGGCGGCCTCGAACTTGCCGGGCATGCCGGTGAGAAACTTGTGCAGCACGAGGTCCGTTTGGACGCCGATGATGCTGTCGTAGGGGCCGCTCATGCCCACATCGGTCTGGTAGGCGGTTCCGCCGGGCAGTATGCGCTGGTCGGCAGTGGGAACGTGGGTATGCGTGCCCAATACGGCGGTGACGCGGCCATCCAGATACCAGCCCATGGCGACCTTCTCGCTGGTGGCCTCGGCGTGAAAATCGACGACGATCACTTTGGCCTTGATGCCGGCCAGAAGGGCGTCGGCGGCGTGAAAGGGGTCGTTGGTAGAGCTCATGAAGACGCGGCCCTGCAGGTCGACGACTGCATAATCCACGCCGCCCTGCGTGGTTCCCTCGAAGACGCCGTGGCCGGGAAGGCCGGGTTGGAAATTGGCCGGGCGCAGCACGCGGCGGGGGCGGTCCTGGCTTTCGGCGGGAACGGAGTTCAGGTATTCGATCAGTTCGCGCTTGTCCCAGACGTGGTTGCCGGTGGTGAGCACGTCGGCGCCCAGATCGAAGAGGTCCTCGGCAATCTGCGGGGTGACGCCGAAGCCGCCGGCGGCGTTCTCGACATTGATGACGACCAGGTCGACGGCGTGAGCGGCGCGCACGTGGCCGATGTGCTCGCGGACGATTTTGCGGCCCGCGCTGCCAAAGATGTCGCCGACGAAGAGAATGTTCACGGTGCTCCAGGGATCAGGGGTAAGAGATCAGAGATCAGAGATCAGAGATCAGAAAACCGTCCCACTCTTGGGATCGTCATTCAAAGCTCAGCGAGATCCGTTCGTTTAGACCCAGTCTTCTGGTTTAACTTCAAACTCATATTCAGCTTGATGGAGCGCATCGTCCAGGGTCGCGTGCCACGTGTCTGTTCCTTGACCATCCTCGCAAAGATGCAGGAGATAGTAGCCTGAATCTCCCGGATATTGCGCAACGACAAGTGACGTGAATAGCGGAAAATCTCGCTGCCCTTGACTGTCAACGAGCGTATGCTTTGTACGCCCTGGCCGCAGATGATGCTCCCCCAACGCGACTTTTTTGATTGCGACCATCTCGCTCATTGTGGCGGTTTCTCCTGATCTCTGATCTCTGATCTCTGATCTCTGTTTCTCATCAGCGGGAAGAGGATCACGTCGCGAATGGATTTTGAGCCGGTGAGGAGCATGACCAGGCGGTCGACGCCGAGACCCTCGCCACCGGTGGGAGGGAGCCCGTAGGCCAATGCACGCACGTAGTCCTCGTCCATCTGGTGGGCCTCGTCGTCACCGCGGTCGCGCTCGGCAAGCTGCTGGGCAAATCGTCTGTGCTGCTCGACCGGATCGTTCAATTCGCTGAAGGCGTTGCCCAGCTCAAAGCCGCCGGCAAAGAACTCGAAGCGCTCGACGTGGGCCGGGTCGCCGGGCTTGGCCTTGGAGAGCGGCGAGACCTCGACCGGGTAGTCGTAGATGATGGTGGGCTGGACGAGAAAGGGCTCGACCACGGCCTCGAAGAGGTTGTAGACGGATTTGCCCACGGGCGCGCCATCCAACGAGTCTCTCAAAACCGCATCAAGCGCGCCGCGCATCTTTTTGAGCTCATCTTGACGCTTGGACAGCGCATCAAACTCCTCTTCGCTTTTGGGGGCCATCAAGTGAGCAAAGAGGTCTCCGAGCGCGTCGTCAAGCGCGTCTATGGCGACGCTCAGGAGCGCCTGCATCTCAGTCGCCTCGACAAAGTGTGGAAGTCCCGGCACCGCTTCAATGCCCCGATGTTTTGCCCAGGATACGATCTCTTCCGGCCAGAACTCGCGAACGGCCTTGCGCATGGTCAGCCGCCGCCACTTGCCAAGGTCGATTGGCTCCCCGTCTGGATCGAGCCATGGAATCGGATGGCCTTGTCCATCAAATTCGCCGGAGGGCAGAATCGTCGTTCCGTTCACTTGCCGTGCTACAAATTCAATCATCTCCTCGGTGATCTGCATCAGGTCGTAATAGTTGGCGTAGGCCTGGTAGAACTCGAGCATGGTGAACTCGGGGTTGTGCTGCGTGCTCACGCCCTCGTTGCGGAAGTTGCGGTTGATCTCGTAGACGCGGTCGAGGCCGCCGACGACGAGGCGCTTGAGATAGAGCTCGGGGGCGATGCGCAGGAAGAGGTCCATGTCGAGCGCGTTGTGGTGGGTTTTGAAGGGGCGCGCGGCTGCTCCGCCAGGGATCTGCTGCATCATCGGGGTCTCGACTTCCAGGTAGCCGCGCTCGTCGAAGAAGCGGCGCAGCGCCTTGAGGACCCCGGCGCGCTTGACGAAAACTTTGCGGCTGTCCAGGTTGGTGAACAGGTCCACATAGCGCTGGCGGTAGCGCAGTTCGACATCGGCGAGGCCGTGAAACTTTTCCGGCAGCGCGAGCATGGCCTTGGCGAGGAAGGTGAGGCGCTCGACGTGGATGGTGAGCTCGCCGGTGCGGGTGCGGAAGAGGTAGCCGCTAGCGCCGATGTGGTCGCCGAGGTCGAGCAGCTTGTAGAGCGCAAAGCCCTGCTCGCCGACGGCGTCGAGGCGGACGTAGATCTGCAGCCGCTCGCCGTTTTGCTGGAGGGTGGCGAATCCGGCCTTGCCCTGGGAGCGGATGGCCATGATACGGCCGGCGACGGCCACCGTGACGCGATTGGCTTCGAGGTCCTCGGCCTGCGACTGGCCCCAGCGGGCGCGCACCGCGGGGATGGTGTGGGAGGCAGGGAACTGGTTGGGATAGGCGGCCTGGCCCAGCTTCTCGATTTCCGCGAGTTTTGATTTGCGCAGGTCGAAGAGGCTGCGCTCAAATTCCGACTCGAACACGTTCGCTTCCTTTGCGAGTGGGCACCGTCACCTGTCCAAGAGTCAGTATATCGTCCGGAACGTGGAGGGCGGGCGGGGTTGCCGCCGCGGCATGAGCCTATCCTTGTGACGCGCGCAACTAAAAAGTCCGAACGTGTATCCAAATCTCCAGGAGAATCCTTATGAAGCCAAGTCTTAATGCATTGTTTCTTTGCGCATCTCTTGCCTGTGCAGGGCAGGCGTGGGCCACCATTTTGCCGGATGCCTGCGGCGACGACAAAGTCAAATTCGATGTCAAAACAGAAAGGAGTAAGACCCCGCCAGCCGCTCCAGCAGAAGGCAAGGCGCAGATTGTCTTTATCGAAAACGAAAACCAAATGATCGGCCCTTTCATGTACGCTACAGTCCGCTTCGGTTTGGACGGAGCCTGGGCGGGCGCCAACAAAGACAACTCATACTTCACACTTGACGTTGCGCCAGGAGTACATCATCTATGCGCGAGTTGGCAATCGGCTTTACATATGCTGAAGAAGAGCATCGATGTGGCGTCCTTCACCGCCGAACCGGGTAAGGTCTACTACTTCGCGGCCCAGGTCACGGTGATTCCCACCGGCGGAAACAACGCTAACTATACCTTCGGTCTTTCGCAGTTGGACGAGGATGAGGGCAAGTATCGAGTCAAGGCCTGGAAGCTCGCCACTTCAATACCCAGCAAGTGAGGCCTGCCATTTCGCGTGGGAGGGCGCTGATCGTGTATAACCACGATGAGTGCCCTTCAACCGCCCCAATCCGGAGTCCAAGCCGCGGAGTAAAACTTCCAGCGCCATCGATGCCTGGGTGCAGGCGGAAAAGTTGATGCAGATTGCGATTCTGCTGCCGTCGTCGGCGTTTATCGGCTGGCTGCTCGGCGCCTGGTTGGACAAAGTCCTGCACCAGTCGTGGATCGGCATCGCCGGGGTCGTCTTTGGCGGCATCTCCGGGCTGGTCTACGTAGTGCGGCTTGCGATCAAGACGGGGAGCGATTCCGGGAACAAGCCCAAAACCGGAAACGGGACCGGCAACGGAAGCTCCGAAATTTAGCCATGACTGAAGAAATCCACCCCCTGGCCGGCCTCAGCGATGAGGCGCTCCAAGCCCTGCTGCAGCGGGCCATGCGCAACACACTGATTCTGGGCTTGGTTTCCGCGCTGGCGCTGCTGTTTGCCTCCGGCTGGCGCAACGCGGCGATGATGACCGTGGGAGCCGCGATCTCGGCGGCGAGCATTCTGGAGTGGCAGCGGCTGATCCGGTTTGTCAATGCCAAATTGGACAAGCAGAAGAGCCCCAGGAGCACGGGGGTGGTGGCGGTCTTCTTTGTGCTCAGGCTCACAGTCTTTGCGGGGGCGATTTATGGTAGCCTGAAATGTTTCCGTGGTTCGGCGGTAGCGCTTTTGTGCGGTCTGGGCCTGGCTCTGGTGGCCACAGCCTGGGAGGCGTTGCGGTTGCTCAAGGAATGAGAGGCGGAGCGGGTCCGCCGGGGCAAAGGGGACCGGCCGGGGGAACAGAAAGACACTTGTCTCGATGCCGGAAACTCTTGCATTCACGCGCTTGTTGAACCACCTGTTCGGCGGGGCCGTGGCCGCGATTTTGCAGGCTGTGGGCGTTCATCCCGCCAATCCTGCCGCTCCCATCAACGACACCTTTGCGATGGAACTGCTGGTGGTCGGCGGCCTGATCGTCTTTTTCGTGATCGTGCGGCTGACCCTTTCGGTGGAAAAGCCGAACCCGGCGCAGCAGATCGCCGAGATGGTCAACGAGTTCACCGGGGGGCAGGCGGAGCAGATCATCGGTCATGGATATGAGCGCTTCCAGGCCTTTGTGACCTGCGTTTTCCTGTTTGTGATTCTCAACAACCTGCTGGGACTGGTTCCCGGCATCGTCACACCGACCAGCAATCCCTCAGTGCCGCTGGGCGTTGCGGTACTGACCTTCCTCTTTTACAACTTCCACGGCGTCCGTGAGCAGGGATTCATTGGCTATCTCAAGGAACTTGCCGGCCCGCTGTGGTGGATTGCGCCGCTGCTGTTCCCCATCGAGATCATCTCCCACCTGGCCCGCATGATGTCGCTCACCATCCGTCTTTACGCCAACATGCTGGCCAGCGACCTGGTGACGCTGGTCTTCTTTTCGCTGATCCCGTTCGCGATTCCCGCCATATTTCTTGGCCTTCACGCCGCGGTCTCGGTTATCCAGGCATATGTGTTCATGCTGCTGGCGATGATTTATCTCTCCCAGGCGGTGGCGCACGAGCACTAAGGCTTTCGTGCAACGACCCTCGCCGAAAACGAGGAAAGAGGTTCCGCCGGAGAGCGCTTCCGCTCCGGGCAAACGAAGGGCCGCAAGCGTGAGGGGGCCAGCACGGTGAGCTTCAACCACCCACTGGCGGCCAATTTCAAGGGAAGCAGGAGAAATATGCGGAAACTTCAATATGTATTCATGGCCCTGGCGGCTCTTTGCTTCGCCATCCCGGCCTTCGCGGATGGCGGCACTTCCACCATCAACCTGGTGCCGATCGGCGCCGGCATCGGCATGGCTTTGGCCGCGGGTCTTTGCGGCCTGGGTCAGGGCAAGGCAACCGCTTCGGCTACCGAAGCTCTGGCGCGCAACCCCGGCGCCCGCGCCGGCATCATGCTTTTCCTGGTTCTCGGCCTGGCGTTCATGGAGTCCCTCACTCTTTTCACGCTGGTGATCGTCTTCGCCGTGGTGGCCACCGCCAAGTAAAGGTCGTTTCAAAACAACCGGGCGGCCCCACCCGCAAGGGCGGGGCCGCCTGGCATTTGGCGCTGCGGCGTCTCACCGGACTGCCGGCGCGGTGTTTTCGGGAGCGGCGCGCAGCATCTGAATGGCCTGGCGGTAGTCTAGTCCCGCGGGCAGTGGTGCAAACTGCGTCTGCTCTTCCAAGGTGTCCAAGTTTCTGCTCAAGAAGAGCACGCGGCCGCTCATGACCATCTGGAAGCGGACGGTCCGCCACTGGTGTGCGCCCACGTCGGCCTGCTCGATGACGATCCATCCACCCTTTTTCAGCCGGCCCAGGATGCCCCAGCCAATGTCCACGTCCTGCTGCAGGTGGCCCTCCAGGCGCGCTACGCGTTCGTGTGCGGCGTCGATCCAGAGTTCGCCGGTCATATGGGTCAAAATTTGTGTCTCGAAGTTCGGCGGGTTGAATTCCGGGTTGGGCCTGAAGGTGAATTTTTCCACAGTTGCCGCGGGGCCAGTGTCGGAGCCGGCAAATTGATAGAGGAATGCCTGGGGGAGCGCGCGCAGGATCTTCATGACGCGCACTGCATCCTCGTCCTCGCCTTGCTTGCGATGCCGTTGCAGACCGGGATCACTGAGCAGCGCATCCAGGCGGGCCTGTTCCCGCTGCTCGTCGGCCGGGCTGAGGGGTTTGTCGAAGATGGCCACCAGGCGGGCGATGTCGCCGTCCCTGGTTTCAACAATTTCCTTGGTGGAGGTGAGCCGGGGGCTGGTCTTGCGCAGCCTGTAGCGCATGGGGTGGTTTGGGTCCTGTGCGGTGCGCAACTCGGTGGCAAGCGCGCTCTCTACCAGCGCCTGGGCCTGAGGGGGCGTGAGAGCGGACGAAGCAGTCTGACCTTTAGAGAGGGCGGGGGACAGACCGGCCCACGAAAGGAGAAGGAGAAGCGGCAAAAGGCGGCGCACAGGGTATATTTTAGCGAGCATTGACGGCCTGTGCCCCGTATTTCGAGTTCATGAATTCTTGGACGCGGCGGCGGCGCCAGGGTTTGCCGCATTGAAGCATACCGGCCGGGTTGCGTATAGTTCGGGCAGGGGCTTGTTTTGGCCCCCGGAAGGAAAAACAACCATGGCAGTGGAGAATACTCCCGCGCGCATCGGTAAGAGCGTCGTAATATGCGGCGAAGTGAAGGGCAGTGAAGACTTGATTGTGGATGGGCGCGTGGAGGGAACGGTGAGCCTCTCCGAGAGCCGGTTGACCATCGGCCCCAATGCACACGTGGCGGCCGATCTTTCAGCGAAAGACGTGCTGATACTAGGCCATCTTCAAGGCAACGTAGTGGCCAGCGGGCGGGTGGAGTTGCGCGCCGGCTGCGTGGTGGAAGGGGATATTCGCGCACTGCGGCTGGCAGTGGAAGACAACGCGATATTTCGCGGCAAAGTGGACCTGACGCAGGCCGTTGGCAAGGGAGCGGAGAGCGCCAATCCCATGCCGGCCGGCGGGATCGTTTGACCCGACGGCCGAGTTCCAGTCTGCGCAGCGGTTGGGTGTTTGACCGCAAGGGGATTTCAGGGTGCTAAGCCGTTGGTTCGACAAGAAGCAGGACAGCGGCTCTACCGCTTCCGTTTCGGGCGTTACCGGGCCGAGAGTGCCGCGGCACTCGGGCGGTTGGGGGGTGTTGCGCAAACGGCTGGAGAGCGAGTCCGGCCTGCGCGTCATCGATACCGGTTATACCTCGCCGGCCAACATCAACTACCTCACCGGGCTGGGCCATAGCGTATTCCTGGCCGATCTGGTTCACGACGCCTGTAGCGGAAACTGGCAGAGCGGCACGGACGAGGAGGGGAAACCGATTTGGAACGTAGAAGGATTCCTGGAACAAGCGCTCAATTTCGCGGGGCGGACCTTTGACGTGGTGTTGTTGTGGACGGCTCTGGATTACCTGCCCGAGCCGCTGGTGGCGCCGGTGGTGGCGCACCTGCATGCGGCCATGAATCCGGGCGGGGAGGTGCTGGCATTCTTCCACACCCGGACCCAGGGTGCGGAGACGGTACACTGCCGCTTCCATCTGACCGCGGCCGACAATGTCGAGATGCAGTTGGCGCAGGACTTTCCCATTCAGCGGGCCTTTACGAACCGCAGCATCGAGCGGCTGTTTGCCGGCTGGTCGGGGCACAGGCAGTTTCTGGCCAAGGACAGCGTCTCCGAGGTCATTATGACGCGGTAGAGGGTAGACGGCGGAAGACTGGCGCAGGGAGGCAACATGAGTTCATTGCAGGGAACGCACATCACATGGCTGGGTCATGCGACGGTGCTGGTCCAGACCGCCAAGGGCACAAACATCCTGATCGACCCGTTCATCGCGCAGAATCCCAAGTATCCGAAGGATTTTGTGCTGCCAGAGAAGATTCACTACATCCTTCTGACCCATGGCCATGGGGATCATATCTCCGATGTGGTTCCGGTGGCGGCCAGGCACGGCTCAACCGTGGTGGCAATCTATGAGCTGGCGGCCTATGTGGCGGGCAAGGGAGTGGCGAACACGATCGGCATGAATCTGGGCGGCACCGTGCAACTGGACGATGTGGCGGCCACGATGGTGGAGGCCAAACACTCATCGGCAGCCGAGGATGAAACTGGGACGCACTATGTGGGAGTTGCCGCAGGGTACGTATTGAGCGTTGCGGATGGCCCGGTGCTTTACCATGGGGGAGATACGGCGGTCTTCGGGGATATGAAACTGATTGCCGAGCTATACCGGCCTGAAGTGGCCATGCTTCCGATTGGAGGTCATTTCACCATGGGACCGAAAGAAGCGGCGTTGGCGGCGCGCTATCTGGAGCCGAAGATCATTCTTCCCATTCACTACGGAACCATTCCGGAACTGAAAGGAACGCCGGAGGAACTGGCTGCACTGGTAGATGCCAACGTCCAAGTTGTGCGGTGGGCGCCGGGGGAATCCATCTAGTCTAAGTTCAGAGCTGCCACGGCGGCTGGACGGAGGATGGGCTGGCTTTGGAACCAGCCCATGGCCTTGCCGCGATTCAAGTTACTTTGCGGGTGCTGCCTTCTTCTGTTCTGCCCAGCGCCGCTTGACGGCCTCGGCAATGCGCTTCCGTCCTTCAGGAGTAAGATTTCTCTTCTTCTTGATGGGTTTCTTGGCGGCGGGGGCTGCCGCAGCTTTCTTGAGCGCTGCGGCGGCTTTGCCACCCAGCAGTGCACGCGCCTGTTGCAATTGGACGATCTCGCGATCGATCTGCGCCAGAATCTCTGAAACTCCCACGGTTCCTCCTGTCACTTACTCATAAGTGGTTCAATGCCCGTTGTGTCTAAGTCGACGAATCTGCGCGGGCGAACCACTTGTCCTGAGAAACACAATACGCATCCGTAAGCTCTTTTACAAACAAAAAATTCGAATCGATACCGGGGATGAAACATTTCAGTAAAAAATACGCTGCAGGGGCGAGCAGCGGCCTCTAGTTGAGTTTTGGGGAAGCTATGCGGCGGGCGGAAGTCCGGCCGCGGGTAGATAGCGCCGCAGCGGCGGCAGTTTCAGGTCTCTTGTACAAAGCAGAAGTGTTGTGAAGGGTTGACAGGGTCATGAGGAATTGCGGTGCAGACCTCTGCGGAGCAACGCGCAAAGGCCGTCGTCGGCGTGGGGTTCCGGATGGGAAAGCCAAGCCGTGAGGATGCGGATTCAGAGAGACCCCGGCGGCTTTGGGGGGAGGGGCGGTTTTCCGGGAGCAGGCGGGATGCCGGAAAGATCCTGATTGCCGAGGCGCAGGGTGACAGGGGAATCGATGGCGCGATAGTTTCGCAGGTCGCGCAGGATCTCCTGCTTCTCGCGGGCATACTGACCAGCCAGCCGGGTAAGAGCATAGGTGATGACGTCGCTGTGATGCAGGTCCTGTACGGAGGGGTCGCGGCGCATGTTCAGCCACAACCGGTGCACCAATTGGACATCGTCGGGACTCAGAGCGGGTGCGTGCGGACCGATGTAAAACGCCTTGACGTTGCCGTCGTGCCCGACGACATAGAAGTTGAACTGGCGCTTGGGCTCCGGTAGCGCTTCCCAGGCCTGTCCCAGGTGGAAAGCTTGAGCTTCGGCGGTCATAGAACTGGAGAGTCCCGAGACCACGGCGTCTGCCTCGAGCGAGTTTGCGCCCTGCGCCAGCGCGGCGAAGACATCACCGGCGGGAATCAGCAGCAGGGAGACTTTCTTGCCAAAGCTCTCGGCAACGGAGATGGCCTTGGTAAAGACCATCTGCTCGTGCTCGCTGAAACTCTGATCTGCGGCGCTTAGATACTCCGGTCCTCCGACGCCCATCATGCGCACGCTGATCACCA
The DNA here is from genome assembly GCA_049509995.1 of Occallatibacter sp. Classification (GTDB taxonomy): domain Bacteria; phylum Acidobacteriota; class Terriglobia; order Terriglobales; family Acidobacteriaceae; genus Telmatobacter. Next base: position 21,866 of record JBEKZJ010000021.1, on the reverse strand, counting down.
CCACGTCCCGCTCCTCGGTGCTGGTGTGGGAGAGGGTCCACTTCAGCGCGAGGGGGTTGGAGGCGTCGTACATGGTCACCATCACGCCGCCGGGGCGGATGGCCGCCGACTCGCGGCTCACCGTGTCCTGGTGCTCCAGTTGGAACTGATCCTTCATCTGACGCGAGGCCAGGGCATGTTTGCGCAGGTTCGCGCGTTCGGAGACGGTGAAGATGATGAAGAAGGCCGCGGCAAACGCAATGCCGCTCATGGTGGCGATCGACTTGGTGAACAGGTTGACCACGGCGGTGGAGAAGAGCACCAGAAAGACGGAGAGGAGACCGATGGGGATCTCGGTTTTTCCGATGCGCAGATTGGGAGGAACCTTCCAGCCGCGTTCGCCATGATACTTCCAGCGCAGCACCAGCATGGCCAGGTTGTTGAAGGTGAACGACCAGATCACGCCGAAGGCATAGGCCTCGCCCAGGATGATTACTCTGCCCCCGCTCACGATGATGGTGAACATCTGCAGGATGAAGACCAGGTTGACGATGCGATGGCTGGTGCCGAACCTGGGGTGGGGCTTGCGGAACCAGTCGGCCAGTACGCCGTCCTCGGCCACGCGCATCAGCACGCCGGTCGAGCCGATCATCGAGGTGTTGATGGCGCCGGAAAGAATGAGGAAGCCGACGAGGACCACGAAGATGCGGAAGGCGATGCGCCAGAAGGGGGGGCCGACCATATACATGGCCAGGCCGGCGATCAGATTGTCCTGGTAGATGTGGGTCCGCTGCCATGTGGGAATGAGCATGGAGGCCAGGAGGGTGGCGCCGCCGGTGAAGATCAGGCTATAGAAGGCGATAACAATTGCCGCGCGTTTCAGGTTCCTGAGCTTGGGGTGCTCGATCTCGCGGTTGACCTGGGCCAGGCTCTCCTCGCCGCTCATGGCCAGGATGGAGTGGCCGAATGCCATGAGAATGCCGAACAGGCCCATCATCGGCAGCAACTGCGGCCATCCTCTCAGGAAACCCAGGGCCTCGCTACTGAACTTGAGATGGGAGGGTATGGGCGAGGGAGGCATGTGAGCGCCGCGAATGTACACCGAGTAAGTGCCCCACAGAAACAGAATCACCACCATCACCGTCGTGATCTGCATGACGCGCAGGGCTTTGTCGCTGGAATTCTCAATGCCCTTGATGTTCTGCCAATAGTAATAGATGGTGACCGCGGCCGCGAACATAGCCGCGGTGGAGTTCATATTGAACTGGAAGGGGTTATTCTGCGCGTCCATCAGAGCCGGGGGGAGCCAGTGGCTATTGGCTGCAACCGTCATGAGCTCGTTCATCAGGCCTGTAATATATTGCCCGGCGGAAACGCCGGAGATGGGTCCGGTGAGAATGTAATCGAACATCAAGGCGGATACGCTGAGTTTGGCGAATGTGCCGCCCAAGGCCTCTTTGACAACACGGTAGACGCCTCCGCGGGTGAACATCGAACAGCTTTCGACGTAGACTGCGCGCACCGCGAAGCTGAACAGCATGATGCCGAGAATGAACCAGGGGGCTGCCGCGCCCACCGCCTGCTCGGCGATGCCCCCGGCATAGAATGCCGAAGAACCCAAGTCGTTGAGAACAATGGCCGCAGCGCGCCAAAAAGAGATGAATGTGAGCATCACCGAGGATGCCACGATGAGGCGGACGCGCGTCGAAGGCGGGGCTACAGTCGTTCGGGTGGATGCCATCACGGTTGGATCGGCAGGACGGCCGGCTTTCTGGAGTCCGGGGAGCTCCTATCGTCGCCCGCCCTGCGGTGAGTGTAAGTCCGAATCAACACCGAGTCAATGAAAATGGGAAGGCGCCGCCGGCGGGATCCGGAACAGGTCAGATCTCATCTTTTCCGAAGAACTCTCTTCCATCTTCATAGAAGCTGATGAGGACGACCACGGCTGATCCGGCCAGGCCGACGAAAAACATTGTTTCGAGCAGCCGCATTGCAAAGATAACCAGTAGCATAGGGACGATTGTAGCGCGTTTCCGGCCTTTCCGGCTGCGCTTTTGCGGGCCGAAGAGTCGAAGGCGCCGGCGTTTCCCGATTGGGGGCAGGGTGGGTTATCGCACGGCGGCGGCGACGGGAGAGACTTGTTTCGTCCCGATAAAAGGTGGGCCGGTTCGCGGTTCGGGGTTCAGGGTTCGTCACTTCGGTTCCCGAGCCGGATGCTATACACTCGGCCCTGTATGCAGCGTACCTCGTGGAAGTTGGGGGCCTGGCAGTTGTGGGCCGCGGCGGTTCTCTCTGCCGGCTTGCTGGAGTTGCCGTTTCCGCTGGCGGGGCCACTCCCGGTGTGGCGAACGGTGTTTGCGTGGTTTGGGTGGGTCCCGCTGCTGGTGGCGCTGTTGTCGCCGGCGTGCGTGGACGGCCCGCGTCCCTTGCGGAGAGGCTTTTTGTTGGCATATGTCTGCGGGTTTCTGTGGTACGTGGGCAACTGCTACTGGGTCCGCGACACGATGTCGATGTATGGCGACCTGCCGGCGGTGGCCCCGGCAATGCTGCTGGTGGGCTACAGCCTGGTGCTGGGACTTTACTTCGGGGTTTTCGGCCTGGGAGTGGCGCTGGTGCGGCGGGCCACCGGGAGCACGCGGCTGGCGCTGGCGGCGGCGCCGATTTTGTGGGCCGGCCTGGAGTTGGCGGCCGCGCGGATTACCAGCGTTCCGTGGGACCAACTGGGCTACTCGCAGGTGGACAACGCGCTGGTGAACCAACTGGCGCCCTGGACTGGGGTGTACGGGATCAGCTTTGTGCTGGTGGGGGTGAACGCGCTGATTGCGGGCGGGTTGGTGCTGGACCTGCGCCCCCCAAAACGATTTTCAGCCCGGCGGCCGTGGGGGATTGCCGGCGTGGTTTTGATGGTGGGCGGGACGGCGGGGATTTGGCTGGCGCCGCCGAGACCCGCGGCTACGGCGACGGCGGTGCTGATCCAGCCGAATCTGGATGTGTCCGGCGTGGGCCTCTGGATTGGACCCGGCGAATGGAATAGCCATATAGCCGAATTCATCAAGCTTGCCGGCGAAGAGTGCAAGAGCTATATCGCGGGAATACCCGAGGCGGGCGCGACGCAGGGCGAGATTGTGTGCCCGCCTTACCCGACGCATCCGGACCTGGTGGCGTGGCCGGAGTCGCCCGCGCCGTTCATGGAGCAGGACGCACGGTTTCAGCAGGCAATGGCGGGGATTGCGCGGGCGGTGCAGGCGCCGCTGGTGGTGGGCAACCTGGGCGCGGATTTCTCGGCGGACGAGGGCGGCTGGCGCGACTACAACTCGGCGCTGGTGGTGGGAGCGGATGGGGCGCGGGTGGGCCGGTACGACAAGATTCACCTGGTCCCGTTCGGTGAGTACGTTCCCTTCCAGCGTCTGCTGTTCTTTGCCCGCAAGCTTACCGGGCGCGTTTCCAGGTTCACGCCCGGAGACGAGCACAAGGTCTTTCGCCTGAATGGGCACCGGTACGGGGTCTTCATCTGCTATGAGGCGGTTTTCGCTGACGAGGTGCGGGAGTTTCCGGAGCTGGGGGCCGAAGTGCTGGTGAACATCAGCGATGACGCCTGGTACGGCGACACCAGTGCGCCGTGGCAGCACCTGAACATGGCGCGGATGCGGGCCATCGAGAACCGGCGGTGGATTCTGCGCGACACTAACAACGGAGTGACGGCGGCCATCGACCCCTATGGGAGGGTGCGGCAGAGCATTCCCCGGCACCAGACGGACGCGCTGCCGGCCGGTTACGGTTTCCGGGACGACGTGACCTTCTACACCGCTCACGGGGACGTGTTCGGGTGGGGGTGTGCCATACTGGGTTTGGGGATTCTGGGCTGGGCCTTGCGGCTGAGCCTTCGCCCCACAGATCAAATCAAAGTCAGGTCATAAGAGCCGAGTATGTCGTTGAACGATCTCGAATTCGCATATGCTCCCGTGCGCGATCAAACGCGCGACCTGCGGGAGTATCTTTGACCCGGCTCGGATCCGCAGGGAACTTGCCGACATTGGGACCAAGCTAGCCGATCCTGCGCTGTGGTCCGATCCCAACGCTACCAAGCCGCTGATGAGGGACAAGAAGCGCCTGGAAGTGATGGTGGCCGACGATGAGGAACTGGTGCGCCGGTCCAGCGACATCGAGGCCTACTTCGAGCTGGCCCGCGAGGGCGAGGACGTGCTGGCCGACCTGGAGCGCGACATCAAGGCGCTGGCCGCGTTCAACGAAGCGCTGGAAGCCCGGACCATGCTCAACGGCGAGGCCGATCCGCTGAACGCAATCGTGACGGTTCACCCTGGGGCGGGCGGGACCGAAAGCCAGGACTGGGCCGAGATGCTGATGCGCATGTACCTGCGCTGGGCCGAGAGTGAGGGCTTCAAAACCGAGATCAACGACTTGCAGGACGGCGATGAAGCCGGCATCAAGTCCGCGACCTTCACCATCATCGGCGAGTACGCCTTCGGGCAACTGGCGGGCGAGAGCGGCGTGCACCGGCTGGTGAGGATTTCGCCATACGACTCCGCCAAGAGGCGGCACACGTCGTTTGCGTCGGTTTACGTCTCACCGGAAATCGACGACTCGATTCAGGTGGATTTGAAGGTTGAGGATTTGCGCATCGACACGTTCCGCTCTGGCGGCAAGGGCGGCCAGCACGTGAACACCACCGACTCGGCGGTGCGCATGACGCACCTGCCCACGGGCATCGTGGTGCAATGCCAGAATGAGCGCTCGCAGCACAAGAACCGCGAGAAGGCAATGAAGATGCTGCGGTCGCGGCTATACGAGTATGAGCTGGAAAAAAAGCGCGCGGTGAGCAAGAAGCTGGAGGACTCGAAGCTCGAAATCAACTTCGGCTCGCAGATCCGGTCCTATGTCTTGCAGCCGTACCGCATCGCCAAGGACCATCGGACCAAGGTCGAGGTGGGCGATGTGGACAAGGTGCTGGACGGCTACCTGGAGCCTTTTCTGCGCGGGTATCTGCTGGCCAAGCGGCGGGGAACGGCCGTTGCGGTCGAGGCGGATGACGATCTGGACGTTTAGCACATGAAGTGGGTGGTGATGAGCAACGATCAGGCCGTGATTGAGGAGATGCTGCGCACGGCGCGGACGATCGCCGTGATGGGGATGAGCGACAAGACCTGGCGGGCCAGCCATAACATCGGGCGCTATCTGGCGGAGAACGGCTACCGCGTGATTCCGGTGAACCCGGCGCAGAGCGACGTGCTGGGGCTCAAGTGTTATCCGGATCTGGATGCGGCACAAGCGGCTGCGCGTGAGCAGACTGGCGCCGGGATCGACTTAGTCGATGTTTTTCGGGCTTCGGAGCACGTTCCGGCGATTGTGGACGACGTGATCCGGTTGGGCATTCCTTATTTGTGGCTGCAGGATGAGGTGATGCACGAGGAGGCTGTGGCTCGGGCGCGCGCGGCAGGAGTGAAGTGCGTGGAGAACGACTGCATCTTCAGGGAACATGGCCGCATGCATGGATGAACTGCGCGGGGGATGGTCTGTGCGTGGCTGAGGGTATACTTTCACCGGATCGAGAACTGAGATGGTACTCGCGATGAAGACTGGATTTGCAGGGGGTTCGCGGTTGGGCAAGTCGAGTTGGGTTTGCGCCGGCGCGATGGCCTGTTTGGTGTTGCTGACGATGGCGTTTGCTGCAACGGTTTGCGCGGCCGAGGAGGATAACCACCCGACGCTGGCGATTGGCTCGGCGGCGCCCGATTTTTCGCTGCCCGGCATCGACGGGAAGACCCACTCGCTTGCCGAATACAAAGGCGCGAAAGTGCTGGTGATTGTTTTCACCTGCGATCACTGTCCGACGGCGCAGCTCTACGAATCGCGGCTCAAGAAGCTGGTGGACGACTACAAGGGCAAGAGCGTTCAGTTCGTGATGATTCAACCCAACGATCCGGACGCGGTGCGGTTGGGCGAACTGGGCTATACCGACGTGAGCGACAGCCTGGAAGAAATGAAGATACGCGCCGAGTACAGGCACTTCAACTTCCCGTATCTTTACGACGGCGCGACACAGGCGACCGCGAACGCGTATGGCCCGAAGGCCACCCCGCACGTGTTCATCTTTGACGCGGCGCGCAAGCTGCGCTTCGAGGGGCGCGTGGACAACAGCCAGCGGGAGTCGCTGGTGAAGACAGAGGACACGCGAAATGCGATCGACGCGCTGCTCGAGGATAAGCCCGTGGCGGTGAATCACACCGCGGTGTTCGGCTGCTCGACCAAGTGGAAGTCGAAGTCGGCGAGCCGGCTGGAGGAGCTGAAAAAGATCGAAGCGGAGCCGGTGACGCTGGAGGATGCGACCGGCGACGTGCTGAAGAAACTGCGCGCCAATCCGACGGGGAAGCTGTTGCTGGTGAACTTCTGGGCGACGTGGTGCGGGCCGTGCGTGGTGGAGTTTCCCGATCTTGAGACTACCTACCGCATGTATCGGGGACGGGACTTCGACATGGTGACGGTGGCGGCAAATCTGCCGGATGAGCGGGCGGGCGTGATGAAGTTCCTGGAGAAGCAGCACGCAAGCTCACGGAACCTGATCTTTGCCACCGGCGACACCTATGCGGCGCAGGCGGCCTTCGATCCGAAGTGGGAGTCAGGCGTGCCTTACACGGTGCTGCTGGCGCCGGATGGGACGGTTCTCTTCCATGAGGTTGGCGACCTGGACGTGCTGGCGCTGCGGCGGGCGATTCTGGCCAATCTGCCGGATTCGGATTACATCGGGCACCGGGCGTACTGGGCGGGGAAGTAGGGCTCAATTGCGATCCATACGGCTTTGTGCCGCAGTCCGCGATGGATTGGTTAGGGTGGGAGTTAGTCGACCTGTTGGCCGGGGTGCAACTCTGCGCGACCAATCGTTGTTGAACTGCGTCCAACAAAGGAGCTGGCTTTTCCCCAAGATGCGTCTTCCCAGGCTGATTTTCCCGGTTTTCATCCTGCTTGCAGCGGGGCTGCCTGCGCTGGCTGCATCCAGTTCAGCGGATGCACCACACGTGCATGTGCAACTCGTGGTTCCGGATGGTCAGATCAGTGGCGGAGCCGCGGAGGCCGGGCTTTACTTCAAACTGGAGCCGGGTTGGCACGTTTATTGGAAGAATGCGGGCGATGCGGGCGAACCGCCACACATCAAGTGGACGCTGCCTGAAGGCATTACCGCCGGCCCATTGCAGTTTCCGGCGCCCAGCCGACTGCCGCTTGGCCCTTTGATGGACTACGGCTACGAAGACGAGGTGCTGTATCCGCTAACGCTGAACGTGGCCAAGACGGCGAGGCCTGGTGCGGCCATTCTTCACGCCAAGGTGGATTGGCTGGTTTGCCGGGCGACCTGCATTCCGGGCAAGGCGGAACTGGAGGTAAGCCGGAATATCGTGGCGGTAAAGCCGATGGTTACGGCGGAGGCGATGCCGGACGCGGAGGTTTTCAAGCGCCTGATCGGCCGCCTTCCCAAGCCTCTGCCGGTGGGCGCGAAAGCGGTCTTTCAAGCTACGAAGGAGGGTTTCCGGCTTGCCGTTGAGACCGGCCAGAGGGAGACTGAGGCCGCGTTTTTTCCCGCCGACCAGGAGATTGTGGACAATCCAGCGCCGCAAAAGCTCACGCCGACCGCGAAGGGGCTGGTTCTGGACCTGAAGAAAGATGCGAATCTTGTCGCTAATCCCGGTGAATTGAAAGGAGTTCTGGAGTTTTCCGGGGGGCGGGCGTTTGAGATTGCGGCGTTGCCGGGGTTGGCTGCTGCTTCCGCGGAACAAGGGGGCGCGAGGGGCGAGCTTTCCGAAAGGCAAACCTCAGGGGCTAAAGCCCCCGACGATTTGACTGGCGCAGATGCCGGGGTTAAAACCCCGGCACAAGCCCAGCCGACTGCTCCAACGAGTTCCTCTATTGGGAGACGAGCCTCTTCACTTTCCTGGCTGGCGCTGCTGCGGGCATCCGGGCTGGCTTTCCTGGGCGGGCTGCTTTTGAACCTGATGCCGTGCGTGTTTCCGGTGCTGTTTTTGAAGGGGCTGGCGCTGGTGCACTCCGGGCAAAGTGAACTGCACAGGCTGAGGGTGCATGGATTGGCGTACACGGCGGGGATTCTGGCCTCGTTCTGGGTGCTGGTGGCGGTGCTGCTGGGGCTGAGGGCGGCGGGAGCCACGCTGGGGTGGGGATTTCAGTTCCAGTCGCCGGTGTTTCTGGCGCTGATGGCGGGGTTGCTGTTCTTCGTGGGGCTGTCGCTGGCGGGGCAGTTTGAGATCGGGTTAACGCTGACCAGCGCGGGCGGGTCGCTGGCTTCGAGGCACGGGTATACGGGGAGCTTTTTTACCGGCGTGCTGGCCGTGGTGGTGGCTACGCCGTGTACGGCGCCGTTTATGGGAGCGGCTATCGGGTATGCGCTGGCGCAGCCCGCGGCGGTGACGTTTGCGGTGTTTACGGCGCTGGCGCTGGGGTTGGCCGCACCTTATTTCGTGCTCACGCTGAATCCGGCGTGGACGCGATTGCTGCCCAAGCCGGGCGTCTGGATGGAGGTGCTGCGGCAGGCGGTTTCGGTGCCCATTTTTGCGACGGTGATCTGGCTGGCATGGGTGCTGGCGCAGGCCTACGGGGCGGGAGTTCTGGCAGCGCTGCTGGCGAGCTTTCTGTTGCTGGCGATTGCGGGGTGGTTTCTGGGCAGGTGGCCGGCGAAGCGCTGGGCTGCAGTGGTTGCCACGCTGATTATTCTCGGGGTCATTGCGGTCAGCGTGATTGCGCCTGGAAGACTGGAGACTCAGCCTTTGGGTTTGACTGCGGAAGACGCTGCCGCGCTGGCCTCCCTTCCATCCATGCAGAGGAGTTGGCAGCCCTGGTCCGCGGAGGCCGTGCGTCGTGCCCAGGCTGCGGGGCGGCCGGTGCTTGTGGACTTCACGGCCAAGTGGTGCCTGAGTTGCCAGGTAAACGAGCGTGTAGCCCTGGAGCAACCGGAGGTGGAGCAGGCCCTCGCCGATGCGCACGTAGCCCTTTTCAAAGCTGACTGGACGCGGCACGATGAGGCGATTACGCAGGCGCTGACGGCGCTGGGACGGAGCGGGGTTCCGGCTTATGCGCTCTACGCGCCGGGGCAGAGCGAACCGGAATTGCTGCCCGAGGTGCTGACGCCGGGGATTGTGATCGCTGCGCTGGGCAGGTTGCCCAAGGCAGCAACCCAGGCAGCCGCGGCGACGTCCAATCTGAAGTAAGTGAATGCACGTTGATCGTCTGAATTCCCCTCAGGAGGTTGACTCTCATGGTCTCACTCGCCCGTCTCTTTGGCGGCGTGGTTCTGGCAGCCGCGCTGCTCCCTCTTTTCGCCGGTGCACAGGAAGCGCGTGTCGGCGCGCAGGCGCCGGAGTTCACGGCCACCGATTCCCGCGGCCAGACCGAGACTCTGGCGCAGTATCGCGGCAAGTACGTGGTGCTGGAGTGGCATAACCAGGGCTGCCCGTACACGCGGAAGCACTATGTGTCCGGCAACATGCAGGCTTTGCAGAAGGAATGGACCGCGAAGGGCGTGGTGTGGTTCACGGTGATCTCTTCGGCACCCGGCAAGCAGGGCTATGTAACGCCGAGCGAGGAGAATGCTTATCTGGCGCAGGTGCACGCCACGCCGACGGCGGTGCTGATGGACCCGGAGGGTAAGCTCGGCCGCCTTTACAATGCCAAGACCACTCCGCAGATGTTCGTGATTGATCCTTCCGGCAAGGTGATTTATGACGGCGCGATCGATGACCGGCCCACGCCCGATCCCGAGGATATACGCGGGGCGCGCAACTACGTCTCCGATGCGCTGACCGAGGCGATGGCGGGCAAGCCTGTGGACACGGCGTTCACTCGGCCTTACGGATGTTCGGTGAAATATCCGGATTGAAGAACCGGGCGGGGATGAGAGGATGGCCATCCCCGCCGCTTCACGAACTCATGTGAAGACTGCTTTTGCGGCTTCCTCGACCTCCTCCTTGGTTAGCTTGTTCTTTGACTGGCCAATGGACCACAGGTGGCCGAAGGGGTCGCGCAACTGCCCGTAGCGGTCGCCCCAGAACTGGTCGGCCAGGGGCATGGTGACCTCGGCGCCGGCGGCTAAGGCCTGCGCCCAGACGGCATCGGCGTCCGCAACCTGCAGATGGAAGGTCACCGGGCTGCCGCCCAGCGCTTCGGGGGTCTGGCTTGGTTTGCCCATGGAGGCGGAGAAGTCGTCGCTCATCATCAGGACGCCGCCGTTGATGTTGAGGCTGGCGTGCATCAGCTTGTTGCTGTTGGGGGCCGCGTGGCGGGCCAGTTCCACCGCGCCAAAGGCCGCCTTGTAGAAGTCGATGGCCGCTGTAGCGTTGCTGACCACGATGTAGGGGATGAAGGTGGGGTTGGTGCTCATGGTTGTCCTCCTGGGAAGGGTTCGGGGAAATTGGGGCACTGTTTTCTTACGGATTCGTGCGACGCGAGTCTACCACGCCTTGTTGAAGATTGGGTTACTTGATTTAGAGGAATCCCGCACGCGAAAAACGGTTAGTCTCTGCCGCGTTTGCCGGCTCTGATCCGCCGTATCTCCCCTCCTGCGTGGGCTGGTAGTAGGTGTGGCCGCGCAGCGAATCGGGCAGGCAGTCCATGTCGGCTACGCGGCCCTCTTCGTCGTGGGCGTAGCGGTAACCCTTGCCGTAATCGAGCTCCTTCATCAGGCGGGTGGGGGCGTTGCGCAGGTGGAGCGGTACGGGCTCCTGGCGGGTGTGCTCGATCTCCTGCTGCACGGCGCCGTAGGCGGTGTAGACGGAGTTCGACTTGGGGGCCAGGGACAGGTAGACGACCGCTTCGGCCAGGGCCAGGTCGCCTTCGGGCGAGCCGAGAAAGTCGATTGCCTCCTTGGCCGAAAGAGTCAGATTCAGGGCTTCGGGAGCGGCCAGGCCGATGTCTTCGACGGCCATGCGGACGACGCGGCGGGCGAGATAAAGCGGGTCTTCGCCGGCGGCGAACATGCGCGCCAGCCAGTAGAGCGCGGCGTCTGGATCGCTGTTGCGAACGCTTTTGTGCAAGGCGGAGATCAGGTTGTAGTGCTCCTCGCCGGACTTGTCGTACATGAGGACGCGCTGCTGGACGGCTTCGACTGCGATGGCTTTGTCGATGTGGTTGCGGGCTTTGGGGGCTACGGAAGACGGCTGACTTGCCGGCAATATCCGCGAAGAGCTTACTTCAGGGGCTAAAGCCCAGCCCGATCCTTTGTCAATTCCGGCACGACTGAAGTCATGCCCTGATACAGTGCGCTCTGTGGAATTGGGCCCTGACAGATTGCCTTCTTTGGAATCGGGCTTTTGCGCAGCCGGTTCCATGGCCAGTTGGGCGGCAACTTCGAGGGTGTTGTAGGCCGAGCGACAGTCGCCGCTCGAGTAACTGGCGATCAACTGGAGCGCATCGTCGTCGGCGGTGAGGTCGAGCGCGCCGAGACCGCGCTCGCGGTCTTCGAGGGCGCGGCGCAGGAGCGCGGCGATAAGGTCTTCGCTGAGCGGTTCGAGCACATAGACGCGGCAGCGGGAGAGCAGCGCGGAGATGATTTCGAAGGAGGGATTCTCAGTGGTGGCGCCGATGAGGCGGATGGTTCCGCGCTCGACGTAGGGCAGGAAGGCATCCTGCTGGGCCTTGTTGAAGCGATGGATTTCATCGACGAAGAGGATGGTGCGGGAGTGCAGTTCGGCGGCGTGGGCGGCGGCGGCCATCACCTGCTTGATCTCCTTGATGCCGCTCATGACGGCGGAAAACTCAATGAAGTTGGCGCGGGTGGTCTCGGCGATGATCTTGGCGAGGGTGGTTTTTCCGACGCCGGGCGGACCCCAGAGGATCATGGAACCGGTGTTGGTGGAGTCGGGGCCGTCGCGCTCGATCTGGACGCGCAGGGGCTTGCCGGGGCCGAGCAGGTGCTCCTGGCCGCTCAACTCGTCCAGGCTGCGCGGCCTCATGCGTTCGGCGAGGGGCGCGGTGCGCAGTGGGCCCCTGGGGCCTTCGGGCTCGCCGTCGAAGAGACTCATTGCCAACCTCCTTATGAACCGGGGCGGGATGATTGGTGGGTATTCAGTCAGAAGCAGCAAGTTAGCCCCCGCTTCGCGGGGATAGCGAGTTAGCGAGTTAGCGGTTTTGCGCAATGGACCTGGGGTGCATTGCCAGCCCGCTGCCGCGACGCTTCGTAGAGCAGCACGCTAGCGGCGACAGCGGCGTTCAGGCTTTCCACCGGGCCGGGGCAGGGAATGGTGATGGCGGCGCCGGCTTGGGCAGCCAGATCGTGGGGCACGCCGTTGCCTTCATTGCCGATGAGAAAGGCTACCGGGTTGGCCAGTTGAGCGCGGTGAGCGGGTTCGGCGCCGTGGATGGCGGTGGTGAAGACGGTGACGCCGGATTCTCTGAGGCGCGTAAAGCAGTCTTCGGCGGTGACGGCGAGCAGCGGAACCCGGAAGACGCTGCCGGCAGAGGCGCGCACGGCTTTGGGGTTCCAGGCGCTGACGGTTCCGGGCAGGGTGAGGACGCCAGTGGCGCCGAAGGCCTCGGCGGAGCGCAGAATGGCGCCGAGATTGCCGGGGTCCTGGAGGCCGGCGAGGACCAGGAGCAGGGGAGCGGTTTGCCGATGGCTTTCAAGGATGTGGGCCCAGGTCCAATCGGGCGGCTCGACCAGGGCAGCGATGGGCTGTGGGGTTTCAGTGGCCAGGGCTGAGTGAAGCAGACTGCCGGGCAGGAGCAGAATCTCAGTTTGCGGGGGAATGGGCAGGGATTCGAGAAGGCGTTCGGCGCCCTCGGCCACAAAGACGCAGGCAATACGCAGACCGGCGCGCATTGCTTCTTCGAGCAGGTTCAGCCCCTCGATTCCGGCCAGGGCACGGGTGTCGCGGCCGGATGCGCGGAAGGGGTGGGCCAGCGCACGGCGGAGCTGCTTGAGGCGGGAATTCTGCTTACTCTGTACAATGCGAAGAGGCATCAGCGGAAAACCTTAGAACGCTAAGCCGATTCTAAGCCGTTCCGACCGAAGTGGGGCAGGCCAGTGGAGCAGCCCAACTTGCCCGCCGCGGCGGGCTGTGATAGTTTCCGTCTTTACGGCGTCTTCAATTATGGCGTCTGCAATTCCGGCGTTTTCACAGAGGGGGCGCCGAAGTGAACGGCAACTGTGAATACGGTCCAAGGAACTGAGGTAAGCCTTCTTGTCGGCGGAGATCTTGCGCGTCCATCCCGATGAACCCCAACCGGACCGGATCGACTACATCGTTTCCTGTCTGCGCAAAGGCGATGTCGTTGCCCTGCCGACCGACACCTTCTATGGGCTGGCTGTAGACCCGGTGAACCTGCATGCGGTGGAGCGGATTTACCAGATCAAGACGCGGCAGAAGCACAAGCCGCTGTCGTTGCTGATTGCTTCGGTTTCCCAGGCCTACGAGCTGGCGCGCGACACCGACATGCTGTTGGACAAGCTGGCGGAGCGGTTCTGGCCGGGGCCGCTGACCATCATCGTTCGCGCCGGGACCAAGCTGCCACTGCGTTCGACGGCGAATACCGGCAACGTGGCGCTGCGGGTGCCGGACGCGGCGATTCCGCGGGCGGTTGTGGAGCGATTCGGACTGCCCATTACGGCGACCTCGGCCAATTTGCAGGGAGCGGCGGAGTGTGCGTACGCAGCCTGCGTCCGAGACCAGATCGGCGACCGGATTCCGCTGATCATCGACGGGGGTCCGACGGGGCACGCGCAGCCAACCACCATTGTGGATTTGTCGCTGGGTCCGGGGCGCTGGGAGATTTTGCGCGAGGGGGCCATCCCGACGCACGAGATCGTGATGGTTTTGCAGCGGTAACAGACGCTGGGAACGGGAATTGGGGAATAGGGAATAGGGAATTAGGGAACAGGGAATAGGGAGTAGGGAACAGGGAATAGGGAACGGGGAACGGTGAACAGGGACCCGCCATCAATCTGTCCGCACGCAGATCGTTGGCCGCGAAGAAACCGATCTCCGACCGCTGATTCCAGACCCCTGAAACGGAAGGCGCGCATGAAGCGCATGGCCAAGCCGAAACGTCGCCGATTTGCTCTCCGGGCGGTGCTGGTCCTGCTGCTGGCGCTGGCAGTGGCGGTTGTGGGCTGGTGCCGCTGGGTCTATGTGCAGATTGAGAGCTATGCCGACCAGGACCAGGCCGCGGTTTCGGACGCTATCGGCGTGTTTGGCGCGGCGGAGTACGACGGGCGGCCTTCGCCGGTGTACCGCGCGCGGCTGGACCACGCTCTGGCCCTCTATCATCGCGGCATTGCGCCGCTGATGATCACCCTGGGGGGAAACGGAGGGGACCAGTACAACGAAGGGGCCGTCGGCCGCGAATACCTGATGGGGATGGGCGTTCCGGAAGAAGCCATCATCGCGGAGACCGAGAGCCGGAATACGGAGGAGTCGGCTCGCCGCATCGCCGTGATTGCTCGCGCCAACGGGTTGCGGCGGCTGGTGATTGTCAGCGACGGCACGCATCTGTTCAGGATTCATGAGATCTGCGCAGCGGACGGACTGGACGTGCTCACTTCACCGCGGCCGCGCGTGGCTGTCGAGGGCGGTTCGCAGGAATTCGAGCGCATTGAGCACGAGATTCTTAGCTACACGCTGTGGCGGCTGCATCTGTACTGAAAAAGGCAGCAAGTTAGCAAGTTAGCCGCCGCTACGCGGCGTTAGCGAGTTAGTGGGTTCTGTGGGGCGCTATTGCACTCCGGGGTGGGGGAGAATTGCGAGCAGCGCCAGGGCGAAGGCTGCGGCGGAGGCGGTGGAGAGGAAGTTCACCGCGTCGTTGTTGAGCCAGCCGCGGCGCTCCAGGGTTGCACCCAGAAGGCTGTCGAAGAGCAGGCCGAAGACGGCGGCGGCGCAACTGATCCAGAACATGGGAAGATCGCCACGCAACGCCAGGGTTCCGATGGCGGAGACAATTCCCGCCGCAAGCACGCCGGCCAGGGTGCCGACAAGGCTGATGGCGCCGTCTGTGCCGGGGTCGACCTGGCGCAGGGTGGTGATCATGCGCGGACGGCCGCCGAGGACCTGGCCTATTTCGGAGGAAACCGTGTCGGCCGCGGCCTCAGCCAGGGCGGCAAGGCCAACGGCAAAGAGGGGCATGGGCACGAGGGTGGGGCGCGTGAACCAGTGGGAATCGGCGAGCCAGGACTGCACCAGTTGATCGGAGACGAGCGCGGCCACGCCCAAATTGGCCGCCACCTGGGAAGCGGACCGGCCGTGGCGCTCCTCCGCCGTGCCCAACCGCTCCTTTTTTTTGCGGCCGAGGCGGGTGGCGACGTAGGCGAGCAGGGAGACCGCCAGAACCGGCAGCAGGGCTGTGTTCCAGGGTCGATAGGGGAAAATGACCGTGGAAAACATGAGGCTGGCGGCGATGGCGGCACCGGTTGCGGCTCCTGCCGGGGTGGCGGCGCGCAGTTTGAGGACCACCAGGGCGAACAGCACGCTGAGACCCACCGTCCAGATGGCCACCGGCCAGGAATTCACGGCCCACCAGTGGGTTTGGAGGATCACGCCGGCGGCCGCAAAGGGCAGGACGACGAGCAGCACCAGTTTCGATTGCCAGACCAGCTTGATTTGAGCCACGCTTCATCGTACCGTCTGGGATCTGGGCGGGGAAGCTGCGCACCTGATTTCCACGGGCGGCTCCGGTGAAGCGGTTTACACTCGATAGCGCAGCGTTTTCAGTACGCTCAAGACACCCATGGAGCTCTCGATGCAAAGGTTTCTATCCGTTGTTGCAGTTTTTGCCGGACTCGTACTTTCCGGTGTTTCCGTGCAAGCGCAATCGCCGAGCCAGCGGCTGGAACTCGACCGCAAGGGCGAGACGATCGTTCTGGAGCCGTATGCCGCGAACATATTGCGCGTGACGCTCAGCTTGAAGCGCGAGCCGGCGCTGGCCGGGCCTGGTTACGGTCTTGTGGCTGCGCCTGCGGCTGACGGATGGAGCGCAAGCCAGACCGCGCAGGCCGATGTGTACCAATCGGGGCGGATTGTGGCCACTGTGGACAAGGATTTGCCTCCCGCCCATCCGCCGCTTCAGTCTGAGATCGACATCGGCAAGTACTTCAACGGCTCGGCTCCCGGCGCCCACATTATCCTGCGCACTCCGGAAGGGAAGAAGCTGTTGGAAATGACCGGTTGGTCGCAGTCGGTGCCCAACCACAAAGACGGCACGGCGGATGTGGCCAGGGACCGGCGCGCGACGGACGCGGAGTTTTACGTGGTGGGCGCTACGTTTGCGTCGCCCGACGACGAGCATTACTACGGACTGGGCCAGAACCACGAGTGATTTCTGGACCATCGCGGGCATCCGGTCCGTTGCTGGGCAGATTACGACGCTCCGGCCGCTCCCAGCTTCTGTGTGCCGTTCCTGATGACCAACAAGGGCTACGGGCTGGTGTGGGACAACCCTTCGAAGACTACCATCGAACCCGGCTTCAACGAGCAAACTCGCTGGACCTCCGAGGTGGGCGACCGGGTCTCGTTCTTCGTGATCGCGGGCGCTACGGCGGACGAGATCTACGCCGGGTACAAGCTGCTGACCGGGCCCACACACATGCTGCCCAAGGCCGCTTATGGGTACATCCAGTGCAAGCAGCGCTACGCAAGCCAGAAGGAAGTGCTGGACGTGGCGCAAGGCTACCGCGACCGCCATCTGCCGGCCGACGTGATGGTGGTGGACTGGTTCTACTACACGAAGATGGGCCAGATGGATATGGACCCCAGATTTTGGCCCGATCCCGTGGCCATGAACAAGCAGCTCCACGCGATGGGCTTTGAGACCATGATCAGCGTGTGGCCGCGGTTTGTGCCCGAGGACCGCTACTACGCAGAGCTACGCGAAAAGGGTTGGCTGATCCATCTGGCTGACGGCACACCCATCGACGGGTTGCCTTACGACCGGGCGGGGTCGGACATCGACACCACCAATCCCGAGGCGGCCGCGTGGTATTGGAAGACCATTCACGAAAATATCCTGAGCCTGGGATTCGACTCCCTGTGGGCCGACGAAACCGAGCCCGACCTGCCTCCCAATGGCGCTTACTTCCACATCGGTCCCGGCACGCAGTTCTTCAACGTCTACCCGTTGTTTCACACGGCGGCGCTCTATGACGGATTTCGCAAGGACGAGCCGAACAAGCGTGCGCTCATCCTGTCGCGCGACGCCTATCTGGGTGCGCAGCGGAACGGCGCCATCTTCTGGTCCTCTGACATCTATCCCACCTGGGACACATACAAGAGGCAGATTCCCACCGGCCTGGACTTCGCTGCCTCCGGGTTGACTTACTGGTCCAACGATACCGGCGGCTGGCAGTATTTGCCTGAGGAGCATCATCCAGCCCACCCGCCCTTGCTCGATCCCTCAGATGCGCGCGCCAATGTGGGCGGCTACGACGACTACCCAGAGCTTTATACGCGGTGGTTCCAATACGCCACATTCCTGCCGATCATGAGAGCCCACGGCAGCCGGGTCGCCAACGAGGTCTGGTCCTACGGCAAACAGGCGGAGCCGATCCTGGAAAAGTATCTGCGGCTGCGCTACCAGTTGATGCCCTACATCTATTCGCTCGGGTACCAGACCTGGCTAACCGGCGCTCCATTCATGCGCGCGCTGCCGCTGGATTTCCCTGACGATGCGAAGGTGGCCGACCTGCGCGATGAGTACATGTTCGGTCCGGCCTTTCTGGTGGCGCCGGTTACGGAGCAGGGCGCGACCAGCCGGGAGGTTTATCTGCCGGCTGGGACCGACTGGTACAACTACTGGACGAATGAGCGGGTAAAGGGTGGACAGACGATCACTGTTCAGGCGCCCATCGACACCATTCCACTGTTTGTTCGGGCAGGTTCGATCATTCCATTGGGAGCGCCGGTGGAGAGCACGCACCAGGCGCAGGCGATCGAGCGGGTGCGGGTTTACCCCGGCGCGGACGCGAATTTCACGCTCTTTTCCGACGACGGAAAGACCTATGCCTACGAGAAAGGCGCGGGCTCCATCACCCGGCTGCACTGGAACGAAGCCAAACGGCAGCTGAGCCACGAGGGCGACGCGGCCTGGAGCGGGCCGGACAGCGCCGTGGTTGAAGTCGCCGGACCTTGATTGGGACTTTGATGGGGCATTGAATCCCGCGGAGCGTTTGGAAGGCGGATGGCCGCGGCAAGAGCGGGCTTGTGCGGCTTGCTTGGGCCGATACCCTTCCAGGCTCCGGAGGCGTCTAATTCCCGGCTGCCTGATTTACAATCACGAAGTAAGCAGGAAAGAACTGAATGAGGCTTTTTCCCATGAATTCAGGCCAGACGCGCGCGCGGTTGGTTCAGGCGGGCGCGGTGATTGCGGCCGTTGCCTTGATTGCCGGCTGCGGTTCCGCCTACCGGGCAGTGGTCACGCCCATAACCCCCAGCGGACCACCCGCGCAGCCGTCTTCGTATGCGGTAGTGGTTTCGGCGCCATCGCCCTCGACGCCCGGCATAGCCACGATCATCGACTACTCCGGCGATGCGGTGTTGGCGATTGCGCCCATCGGCCCCGGTCCGGGCACCTTTACGATCGACGCGACCGGTTCCAACGGCTACACCGTCAACAGCGACGGCACCCTGAGCAATTTCCCAATTTCGAGCAGTCTGCAGGCCAAGCAGGTGACCTATACCACGCTGGCCTCAACGGCACAGCCTGTGAACATGTTCTCGCCATCGGCCGGACTCTACGCGGCCGATCTGAATGGGAATAATGCGGACGTTTTCAACGGGCTTCCCGAGGCTTTCAAGCTGGCCATTCCGGTGGCGCCGACGCCGGTGATGATCGTGGGACCGAGCGTTATTGGCCAGCGCGACTACGCGATCAGCCAGGGCAACAGCCTGGGCGGGAACGTCTCCAGCGGCGTGGAGTGCAACATCTCGCCGACGACGGGTCCGGCCGGCGAGGCGGACGCGATCGAGGTCTCCAGCCTTACGGTTTCGGCGCAGATTCCGTTGGGCAAGTGCCCGGTCTTCGCGGTGCAGAGCTCGGATAAGGCGCGGTTGTTCGTGTTGAACCGGGGAGACGACACCATAACGGTCATCAACAGCCAGAACAACACGCTGGACTCGTGCACGCCGTTCGTCAACCAGAACGGTCAGACGGTAACGTGCCACCCCAGCCTGCCGCTGTCTCTCAGCGCCGTGAAAGCTACGGGGATCACGCCGCCCAACGGAACCAGCGGCATGACCAATACAGCCGGTCCGGTCTATGCGGAGTACAACGCAGCGACCAGCCAACTGGTGGTAGCCGATTATGACGGCGGAACGATCAGCGTGATCGATGTGAGCATGGATGAATACGGGAACGACAGCTCGACCTTCGGCACCACGTTTACGATTCCGGTGGGCAACAATCCGGCGAGCGTGACAGTGCTGGCCGACGGCAGCCGCGCGTATACGGCCAATCAGACGGACGAAACCGCGACCATCGTAACGCTGAGCAGCCACACGGTGGAGAAGACGCTGCCAGTCACCGGCCACCCGCGCACGGTCGTCTCCACGCAGAATTCGAGTTATGGCAAGGTGTACGTGGCCGCGCCCGACAGCCCGTACCTGACCATCCTGCGCACCGATCTGGATATTGTGGACACCACGATCCTGGTGGAGGGAAACGTTGTGGATGTGCGCGTGACCACGCAGACGGGGACGAGCGGAAACAACAACACCGTGAGCCGCGTGCCCGGTTACGGGCAGCCTTGCTACCTGCCGCCCACGCCGTCCAACCCGACACCCGCACCCACGGGCACACAGACACTGTTGCAAGCCTGCGAGACGTTGCCGTAGGGCAATTCGGTGATCGGTCGATAGGGAAACAGCCCAGGAATCATTCCTTGCAGCAGGAATGGCCCCTGGGCTTTTTGTGGCTGCGGCTCGCGCTCATGACGAGGACGCGTTCCAGAACTGTTCACAGAGAACGCCAGGCCGGCGGCCGAAATGCCTTCCCGAAGTGATCCATGACACAGACGCAGCCGGCACGCATCGCCAAGGATGGACCGGATAGATTCCGGCTGGAATCGACAAGGCCCGTTGCCAGGGGGCTTTTCGCCGGGCGGAGTCCATTTGGGGTGGTTGGCGATGCGATCGAATAGTAAAGCCGGCCGTTTGACGCGGCGAAGATTCGTGGCCGCGGGGGCCATGGGAGGGGTGGCTGTTGCCATCGGCTGCACCGCGCACAAGCGAGGAAACTGGGACTTCCTGGGCGATGATGAGGCCCGGACGCTGGGGGCGATCTGCGATCAGATTGTGCCCGCGGATGACTTCCCCAGCGCTACGCAAGCGGGAGTTCTGACCTACATCGATCGACAACTGGTCCGGCACTACCGGCGCCATCAGGACGTTTACCGGGAGGGGCTCGTACAGGCTCACGCGATGAGCATGAAGCGTTTCGGACAGGAACTGGCCGCGCTTTCCCGGCAGCAGCAGCTTGAGGTGGTGAGCGCGATGGAGCGTGAGGAGAGCAGGTTTTTTGAGATGGTGCGCAGGCACACGCTGGAGGGTTACTACGGCTCGCCGCGTCATGGGGGCAATCGCGACGGCGTGAGCTGGCGGATGCTGGGGCTGGCTGAACCGCCGCTGCTGGGGCGGGCGCAGTATGACCTGCGGAAGGGATCGGGCGAATGAAGCGAGTGAACGCGGTGGTGGTGGGAGCCGGCGCCGCGGGCGGCATTGTGGCCAAGGAACTGTCGACGGCGGGGCTGAGCGTTGTGCTTCTGGAGCGGGGCAAATGGTACACCTCAAACGATTGCCGCAAGGACGATCTGCGCAATCAGCGCACGACGGTGCTGGGCAATGCGTTTGGGCCGGAGGATGAGGGCAATCCGCGGGTGTGGGTCGATCCAAAGGGCGAACTTCACACCGCATGGCCCAGCGAGGGGAGTTATCAGAACGATGCGGCCTGCGTGGGTGGAGGCACACTAAGCTACGGAGCGCAGGCCTGGCGCTATATGCCCCAGGACTTCAGGATGCGCTCGACCTATGGCGCGCCGGCGGGGAGCTCGCTGGAAGACTGGCCGATCTCCTACGACGATCTGGAACCGTTCTACGAGAAGGCCGAATACGAGATCGGCATCTCGGGCGACTACTCGGGCACGCCGTTTCATGGTCCGCGGCGGCGGCCGTTGCCCATGCCGCCGTTGCCGCCGGGGCGCGAGTTTGAAATCCTGGAGCCGGCCGCCAAGCGGCTGGGATTGCATCCGTTTCACATTCCCATGGCGCGGAACAGCGTGCCCTACAACGGGCGCGGCCCGTGCATGCGCTGCAGGTGGTGCGTTGGATTTGCCTGCGAAGTGGATGCCAAGAACGGATCGCAGAACACCGTGATTCCCATCGCGCTCAACACGGGGAATTGCGAGTTGCGCACCGAGTGCATGGTGAAGGAAATCCTGACCGACGACCGGGGACGGGCGCGCGGCGTTTCCTACTTCGACAGCAAAGGACACTTGCAGGAGCAGCTTTCCGACCTGGTGGTGGTTTCAGGATGCGCCACGGAGACTGCGCGGCTGCTGCTGAATTCGAAGAGCAAGCTGTTTCCGGAGGGCCTGGGGAATCGCTTCGACCAGGTGGGCCGGAATCTGCAAGGCCACCACTACACAGGTGCGATCGGCTATTTCGACTTCGAAACGTATGACGATGTGGGGCCGGGGGCGACCATTGCCATCAGCGATTACAACCACGGGACTCCGGGACTGTGCGGCGGCGGAATGCTGGCCAATGAGTTCATCCGGCTGCCGATTCACTCGGTCGACCGGCTTCCGACCAACACGCCTCGCTGGGGGCCTGGGCACAAGCAGGCGATGCGCGACTGGCACCGCCGGACCATCGTCATCATGGGGCCAACCCAGC
>JBEKZJ010000209.1:0-8245 GCA_049509995.1 Occallatibacter sp. | reverse complement strand
ATTGCGCATGTTGTCAGGGAGCTTTGCTCCGGCTCGAGTCGCTGACTTCCGCTGCTGGTAAAGCGCGATTGCATCTCCCCTTCGCCCCACCTTCTCGCGCTTGAGCTTTCCATCGACCCTATGCCGAATCCACCACACGTTGCTGCCAGGAACCTTCTGCCAGACACCGGGGACGCGCGACTGCTCTTTTCGAGGCACTTTGTTCTCCAAGGATCATCTGGTACAAAGCTTCCCCATAGGTATCACCATCTTCGAGACACACGTCGTCACTCTTGAAGGATTTCTTGTAAGTTGTTGATTTTATGGTGCCCGGAGGGGGACTTGAACCCCCACGACCGGTTAAGGTCTGCGGATTTTAAGTCCGCTGCGTCTGCCAGTTTCGCCATCCGGGCTCGTCGCTAATTCCCTCTTAATTTCCTCCTTTTCAGGCAGTTACCTCAATATTGATCCTACTCCCCTGAGGTACGCCGGTTGGGTTCTGCGCGGTTCCACGAGGTTCTATGTGGGTTGTTTGGGCATCGTTCAGGCATAGTCCCAACACGCCAAATACCCAGTCTACGCCCCATGTTTACGCTGCCCTCCAGCACCCAATTGGCTGGGTCGCTTCCAGCGTTTACTCGCAATTCCACAATGATCGCCCACAGGTCAAGCTCCCTGTCGAACTGCACTGGAGCCATTCTATCGCGCAGTTCACTGATTCCAACTCTCGACCGGCTCGTGCCGGAGAGAACCTGGCACTGGCGTCTACGGGCATATGACGTGCCTTTGCAGCGAAGGGAGTAGGGGGCGAGGAATGCAAGTCCCTGAAGATCAAGCAAGTGCCAGAGTCCGAGCCAGCCGCCTGTGCGGCGAGAAAATCGCCTATTGGATGCTTTTGCGCTCGTGAATTGGATTATAATTTCGCGGTATAACGCATGGTTTTTAGCGGGAAAGTGTCCTAGGAGACTGATCGCAGCGGCCTCAAGGACTGGCTGATCGACGTATGTCATTTTCTTCGTACGTTCAAGGGCATGCAGCAACGTCAGTGGAGCTTCCACTGGTGCACACAACTACGTGCTTCCGCCTGAATTCGTATTGCCGGCGCCACTCGATCCAGACGAGTCCATGTAAGGTATTCGATGAAAACCTGACTTACTTCTTCTATGGACGGCCCTCGTATAGAGATAGGTCTGCGACAAAACCCGTTCGCGATATCGGCGTTTACCCAGTATGCTTCGTTTTCAAGCCTGGTGCGATCTCTGTTACGCCTAGAAGGCTATATCCATTCGATTCGGGTGCATTTGGGATGGGCCTCTATAACCCGGCGATTCCCGCCAGCCAAGCGCTTCTAATGTATGAGCTTGCAAATCGCCTGAACCTCGCCCGAAGCGACGTGCCTGGGCATCCATTAGTAATCGAGCTCGATCGATCTCGTTTCGTACAAATCCAGTGGGATGGGGTACAAAGTGGGAATTACAAGCGTCGTCGCGAGCCGGATCCTCCGCGCGGTTAAACTGAGGTCCGGACTTATGGCCGCAGTGACCATGCTGGCGGGGCACGCAGTCGCGCAGGTGGAGTATGTTGATCCCACCATCGGCAATGTTGGCATTCTCCTGGTGCCCACCCGCCCGGCCGTGTTCCTGCCCAACAGCATGGTGCGTGTGTATCCACTCCGCGCCGACGCCTTGGATGATCGCATTGAGTCCTTTCCGCTGACCATCAGTTCCCACCGGATGCAGGAGCTATTCAGCGTCATGCCCGGAGAGGACGGCAGCGCCGCCTATGATCAGGAAAAGACTACGCCGTATTACTATTCCACCCGCTTCGACGAGTCGCTGATTCAGACGGAGTTCTCCGCAACCGAGCGCTGCGGCTACTTCCGCTTTACCTTCCCGGACGGCAAGGCTTCCGTCGTAATGGCCAACCGCATGCCCGGCGACCTGGAGACGCAGGACGGCGCCGTGGTCAGCGGCGAAGAGCGTTTCAGCAACATGAAGGCCTTTGTCTACGGTGAATTCAGCGCGCCGGTTACTTTCAAGCTTGAAAACCTTGGCGACAGGAATCGCGTTACCGTCTCAAGTCAAGGCGCGAAGGCTCTCGAGTTCCGGTATGGCATTTCATTCATCAGCGTAGAGCAGGCAAAGAGAAATCTGCGTCACGAGATTCCAGCGTGGGGCTTTGACAAGGTCAAAGATGCCGCAAGGGCCCGCTGGAATCAGGTCCTCGGCCGGATCGCTGTGGAGGGCGGTACCGAATCGCAGCGCAGGGTCTTCTACACCGCTCTTTATCGTTGCTTCGAGCGGATGGTCAACATCACGGAAGACGGCCGCTACTACAGCGCCTTCGATCATCGGGTCCATGAGGATCAGCGCCCGTTCTATGTCGATAACTGGCTTTGGGATACCTTCCGCGCGCTTGAGCCGCTGCAGACCCTGCTCAACCCTGACATGGAAGCGGACAAGATCCAGTCCTATGTGCGCATGTACCAACAGTCAGGAGTTATGCCGACCTTCGCGCTGGTTTCGGGGAACTACGCGTGCATGAATGGCAATCACGCCGCGCCCTGGTTTGCGGATGCCTGGTTCAAAGGCGTTCGGAACTTCGATCTGCAGGCTGCCTTCGACGGTGTTCGCAAGCGATCTCTTGAGGGCACGCTGCTTCCCTGGCGCCTGGGGCCCAAAGGACGGCTTGACGAGTTTTATGCCGCCCACGGCTATATGCCCGCTTTACGTCCCGGAGAAATGGAGACCGATGCGCAGGTTGATCCGTCCGAGAAGCGGCAACCCGTGCCGGTCACTCTTGAGAACAGCTTCGATGACTGGTCGATTGCCCAGCTCGCGCGTGTTCTCGACAGGCCGCAGGACGAAAGACTCTTTCTTCAGCGTGCCGCGAACTACAAGAACCTTTTCCGCGCGGAGAAGGGGCTGATGTGGCCGAAGGACTCAGAGGGACGATGGATTGAGCCGCTGGATCCTAAGTTCGATGGCGGGATGGGCGGACGGGACTATTACGACGAGAACAACGGCTATACCTACACCTGGGATGTGATGCACGACTTCAACGGCCTGATCGAGTTGATGGGCGGAACCGGAAAGGCCACTGCCAACCTGGATCAGCTTTTTCGCGAGCCTCTGGGTCGCTCGAGGTATGAGTTTCAGGCGAAGTTTCCCGATTCCACGTCGATGGCGGGCCAGTTCTCGATGGGAAACGAACCCAGCCTCGCCATACCCTACATCTACAACCGGCTCGGGGCTCCCTGGAAAACGCAGAAGCGCGTCCGCATGCTTCTCGAATCGTTTTTCACCGATACGCTCGAAGGCATGCCGGGCGATGAAGATGGCGGCGGCATGAGCGCCTTCGTGGTGTTTTCGATGATGGGTTTCTATCCTGTCACGCCGGGAATTCCAACCTATGACATCGGCAGTCCGGTCTTTGACAAGGCAACCATTCATCTCAGGAATGGAAAGGACTTCGTCATTGTTGCCCATCATACTTCCCATGAAAACAAGTATGTGCAAAGCATCCGCCTGAACGGAAAGTTGCTCAACCAGGTCTGGTTTCGCCACGCGGACATTGCCAATGGCGGCACGCTTGATTTGACGATGGGCGACACGCCGAACACCTCGCTCGGCTCCGCAGTTGCCAGTTTTCCGCCCGCGTCCTTCGATGTCCACCCGGAAGAATTGAGCAAGTAGGGTCCGATCTGCTGCTGCGCTGAATCAGGAGCGAAACAGCCAGGCGATGGGGAGAATTGCGCGCGCCGATTGCTTCACATCCACCAAGGGAAGGGCTCTCGCGACCGCGATGTTTCACTGCCCCCGCGCTGTTGCATGCCTGGCGCGAATACCGGCGCTGCAACAGGCCCCAGGTTTATCTGTTTCCCAGCACCCTCGGCGATCGGGGCTTGGAAGAACCGATCGCCGACAAGATGGTTTGGTCACCCTTTACCGCTGCACCCGATGCAGAACCACTGGGATGCTGGCCGGGACGCGGAAGGAAGGATTCCGCGACGGATCCGATCCATCCGGCGGGGGCCCAATCGCCGGGCGCGACCCCGCCGGCTCCTCGGGCCGGCTCGGCGGCTGGAAGCCGGGAGCCATCGCTCGCTGGAGCTCGATCTGGTCTCCTTTCAGCTTTCCCGTATAAGTGCTGCTGCCGGCCTTGAAGGAGACACTATTGCCATCCACTTTCCCTTCCTCGATTGGGACGGGCGCATCGCCTCCGCCGAAGAAGCCGCCACCGGCGCCCTCCACGCTCCCCGTCAGGTTGTTCCCATTCTGCTGCAGAGAGAACACCGTGGCGCTGTTGCCAGGGAGGAATGCGAGCGGGCCGGAGGCGGCGCCAGCTTGCTGTATCGGCCTCCACAGGCCGGTGATGCCTGAGCCCACCGGCGCCTCGCGTTCCCAAACCGCCGCCTGCGGACGGAGCGTCGCCCCTTTCGCCGCAATCGTAACGCTGGCCGCCGCCAGCGAAGGAGACGCCGCCTCCACGGTGATGCTCCCGGCAGCCTTCGTTGCCTGGACCAGGGCCATGCAAAGACCGGAGAAGGCTTTTCGCGATGTGCCCTTGTCGGATTCCTGGTCAGTGGGGTCGCCGTTGCCCACGCCGATCAGTCTGCCCTCGCCGGAGACCTGGAACGTCACAACGTTATCGGTGATGGGCACCACGCGGCCTTGCGCATCGTGAACTTCGACGGCAAACATGGCCACGTCCTCGCCATCGGCGGAAATCTCCTGTCGGTCCGCATTCATCACGAGCCTGGCCGCGCGGCCCGTGGTCTCCCGCTTTGCCGTCATCACCAGCTTGTCGTCCTTGAACCCTCGCGCTTCAACCGTGCCGGGAGCATATTTCACGTTCCACGCCAGGTGTGAATCCTTCTTCATTTCCTTCGTGCCCAGGCTCTGGCCGTTGAGCAGCAACTCCACCTTGTCCAGGTTGGAATAAACCCAAACGGCGATCTCTTTTCCTTCCATGCCCGGCCAATTCCAATGCGGGAAGACGTGCAGAACCGGCTGCGATGTCCACCAGGATTGGTAGTAGTAGAAGGTGTCTTTGGGAAAGCCGCACGTATCGATAATCCCGTACTGCGAACTGATGTTGGGCCACCCGTTTGGCGAGGGTTCACCGCGGTAGTCGAACCCTGTCCACACAAAGCCTCCCGAAAGCCACAGCCGCGCATTGCAAAAGCTCCACCAGCCTTCCGCCGAAGCGCGGCCCGTGGTAGTGTACGGATCGTACGAACCCACATAGCCTTTGTCGAAGTCGGTGACGTAGATGCCGCGCGTGCCCACGGCGCTGACCGTTTCAGTGCCAACGACCGGCTTGTCGGGATGGGCTTTGTGGTAGGCCTCCGCGCCGGGGTCCATGTAGTTGTAGCCCATCACGTCGCACTCCACCAGGCCGCCGGCCCCAATCGCGCGGATGGGTGCGATCGACACCGGCCGCGAACCATCGTACTCGGTGGCGACGGCTTTCATCGCGGTCAGAATATGCAATCCCGTTTCCGTGTTCGCCTGGCCTTCTTCATTTCCCATGGACCACATGAAGACGCACGGATGATTGCGATCACGTCGGACAAGATCGCCAAATTGGCTCAGGCCTTCAGGATTTGAAGACATCATCCGCGTCTCATCGAACACCAGCATCCCCAGCTCGTCGCAGGCGTCGAGCAGTTCCGGAGTGGGAGGGTTATGCGACGTGCGCCAGGAGTTGCAACCCATCTCCTGAAGCTTCCTCACGCGGTAATACTGCACGGCGTCAGGCAGCGCCGCACCCACGCCGGCGTGGTCCTGGTGATTGCAGGTTCCTTTCAGCTTGACTGACTTGCCGTTAAGAAAAAAGCCCTTCTCCGCGTCGAATTTCACCGTGCGAATGCCAAACGGCGTCTCGTAGCGATCGACGACCTCGCCGCCCGCTCTCACCTCCGTCACCAGCTTGTAAAGGTTTCTCTCTTCGAGGGACCAAAGCAGTGGCCTCCTCACCACCAACTCCTGCTCGAAAGTCTTCTCTCCGCCTTCCGGAATGGACACGGGGATTGCGGCCGCTTTCCCCACCTCCTTGCCGGAGGGATCGAGAACTGTCGAGACAACCCGCGCGTTCTGCGCCGCCAGGCCGTGGTTATTCACCTCCGTGCGGATGGACAGGGTAGCTTCGCCGGCCCGGACCTGCGCGGACACGAAGGTGCCCCATTGCTTCACATGAACCGGGCTCGTCTTCACCAGCCACACGTGCCGGTAAATCCCCGCTCCCTCGTAAAACCAGCCATCGCTCGAGGTAGCATCCACGCGAACCAGCAGGACGTTCCTCCCTCCCGGAATCGCAAAGTCGGTCACATCGAAACTGAATGGATCGTATCCGCCGCTGTGCCGGCCGATGTAAAAGCCGTTGAAGACCACCATCGTCTCCCGGTACGAGCCGTCGAACTCGATGGTGATCCGTTGGTCCGCGTTTGCGGCGGAAAGCTCGAAGACGCGGCGATACCAACCGACGCTGGTGGCCGGGTAGTTCCGTCCCAGCGGGTAGAACCCTTTGCTGGCCAGCGCGGGGTCGTTTTCGAAAGGCAGCTCGACGGCCCAATCGTGGGGCAGATCCACAGTCCGCCAGTCGCTATCGTCGAACGCAACGGAGCCGGCAGGAAGGAAATTTCCCGTCTTCTGGAAGTTGCCGGTCCTTCCACTCCCGAACCCGAAGTCTTTGACCGGGTCGTTGGCATTCCCGAAGTGGAAGCGCCAGCCGAAATCCAGCAGGAGACGTTCGCGTCCCGCGCCTGGCGTTGGAGATTTGCGTAAGGCGCTTGTGGGAAGCGGGCCAGACGCCTCTCCGGCAACTTGGATCGCCGCGCCGATCGGACCCATTCCTTGCGCCGCCGCCACGACGGCCGGCGCCAGCAGGCTGGTCTTCAACAGATCGCGACGTGATAAGGTTTTCATCTTTGCCCCCTTGAAGGATCCTGCGAGCGGGATATACTGAAAGCCGCTCCATATGATCCGGAGTTTTCCATTCAAAATCCGGAAACCCGCCAGTATACGCCCACCGGCGTCCGCGACCACAATTCATGGAATCCAGAGGCCGGCGCACCTTCCAGATGCCGCCAACCGGCGCCTCGACCCGTTTCCCGCGCGATTTCTTGCACACCTCCATCTAAGAACTTATCCGTAAATAGTAATAGTCTGCCTCCAACAACAAGTCAAAGCGGCGGCTAAGGAGAGTAGTGCGCAGTAGCTGGCCTCTGTTTTCTCGAAACTGACCAGCAGTTTTCGAAAGCGGTTGAGCCAGGAGTGGGTTCGCTCGACGACCTGGCGTCTGGCCCGGAAACCTGGCTCCCTGCGCTTGGCCTCGGCCTCTTCCCGACGCTGCTTGATATGGGGCCGATAGTTGCCAGCCAGCACCGCCTCACGGGCCGGATGGCCCTTGTAGCCAGCGTCGGCGCAGAGGTTCTGCTCTTGCCCGGCGCAGGGCGCGGGGCGTTTGATCACGACTTGGTCGAGGGTGGCTGGCAGCAATTTGACATCATGCACGTTGGCGCCGCTGGCGACGAGGATGAGCGGGACGCCATGCCCGTCGACCAACAAGCTTCGTTTGCGCCCATTTCTTTCCCCGATCCGTGGGGTTCGGTCTCACGCACTGTTGAGCCAGCGGAGCCTTGCCCAGCGCCCCGTCGATGCTTTGCCAGTCCCAGGCAATGCCCTCCATTTCGTCGTATTCGGCCAGTCCGGCGCGCCACAGACGGAGAAAGAATCCCGCCTGCTGCCACTGCTGAAAATGTTTGTGCACCGCGCTGGCGCTGCCGAACTCGCGGGGCAGGGCCTTCCACTGGCAACCGGTGCGCAGCACGTAGACGATGGCGGAAAAGACCTGCCGCGCCGGCATCGGCTTCCGCCCGCCGCCCGGCCTGCGCTGATACTGCCGGTTTGCTGGCCGCTCCACTGTTGGAACCAGGGACTCCACCTTCGCCCAAAACTCGTCCGATACCGTCCACGACTTTATTTGTGCCATCCTGTTCGGTATCTTCGCCCAGACTGTACCCTCTGCTTCTGACTTTCTACCGTCCAGAATCAAGTTTGACACTATTTACGGATAAGTTCTAAGTTGGCTCGTATTTCTACCGACAGGCGGACGCCGATGAAAAACTGGCCGAAGAGGGCGTAGACGGCGCTTACTTCGTCGAAGCGCATCTCATGTGATGACTCATGAGAGAAGTCGAGCTCGCTTGCCTTGCGACTTCAGTAGAGATACCGCCTTCTTGTCAAAGCTGACCAAGTGCTCA
>JBEKZJ010000208.1:0-8391 GCA_049509995.1 Occallatibacter sp. | reverse complement strand
CAATAGGCTTCAGGATGTTCGGTTTCCGTCCTTCCTGCTATTCAAGCTACGGGGCTTGGACTTTTACCCCGGTGGGACTTGCTCCCACTGATCATGCCAGCCTTCGCTGGACGCACACTTCAGGGTACGAATCCTCAGAAGAGGGCCATAAGCAATGGATTTCAATGCAGTTGGGCCCCGTTCCTGGCGCACTCTCCCTGCTCCGTTGAACGTCACTTGTGAGCTTTGTTGCATCAACCCAATGCCCATTACGCAGTCTTGCGTAACATGGGTGTGCACAGCGCGGATCGGCATTGGCTCAAGCCGGCCTCTGAGGTTGTCCGGAAAGTGGGTTGGACGCTGTGGTGCAGATAATGCTGAGAAGACAGCCTTCTGGGGTGGAATGCAATCGCTGTGCTGCCTGAGCGGAGTTCAGCGCAGCTTGCCAATCGCCTTGCCTCAGCGATTGCCGGGCGGCCTGGCGCATGACGTAGGCGTGAGTTACCAGCAGCATCAGCGCGGTGAGGTCGGCGCCGCAACGCGAGCACTGCGATGAGCCACGAAAACGAGCTCGGCAGACTGGACAAGAGGCCGGGCTGCGAAGATCGTCCTTCATACGCGGCCCTCGACAAAGAACAGCATCTCGCGCAGATCGTGAACGGCCTGCTTGAGTGCAGCGGCATCGTGATTCTCGATTGCGAATTCGATCGCCTGATTCAGGTCGATCGCTTCCTCACGGTCTTCGTCGTGGATTTTGTCGAGCAGGAGGCGGGAGCGCTCAATCATCTTCCGGCCCTCGTCCTCGGCAGCGCTGCAATCGTCCTCGGCCACCGCTGCGTCATTCGGCGCAGGATGCACAGTGAAATCAACCTCGCCCTCGATCTGCGGCGCATTCCCGTCGTCAAACTCGGCGAGATCATTGTTCTCATTGCGCTCATCGCTGAGATCGTCGTCCTGCCGGGTGGCGTAGAGGGTTTCGAGACGTTTGCGGGCGGCGGCAATTTCGGCTTCGCTCTTGGCTTCCAGGGCGCGGGCGATGGTGATGCGTTTGGACAATCCCGACTTCTTCTCGATCGCGGTTACGTTGAGGATACCGTCCAGATCCAGGCTCATGCGGCAAATCACTTCATTGAAATCGCGCATGGGAGTCAGGCCTTTGACGGTGAAGTCGCCCACCAGGATATTGCGAAGCGCATCCTCATCCTCGCCTTCATACACGCGGACATCGACTTCTTCCTGATATGGATGACTGGTGTAAAAGCGCTCGCTGCGGGTGACGGGAAGAGGGGTGTTGCGTCGGACGATCGGCTTGTAGCAGTGCGGATAAGGGACGCCTCCCCGATCGCCAAGGAAGGACACGCCGAATGAGTACGGCGTAACATCGACCAGCACCCGTTCGACCTCGTGGCCAGCGAGTCGCGAGGCCATTACACCAGCGCCCAGGGCAACGCACAGGTCTGGATGTATCTCTTCCCGCGGCGTCAAGCCGGTGCGTTCCTCGATCATCCGCGCCACCAGCGGCGTGCGCGTCGAGCCGCCCACCAGAAGAATCGCATCCAACTCCGAGGGACCTTTGCCGGCATCGGCAAGTGCCTTGGACATATGTTCCAGCGTCTGTTCGACGAGGGGACGGATCATGTCCTCATACTCCTCGCGCTCGATTTCCAGTTCCAGATGCAGCGGTTTCCCGTCGACCGTGGCCAGCGCTTCTTCGCGAACAATCACTTCCGGATCGAAGCTCAAGCGGCGCTTGGCCTCCTCGGCGGCCCACCAGATACGCGCACGGGCCACGGGATGGCCGCTGCGCAGATCGATTCCGTGTTGCGACTGAAATTCGCTGAGCAGATGCTCGGCAAGCAGATCGTTGAAGTCGTCGCCGCCCAGGCGATTGTTGCCATGGCTGGCGAGCACCTCGGTGACGTCGCCCTCGAGCGAGACAATCGAGACGTCGAATGTTCCGTCGCCCAGATCGTAGACCATGGCGGTGTGACGGCTGCCTTCTCCATACGCCAGGCTTGCGGCCGTCGGCTCATTCAAAATGCGGACCGCCTCCAGACCTGCCAGAGTTGCTGCCTCGCGCGTAGCCTGGCGCTGAGCATCGGAGAAATAGGCGGGAACGGTGATGACCGCCTTGGCAATGGGCCGATCGAGTTGCTGGCTGGCCCAGGATACAAGCTCGCGCAGGATCAGTGCCGAGATCTCCGGCGGCGTAAACTGGCGGTCTCCCAGCGTAACGGTCTCGTCGCTGCCCATCTTGCGCTTGATGCTGCGAACCGTGCGGTCGGGATAGAGCATTAACTGATTGCGCGCCGCCTCTCCTACCAGCAAGTCTCCCGATGGGGAAAGACCCACTACCGAGGGCAGCATATTCCTGTTGCCCGAGCCGAGAATTGTCACTTTGCCATCGACGAATGCCGCTATCTCGGAGTTAGTCGTACCCAGATCGATGCCAACAATCAAATCGCCCAAATCGCTCATTCAGATTTCCTCACAGGGTTGCGCGCCACCTTGACCTGGGCGGTGCGGTAGACTTCTCCATTCCACTCGTAGCCGTTGCGGTAGACCTCGACAACAGTTCCCTCGGGCACGGAGCTGGTTTCTTCAATATCGACAGCCGTCATACGTTGCGGATCGAAGATTTGTCCCTGGCATGCAATCCGGCTGACGCTCGAGTCCACAAGCGCTTCGTCCAGACTGTCCAGCGTGAGGCTATAGCCATGGGAGAGCGCGGCGAGAATCTCCTGGGTGTGGCCCGCGTATCTGGCGCCCACACCCAGCCAGCGCGCCAACCGCGGCATCCGTTTTGGAGCCAGTTCCTCGGCGGCGTTGCGCGCGGTGTTCCCTCCCCGCTCCACCCGGTCGCGCAGATCGAGCAGAACATTGAGGGGCAAGCGAATCTCCTGGTTGCGCGGCTGCCGGGCTTCAGACTGCTGGATTCGAGCATGTTCGGCTGGGGCATCTTCCCCGCCGCCCCTTGCTTCACCGGCGGATACTTCCAGGCTCTGCGCGCTCTGACTGAGGGTTTCATTCAATTGCTTGAAGGTCCGGCCCTGAAGCCGGACTTCCTGCGTAAGCGCGGTCATGGCCGCCCACAGAGAATAAAGGTCGCAGCCGCTGCTGCCGGGCTGCTCGCTCTCCAGCGGCGGAAGCGGATCTCCGTTCTTAAGCGCAGCGAGCAGCCCGGCGGTTAATCCTTGCGGCGGTTGCTCATCGGCTATCGCGCGGTCGAGATTTCGATCGAGCCACGCCTCGAAACCGCGTACTATCCGTTCCCGCGCTTCGGGTGAAGACCCCGCGGAGGAGTTATCTTCTTCCATTTCCATCTATCTTTCCTTGAGAACCGCCAGCCACGGACCGGGGCCGGCGAATTGTCTATCGCTGTCCATGTTATCCAGCAGGGATTCCAGACGCGCCTCCGGATTGACAGAAAACAGCGTGTGCTGTGCGCGCCTGCGCCGGTCGCGCAGAAGCTCGTATGCGTCGCGAACCTGCTCGAACTCGGCCGGCGACCTGTCCGGCGGAAACTGCTTGAGTTTGGCCAGATAGGCGGCTCGAATCTGTTCGTCCTCCGCACCGGGGCCAAGGCCCAGCACGGCATAGGGATCGGGAATTGGCAACGCACTCAGTTTCATCGTTTCACCCTAAAACAAACTGCCCTGCTCAGCCGGCACAGCCTTTGCAAACTTTTCATTCTTCTTGGACGATGCCGGAGATTCCGGCGGGGAAAGTCTTTCACCCAGAATTCTGTCAAGGGCGGTTTTGGGATCTTCGCCGCTGGCATAGGCTTTCTTCAGTTCCTTGACTGCCGCGTCGGAGAGGCCCATCAGCTTCCCAATTCCCTTGACAAAATCCGGATTCGAAGAGGTTCCCGGTCCCACGAAACCGCCCTCGTCGTCGAAGTCGTCGTCGTCGACATACTCGTAGCCATCCTTATTCGCCTCGCCGCGTCTTGCCCGACACTTCGGGCAATCGCACAGAGAATAGCCAAGCTCCTCAGCATATTTCGGATCCTTGCCGGAGTTGTAGCCGGGAAACGGCTTCAGGGCCTGCTCTTCTTCCAGAATTTTCCCGAGCAACTCCGGTGAAACGGCCCGGCTGGCAATCCCTGGGTCGTCTCCCATTCCGGAGCCGAGCCTCCAGCGCTTGCGTTCGTTCTCTTTCTTCCCGTTCAGATGATCCAGAATTCTTCCCGCCAGTACGGTGTTGCGCTCCCGCCTAGCCAGTTCCAGAGATGCAGTTATGCAGCCCTCCCGCCTGAATGAGGCCTGGAGTGGCAGAGAGCGGGCGCGGAGGAACAGGAACTCCGCGTTCGCACTGCCGCTGGCCAGTCCCGCCGCCGAGACGGCATATCCCAGTTCCGCTGAATAGCTGTCCAAGGCAGCCTCGCCGACGGCCAGCATCTGGGCCGCATCCGCCGGGCAGTCTGGCGTCTTCAGCGAGGCAATCATTGGATCGATCCACTCACGCGGCAGGGCGATGCGCAGACCGGCCCACTCGCCCAGAGCGCTGGCTCTGGCTACGCCACCCAGCAGCTCGGTGGCAGAGATCTTTGCAACTTTCAACACTTTCGACGAGACCGCAAAGAGCATCTCCGCCTTTTCCGCCGCAGACACCATCAGCAGATGCGCGGCCACGCTGCCCATCAATGTGTTCAGAGCAGCTTCCTGCTCGTTCTGGACGGCCTTGTCCCTGCCCATCGTGGCCGCGCACCAGCGCAGCGCCGCGGCCAATGCGGCAATCTCCCCTGGCCGTACCTCGGGCACTGTCTCAATCTGCTCGATTCCACCCAGCGCCAAGTGAGCCTTGCGCTGTTGCAGATGCCGCAAGGCCGCTGCAAGCAAGAGCCGCAGCCTTGCCCGCCGAACCTCGGGATTCAATCGGTCGAGATGTTCCGCCTCTTCCAGATACTTCAACGATTTCTTGAATGCATTGCGCTTCTCCGCGGACTCCATCAGGTAAAGCAAAGGTTGAATATCCGCGGCCCGCGCTTCTCGCCAGTGCTCGGCCACCTCGTCGGCCTCCTGCCAGGTTCCGTACTTACGGGCACAGCTCAGCGATGCCTGGAATGCTTCCGGATGAGGGTCGGCCTTGCAGGCGCGTTCATACAGCGTCTTCGCGGAGGGCACTCCTCCGTCGTCCTTTTTCCATTGGCCGGGCTTCCGATAATTGGCCATCTCGGCCTTCAGATCCTCGATAACATCGTCGGGCGCCTTCTCTATCAAATGCGCCATGTGCAGGGCCAGAACGCCATCCTCAAGGCCGCCTGGGGCAAACCAGTTCTCCTTGATGGCCTCGCGGCGAAAGTCCGCCCAGATCGATGTCGCTTCCGCGTAGTCATTAACATTGTGCTGGTCTTCCAGTGACCTTGCCAGAAGGCGGAAGTAGTAAGCGTCCCATCGTGGAGCGCCGCCCACGGCCGCGTTGATAGCCGATGGCTCGATGTCCAGCATTCCACTTCGCACGGCAATGTGTTGGCGCAGGCGTTCCCGCGTCGCCGCGTTGCAGTGATCGCTTGCGGCCATCGCGGCCCGTGCCCCCTCGAGAATTCGCTTCTGCTTCTTTGCCTGCAGCGCATCTTCCAGATCCGTCAGAGCGGAACGCAAAGCCGCGCCATGATCTCCAGCCGCGGCAATGAGCCTCTGCCCGGCCAGACCTAATTTGGGATCGGTTCCGGCCGCGGGCTTCGACTTCAGCATGACGTTGAATGTGAGAAGCAGGCGCGCTGGGACAGAATCGATCGGAATCGTCTGGAGCCACCTGCCGCATTCTTCATCCTCGCGCCGGTGGTAGCAGGCAATCGCCCGGATCAGAGCCTTCCACGATGCCAGAGGGCTGCGCCGCGACACCTCCGGCAGCGCCAGAACCGCGTCCTCCACCGGCCCCGTAGTCACCGCCTGGAACACAGCCGCCAGCGCCGATGCGGCCGTGCGCAGGGTATGCTCCGGCGGCAGCGACGAAACCGAGCCCAGAGCGGGCAGGTCCCAGATCCGCTGCCGGATGAAGGTTTCAATGCGGTCGCGCACTTCGGCCGGAAGCTCTCGATCGGCGAGCGGTGCGACGACTTCCTCCAGCTTGCCATCCTGCGCGCATATCTCTCGGCCGAGTCCCGTCAATCGCGATAGTGCGGAGGGGAACCGTTCCCGCACAATCCCCAGCAGGGTCTTGGCCTCCACGATCATTCCCAGCCTGAGCAGATCGTCGATGCGAGCCTTGTAGGCATCGACCAGCAGGGCTTCCGACTCGGCCGTTGAGCAGTGCTTGTAGAGAGCCTTGGCATGCTGCAGAGCGGACTTGGAATGCCTGTCGGCAATCAGCTCCCGTACCCGCTCAATTTCTTCCTGCAACAGATCTGCGCCCCCCACATTGGGGACCGCGTTTGACGCTGGACCATTCTTCTTGTTTTCTTTTCGCGACATAGGATAAGACGGTCAAAGACAGTCTAGAACGCAGGAGTGTGACCGCTCCTGGAAAACTGTGCGAAACAGATGCGCAAGAGTCATCCGGGGTGTGGAAAAGTGGTATGAGTTCCGCGCACGAAATAGGAAACAGCATTCGCTATGGATGATCGTCGACTCGAACCGTGAGCCACACCAATGCTCAATTGAAGGAAAATCCGCCGAGTCACTCGTCGACAGGACAGGCGTTCCACGGGTTGGTAACGGAAAACGTTAGGTTCCTATCGGGACTGCCCCGGCAGACGAGGCAGGGTTGAGCCCAGTTCTTTCGGTCGGGGCAGTTTCGATAGGATCGTTTGAACTGAGCCGCTGGCGTTTGCGGCAGATGCGGTGAGGTTATGGGAATTCAATCGATCCCTGTCTGCAATCAATAGAATAATAAGGAGATACTAGACGCAGGAGGCATGTGATTCGAAGCATGTGGCAGACCACTATGTCGGAAGTATCGCATGCGCAGCGTCCGCCGCGCCAGCGGTTTAGTTCAAACGCCGCAGCGTCCCGGATTCCCGTAGTTCCTGGATCGTCACAAGTCGTCAATTCCCTTCCTGCGCGCCGGCACAAGCAAAGTCTCGACAAAATAGTCCATTTTGTAGATAGTTGAAAAGTCCCCTGCCCTGTTTACGCGGGTTTCAGGGGTTTTCGACGGGGGGAACTCTCGACAAACGATGAACGGCCGCGACAACGGAAATGTGGGTGGGGATGCCAGCCACCGGAAGCACCTCACCGGGCGCGAGGTTGAGCGGTTGCTCGAGGCGGCCAAGGGGAGCCGGAACGGCGCACGCGACCGCTGCCTGCTGCTGATGATGTTCCGCCATGGTCTGCGCGTATCGGAGGCCTGCTGCATGAGGCTCGACCAGGTGGACACCGAAAGCCGCGTCCTGCACGTTGCCCGATTGAAGGGCGGGCTATCGACGACGAAGCCGCTGCGAGGCGACGAACTGCGGGCCATCGGCGCATGGCTGAAAGAACGCGCCAGGATGAAGCCGGCCGGCAAAGCGTTCTTTGTGAGCGAGCGGCTGAAGCCGTTACACCGCTCCACGGTCAACCTGGCGTTGCGAAAACTGAGCGCCGCCGCTTCCCTTCCCTTGCTCGCCCATCCGCACATGCTACGGCACGCGTGCGGCTTCGCTCTGGCCGACCAGGGCGCGGATACCAGGCTGATTCAGGATTATCTGGGGCACCGGAACATTCAACACATTGTCAGGTACACCGCGACAAACCCGGCACGGTTTGAAAGGCTCTGGCGCTGACATCAGCAGTGTTGGGGTTGAACCTATTCCTTCGTCTTGAGTTTGCCTTCGTTCTCACGGATGAACGCCTCTATCAGGGGAGCGCTGGCGAGAATACGGAGCCATTGTTCCTTGTAAAGCGTGACTGGAAAGCGCCCCATGCCGTACAAGGAGACCGCGCCCTTTTCACTTACCTTCAGGCTTAAGCCGCCCCTGTCTTTGTTCTTGAGCTGGGCATTTTCTGCCCGTAGGCGCTCCAATTCCGCTTGCATATCCGAATCGCTCATCGCTTCCCTTCCCTTCGCATTTTTGCCCTTCCCAGTTTATGTCTGCCAGCGCGGGTCGCCAATCGTGCAGCATGCTGTTGCATGAATTGCCGCGTCACAGGTTCCCGCTACCATCTACATCGTTGCAGCTGATCGTGGGGCATAGAAACGAGCCCGTCGGAGGGCCGGACTCCAAACTGCCATTTTCCTTGATTCCGCCGGCATGCACGGAGAATTAGTAAAATCAGCCTTGATGACCCCACTCAGAAAAAGGCGCGGCGACGAACTGCTTGCCGCACTCCTGGTTGCCCGCGAGAACGAGAACAGGTGGATGGAACTATCCCCAGAAGCCTCCGCCGACGGCGAGAGGATGGCACAGTGGGCCAGCGTAGCCAAACTTCGGCGGATCGAGGTCGAGCGGATCGAGGCGCTGCTGACGGAGATGGGCGCATCCATCCAACA
>JBEKZJ010000207.1:0-8438 GCA_049509995.1 Occallatibacter sp. | reverse complement strand
TGATCGCCAGGATCACTCCTGCCGCAACAAAGCCCAGCCCGGTCGGATTGTCGTCATTGAAGAACCCCGTCCAGCCCAGCAGCTTGATCAGCCAGGGGTTCACGTGCTCCCTCAGCAGCGGCACCAGCACAAACACCGCCCACAATCCATAAATCACGCTCGGAATCGCCGCCAGCAACTCGGTCACGAAAGCCAAAGGCGCCCTCAGCATGCGCGGACACATCTCGGTCAGAAACACCGCCACGCCGATCGCCAGCGGAACCGCCAGCAGCAACGCCAGGAACGAAGATACCAGCGTGCCGTAGACGAACGGCAAAGCGCTGAAATGACCGTTCACCGGGTCCCAGTACATCGGCAGCTTGCTGTCGGGATCGATGAACGCCTTGAAGAAAAAGCCGAAGCCGAACTGGCTCCACGCCAGGTGTGAGCGCACCACAAGCTCCGTCGCAATCAGCGCCACGATGCCGAAGATGCTCAGCGCGCACAGCACCATCAGCCAATGAAAGCCCCTGTCCGCAATCGCCGAATTCCCCCGCAACAGCAGGAACTGCCGAATCGCCGAACCCTCCGCCGCGGCCGCCCCAGCCGGGTGCTGCCCGTCTGGAGGGCTCGGTTCAGGCTGAAATGGAGCTTGGGAGATGGAAATCTCTGGCACGTTGGCGCTCACCTTAAAAGAGGCTACCGGGCCAAGATGAATAGAAGGTTACAACGCTGCGAAATCAAGCGCATACAAGCTGAAAATCTCGGTCGTGCCACCAACCCCTGCGCATGTGCTCCCGCATGCCGCCATCTCCGGGTGCCCATCCTTGCGCCTTTTCTTCTCCCTCCGTCGCCACGCTGGAGTCGCCAACCGCTACTCCGCCCGCAGCGCCTCGGTCGGATTCACCGAAGCCGCCCGCCGCGCCGGAAAGTAGCTCGCCAGCAGCGCCGAAACCGCCAGCACCACCGCCACGCCAATCAGCGTCCCCGCATCCCACGCCTGGACCCCGAACAGCAGCTTGCGCATCAGCATGGCCGCTCCCACTGATGCGGCCAGACCCGCCACCACCCCCACCGCAATCAAACGCCCCGCCTCTTTGAAGATGAGCTGATAGACAGAACTTCGTTGCGCCCCCAGCGCCATGCGCACG
Source organism: Occallatibacter sp. (assembly GCA_049509995.1). Lineage (GTDB taxonomy): Bacteria > Acidobacteriota > Terriglobia > Terriglobales > Acidobacteriaceae > Telmatobacter. The sequence goes on along the minus strand of JBEKZJ010000207.1, from coordinate 7,308 downwards.
CCAATCTCCCGCGTCCGCTGGCTCACCGAGTAGGCGATCACCCCATACAGCCCCACCACCCCCAGCACCAGCGCCAGCGCCGCAAATCCCCCCACCAGCCAGGTGGATAGGCGGTGCAGCAGCGCCGTTTGCGTGCCTTCAATCTGGTCAGTCATCGTGATCTCCCCATAGGTGCCCAGGTTCGAATCGACTTCATGCAGTGCCTTCACCAGAACCGGCAGCACTGCCTTCTCGTCCTGCGTGGTGCGCACCGCCACGGCAAAGAAGGTGTCGGCGTCCTGGTAGATGGATTCATACTCCGCCGGCCATAACTCGTCGTCCAATCCACCTTCGCGCACATTCGCGATCACGCCGATAATCTCCCTGATCGACTTCGGGTCAAGATCGCCGGTGCCCACTTTTTGCCCGATGGGGTTTTCACCGGGAAAGTATTTCTGCGCCAGCGCCTCGTTGATTACGATCTTCCGCGACTGCGAGGCATCGTCGTCCTCGGTGAACAAGCGGCCACGCACAAGCTTCGCCTCCAGAGTGGGCAGATAGCCCGGGGTAACATCGCGTTGGTCCACCTCATTGTGTTCGCCATGGAAGGGCTTGCCCACAATGCGTATCCAATCGGTATCGCAGTTGCACTGCACCGGCAGGTCGCTCGTGATCCCCACCGATTGCACTCCCGGCAGGCTCAACAGGCGGTGATCGATCGCGCGGAACAGAGCCACCTTCTGTTCAGGCTTCGAATACCTGCTGTCGGGCGCTGCCACCTGCACCGTGGCGAGATGGGTTGTGTCGAAGCCGTTCTCAACATGCAGCAGGCGGTAGAGGCTCTTTCCCAGCAGGCCCGCGCCCACCAGCAGCACCATGGCCACCGAGAGTTCCACGACGACCAGGTTGGCTCCCATCCTGCGCCAGAATCTGCCCGCCGCGGCACGGCCTCCATCGCCGAGCCCGTCGCGAAGGTCCTGAAACGACAACCGCAGCACCGGGGTCGCGGCCATCAACAGCGCGGCCATCAGCGCAATCGCACCCGCAAACATCCCGGTATGTGCGTTGATGCCGACTCCACTGAGGAACGGCATTCCATCCATCATCGTCTTGGGAACCAGCCGCTTCAGCATCGTCATCATCCAGCCGGCCGTGAGAATTCCCGCACCGCAGCCCACGGCCGCAAGCAGCAGCCCCTCGGTTACAAACTGCCGCACCAGACGCACCGGCGTTGCGCCCAATGCGCCGCGCACGGCAATCTCGCGTCTGCGAGCCTCTGAACGAACCAGCATCAGGCCCGCGACATTTACGCAGGCAATCAGCAGCAGGAGTCCAGCCCCGCCCAACAGCGTAAGCAGAATCGGCCGCACCTTGCCCACAATCAATTCCGAGAGCGGCGCCACACTGGCGCCCTGGCCCTGGTTCGATCCGGGATATTGCACCGCCAGTTGCGCCGCGATCGCTTTCATCTCCTCAAGTGCCGCGCGGGGCGTCACTCCGTCGCGCAGCCTGCCAACGGCGAAGAGATTGTGGCAACTGCGGCGCACTTCGCAACCGTTCTTGTCGAGCAGCGGAACCCAGAAATCCGCAAGTGGCCGCGGCGCAAAGGAAAACTCGCGCGGCAGCACCCCGACGATGGTGTAAGAATCCTCATTGAGGTTCACTGCCTGGCCCACAATATCGCGCCGCCCGCCGTACCGGGTGAGCCATGTCCCGTACGACAGCATCAGGACCTTAGGCCCGCCCGGCCGGTCTTCTCCAGGCAGAAAGTCCCGCCCCAGCATCGGCTTCACGCCCAGCGTGCGAAAGAAGCCATCGCTCACCCGTCCCGCAGGCACAGGCACCGGGCCCGAGGGCGTGCGCAAAAGAAATCCGGTGCCACCATACGCCTCCAGCGAACTGAAGGAGTGATTCAGCCGCTCCCAGTCGTCATAGTCAGCACGCGACAGATTCGATCGCGGAAACATCGCGCTCTGCTCAGCCACGTCCATCAAACGGTTGGGCGCGGCATAAGGCAGCGGCTCAAGCAGCGCCGCATCCACAAACGAAAAAATCGCCACGCTTACGCCCATGCCAAGCGTCAGAATCAGAATCGCCGTCGCCGCGAACCCCGGATTCTTCCTCAGTTGCCGCAGCGCAAACTTGAGGTCCTGCACCACCGTCTCCGCCTTGAATCCCACCGTCTCGTGGCTCTTCTCTTTGAGCCGCGTCGCGTTGCCGAACTGCCGCATCGCCGCATATTTCGCGGCCTCCGCCGTCATCCCGCCCGCGATGAACTCCTTTTCCGTCTCCTCGCGATGAAACGCCATCTCTTCGTCCAGTTCGCGCCCAAACCGCTCGCGTTCAAGCCGAATCGAAACCTTCCTCACAAAACGGCTCACCGCATTCATCTACGCCTCCTGCGCATCCCGCAACACCCGCCCAATCACCGCAATCATCTGCTCGAACTCGGTCAGCTCAATCCCCAACTGCTTCCGTCCCGCCGCCGTCAGCGTGTAAAACCGCGCCCGGCGGTTGGTCTCCGTCATCTTCCACTCCGCCTTCACCCACCCCTGCAACAACAGCCGCTGCAGCGCCGGGTAAAGCGATCCCTCTTCCACAGTAAGTACATCGTCGGAGAGTCGTTTGATCGACAGCGCGATCCCGTATCCGTGCAGCGGCGCACGGGTCAGCGTTTTCAGGATCAGCATGTCCAAAGTTCCAGGCAGAAGATCGGGTTTCTTGGCCATGGATCGATGTATAGCCTATCTATGGGTAGAACGTCAATGGGAAATTCGCCGCGCCCGGAGCCAGCCGCAACACTTCCGTTGCTGTTCTTCTGTTTTGTTTCAATTCAAGTGGGCCGGGAACCCCCAGGCCCATAGCCCTGGGGCTGCAAACAATTGTTCCCTGATCCTCCGCCCCGGTTTCCTATTCCCTACTCCCTGTTCCCTGCATTCTCAGTGCTTCCCGTACATCTCCATCACATCCTTGCGCAGCTCCGCCCGGCTCGACTCACGCGTATAGAACATATGCCCACCCGGATACTCCCGCACCGCAACCCGCGTCGCATCCCCCATCACCGGAATCTGGTCCACCGTCAGCACCGATCCCATGAACGGGCAGGAGAGATCGTTCCACCCATGCACAATCAGCACCCGCAGCTTCGGATCGGCCGCCACAGCCTCCCGCAGTTGCGGCACCGAGCCTGTCCGAAGATCGTTGCCACGTTCCCACAGCCGGCCCACGTCATACGAGAGCGCGTTATACCGCGCGTCCACCTTCCAGCCCACCGTCCGCGTCACAAAGTCCACCATCGCCGTGGTCATCGGCGCTATGATGCTGGCCAGAATCGGATCGCTCGCCCGCTGCTCCGGCGAAAACGGAAACGGATCGAACGACGTTACATTCGAGTCGTACACTGACCCCAGCTTGCCTTGCTCGCGAAACACCTCGCGCAGGTAGGCGCGCGTCTCCAGCCTGCCTCCCGAGTACTTCACAAAAGCCGGGTCCAGCCCGCTCAGCTCCGTCACATGCTGAATCATCTTCTGGGTCGCCTCGGGGTCCGAGCGTCCATTCAGCAGCGTCGTCGCATACTCCCCGCGCGCATAGGCAATCACATCGGCCATCGTCTGCGGCGTCAGCTTGTTCTCGCGTTCCAGGTGGGCCGCGGTAATCGAAGGCAACGTCATCATCCACGGCACCGGAGACAGGTCGCCCCCGTCCTCAATCGTAGGATTCAGATACGGCGACACCAGCACCACCCCGTTCAGAGCCACTCCCAGTTGCGATTGCAGGTAATAGGTCACGCGCGGCCCGCGAAACCCGCCATAACTCTCGCCCACCAGGTACTTCCTCGAGCCCAGCCGGTTGTTCTTCACCAGCCAGTCGTAAATAATTCGCGAAAGATACTCGATGTCCGGCGTCGTGCTATAGAAGAGCTTCTTGGCATCTGCCTCCGGCACACTCGCCCGGCTGAATCCCGTGCCCACCGGATCGATGAACACCAGGTCCGTAAAATCCAGCCACGTGCCCGCATTGTCCTTGAGTACCGCCGGATCCGACGGACTGTCGCCTTCATTGCCCACCTGCAAATGCTTCGGCCCGATCGCGCCAAAATTCAAATACACCGACGACGCGCCCGGCCCGCCGTTCATCGCGAAGGTCACCGGCCGGTTCTCGCCCTCCACCGTATACGCCGTCAAAACCACATGCCCGGCGGTCTTCCCGTCCCCGTCGCGCACCGGCAACGCGCCCACGGTCGCTGTATAGCGCAGCGTCTTGCCGTCAAGCTCCATCGACTGCTGCACGTGCGCATCCGCGGGCAGCGGAGGTAGCGTGGACTTGTCCGCCGCACTGGACTTGTCGCTCGCCGCGGCCTTATCGCCGGCTGCGGATTTATCGCCGGTAGCGGCCTTCTCGCCGGCAGCCGGCTCCTTCTCTGCCTGCGCCCAGATCGCCGCGGCAGAGATTCCAAGGCAACAAAACACGCACACCACCGGGGCCAGGCGCCTGAGAGCAAGTTGAATCCGGGGAACACTCATGACGATACGATACATCCTCCCCGTCAGCCTCTAGCACCCCACCCGCCGCATGATTTACCCTCAAACACGGCATGAAACTCTCTCACGCGCTTCTCGCTTCCTCTCTGGTTATGGCCTTTGCCGCCTCGGTAACTGCACAAACCCCCGCCACCAAGCCGCCTGAAGACCTCCCTGACGCGCCCCAGGCCACCCAGGCCGCGCTCATCTATCCCAACGGCCCTACCGTGGTCATGGACACCTCTATGGGCCGCATTACCTGCCAGTTCTACCAGCAGCAGGCCCCCAAAGCGGTCGCCAACTTCATCGGTCTGGCCGAGGGGACCATCGATTGGACCGACCCCGCCACCAAAAAGAAGCAGCACCACAAACCCTATTACGACGGCATCATCTTCCATCGCGTCATCCCCGAGTTCATGATTCAGGGCGGCGACCCCACCGGTACCGGAATGGGTGATCCCGGCTACGCCTTTGAAGACGAGTTCGATCCCAACCTGAACTTCGACCAGCCCGGCCGTCTGGCCATGGCCAACTCCGGCCCCAACACCAACGGCAGTCAGTTCTTCATCACCGAGCAGGGCTACGACTCGCTCAACCAGCACTACTCCCTCTTCGGCCAGTGCGACGAGTCCAGCGTCCTGGTCGTCAAAACCATCGCCCGTGTCCAGCGCGACTCGAACGACAAGCCGCTCACACCCGTGGTGCTCAGAAAGGTCACCATCGTTCGCGAAGGCCAGCCCCTCCCGCCACCGCCAGCCGACGCAGCGCCTGCAGCACCCAAAGTCCAACCCGCGCTGCCCGCCGCGCCCGAACACTGATCCCCAGGGCGCCCCACCCTCGCCGCGTTCTTGTTTTTTGCGGCCTAGGGTGGGAAACCAAAAATCCAAACTGAATGGGTGCCCCAGGTCTGGATTTTCAGACCTGGGAGACCACAAATCTCAGGAGTCTCCATGTCCCAAGCAGCAGGTACCTACGCCCACTTCAACACCACCGAAGGCAAGATCACCGTTCGCCTCTTCGAGGCCGACGCGCCCATCACCGTGAAGAACTTCATCGAGCTGGCTGAAGGCACGAAGGAGTGGACGCACCCCACCACCCGCGCCAAATCCAAAAGCAAGCTCTTCGACGGGACCATCTTCCACCGTGTCATTCCCGACTTCATGATCCAGGGCGGTGACCCCGCCGGCACCGGCATGGGCGGGCCCGGCTTTCGCTTCCAAGACGAGACCAAGGGCTCCATGCACAAGTTCGACAAGCCCGGCAAGCTGGCCATGGCCAACTCCGGCCCCAACACCAACGGCAGCCAGTTCTTCCTCACCGTCGCCCCCGCCCCCTGGCTCACCGGCAACCACACCATCTTTGGCGAAGTCGTTGAAGGCCAGAACATCGTCACCAAAATCTCTCTCGTCCCGCGCAACTCCCAGGACAAACCCCACAAGCCCGTCGTCCTCGAATCCGTAACCATCGAGCGCATTAGCTGAACCATCCACTCGCACAAACACCGAACCCCCCATCCAGGTTGGGGGTTCAGTGTTTGGAGTCACTCTTTCGATCTTCCCGTCAAAACACATTCACATCCAGCCCGACAATGAACTGAATCCCACCGGTCTGCAGCTTATGCAGGTCTTTGTCGTGCGTGAGAAACAGATCCACACCGGCAGCGGCGGCACAGGCCAGGTGAATCGCATCGGCAGGACTCACGTTCGTTGTTGCGCGTAACCTGGCGAATTGTCCCGCCGCCGCGCGGTCAAACGGCAGCATCTCAACCAGCCCGCTATCGAAGAACTGCTCGATCTGCTCCACCAGTTGCACTTGCTTCTCTTTGAGCGGACGGGCCAGCACCTCGCCGATCAATAAGTAACTGGCACAAAACCGGTCTCCGCGCGCCAGCATCGACTGAAAGATATGTTCCACCCGCGGCGCATAACTGGGATGATTCTCCAGCCAATAAACAAACACCATCGTGTCCCAATAAACGCGGCTCACTTGAGTGGGTCCTTGCCCGGCCCATAAAACTGCGCCCGCTCCGCTGCCAGCCAGCTCTCACCGCCTCCGGCAGCCGCATAGATCTCCGTGCCCGCCCCCCGCAAAGCAAGAAAAAGCCCCACCCCAGGGTGCTCATGCCCTGCCGCCGATCCACCCCCCGCCAACCCCGATGCAGATCCGGCCTCATCCACTGTGTAAGTCACCGTCAACGTCGTTCCCCGCCCGCTTGGAGGCCCTTGCCGCGAACTTACCTTCACGCCCGCTTCCCTCTCAAGCAGCTTCGACTCCATCACCTGGCAAACGTTGGGAACCCGATTCCGCATCCCAAGGGCACGGTGAATATCACCGGCACGCAGCGTCACCAGCGTCTCGCGCCGCTGACGAGCCGGTTCCACATACGCCGTCCGGATGAAGTCCCTGATCATTCGTGCGTTCACAGATTGTTGTGTATTTCTCATGGGAACATACATAACATACCATACTACCGGCCGTCAACTCCCAATTTCGCCCGTAGTATCATTTCCCATCGAACGATTCGGACCCTAAGCTCTCACAAGGAATTGGGTATCTCCCGTCAAAAACGGAACTCGCCTTGCCCCGGACGCCGTGGCCGAATCGAAATGGAGTCCCCGCGAATGCCCGCTCATCAGATCCTGCGCCAACTGGCCATCATCTTAACCTCCTACCTTCTCGCCCTCGTCCCACCCTTGTCCAAGACAGCGTTTTTGGTGAACCCGCGCAGCTGATTTCAGAGGACATAGGCATCCTGTCCCGCCGGTAGCGTCAGGTTCTTTCGATATCTCGTTGTGGATGGATTTCTGCG
>JBEKZJ010000206.1:0-8445 GCA_049509995.1 Occallatibacter sp. | reverse complement strand
AGCGGGTAATTTTGAAGTGAGCATAGGAGCCGCAGGGAGTTTCAAAGCTGGAGTGAGTCTTCGTCAGGCTCTCACCTACCTCTCCGCTGCCCGGCTCGCGGAAATCTTCATCCGGTCCCCAGCCGCCGGTGGCAAAGCTCTGCGTGGTGCGAAGAAAATTGAAGCCGTTCTGCGCGGCGCGCAAGTGCTTTTCGCTGCCCAGCACGAGATATGCCTGCATGGCGCTGCTCATGGCATTCACATGGCTGTAGGCGTGCTTGCCGGGGAGAACGTTCTGGCCCGCGGCGAGTGGGTTGAAGTACCAGTCGTCGGCGAGGAAGCGGACCGCAAGGTCTCGGTACCGGCTTCCTGCCCCGCGCTTCCAGGCGATGAATAAGTTCTCCCCTAGGGTGTAGGGCTCATCCCAGCAGAAGGAGTCGTCCGTGTGGGGCCGGGCGTACTGCTCGGCGCGCGAGATGCCGCCAGGCGGTAGATGCGCGGAGACCGAATCCAGCGCCTTGTCGAGCACTTTGAGCGCATCAGGAGCGGCAGCGAACTGGTGCGCATCCAGCAGGCCGATGGAGATCTTGTCGTAGGTGTAGGCCGGGAACCGATTGCCGTCCCAGAAGTGCGAAGAGATGGCGGGCGCGAAGTTGCCGACCAGGCGGTGAACCTTCTCCTGCGTCGGTTTGGAGCCGGTGGCGGCATAATCGCGCGCCAATCCGGAGAGATACTGGCCAAAGCTATGGCCGGGAGCGAAGCCATTGTCTCCGGGCTTGTCCAAGTCACCCAGCGGCGCCCAACTGTACCATCCGCCCATATCTTCGCCGGGAGCGGGGAGGCCGGCGCGCTGGCGGAAGGGCTTGAGGAGGCTGTCTTCATTGAGAGCCAAGTAGAAGGCGTGATTGGTCTGGAACTGCTGGCGGAGCGGGCCGTCCAGTAGCTCAACATCGCCGTAACCGAATTGAGTGAGCGTGGGGGCGATGGTGATGTCAGTGCCCATCGCGGCGAACGCATTGCGGGGCACGGCCAGTGAAGCGGCGGCAGCGGCTGCGCCGGCTTTGAGGAAGGTTCTTCGGGATTGTGTCATTGCGGCCCCCTTTTGGATGATGGCGGCGCTTACGTTCGCTGAAAGGCACGCGCGCACTGAGCGAACCAATTCAAACACAGATTGGACGCATTGGAAAGAGCCTCGAGCTCGGCCGCGGGCGCCTTTGTCCTCGAGGACAGCTTCCCTAACCCAACTGGCTGAACTTTACAGGCAGCTTTTCGAAGTCCACGGAGCCGAGACCGCGGGCGGCGGCCATTTGCAGATAGGGCAGGTGCTCGGGGTCGAGGTTCCACCAGGCTTTGGCGACGTAGGCGTCGAGGGCGACGGGGTCGGTTCCGGCGACCATGGTCTTTTTGAGGGAGACGTCTTCAAGGTTGCCGCCGGTGGGGCCGTTGCGGACGAGGATGCGGTAGGCGTCGAGCAAGGTGACGGTGGGCAGCATGAAGCTGGCCAGGTCGGCGAGCGACTGGTGAATCTGCTGGTGGAGGCGGTTGCGCTGGCCGCCAAGGATGCCGTACCAGTTCTTCATGCCCAGGGTGACGCCGGTGAGTTCGTGGTGCTTGGCGATGGGGAGGTTGATGATCTTGTCGGCTTCAAGGAAGGGCGTGAAGACGGACCAGCTTTTGAGCACCACGCCGCCGAGATCGACTTCGCGGAAAAGCTCGGGGTCGGGAAGAACGACTTCGGCGCCCTCGGCGCGGGCAGCGGCCTGAATGCCAGAGCGCTGGAAGCAGCGGCGCGGCTCGTTGCAACTGACGTCGGTGACGATGACGCGCCTGGCACCGGCCTGCCAGCACTGGCGGACGACCTCGGCGACGACTTCGGGATTGGTGTTGGCGGCCTGCTCCGGGGTGCGGTCCCAGGCAATGTTGGGTTTGATGACGACCACGTCCTGGCGGCTGACGAAGCGGCGGATGCCACCCAGGTCTTCAAGGGCGCGCTGAACGAGGGCGCGCGGCTCCCCGCCCTGGACGACGGTAAGATGAGGCAGCGCAGGATCGGCGGCGGTGCGATGGTCGCGGCGGGCCTGCTCGGCGAGGGCCGGGACGGGGCGGGAACTGTGCTTGCTGAGCCAGACGGCCGCGCCCGCCGCGCCCGCGGCGACACCGCCAACGCGGAGCAGTTGCAGCATGGCTTCGCGGCGGGTGAGAGCGTGCGGCGGCTCCGGTGTCTGCTTGTTATCTGCGGCCATGGTGAACCTCCCGGTCAAATTCTCATACGCTAGACTTCCATCAAATGGATGCGTTGGGGATCGTTGAAGCCCAACTTGTGAGCCTGATCGGCGGCGGTGGCGATGTAGCGCGGGGGACGGCCCACGGCTTCCAGTGTGGGCAGGCCGGCTTCGGCGCGCTTGCGCTCGATGATCTGCCACGCGGTGCGATCGAGGGCCACGCGATCTTCGCCCACGATGAGGGCGTTGGGCTGCCAGAGGCGCTCGGGGTGGAAGCCGGGGCCACCGTCATAGACGGAAGTCATGGCGTCGCCGATGGTGAAGCGGACCTTCTCACGAACCACCGGAATGCAGTTCAGATCAGCCACGCCTGGGTTGCAGCCGCCGGAATGCAGTTCCTGCGGGCGCTGGACGACGCCGTACATGTTCTTCATGGCGAAGGTGACGCCGGACATTTCGTGGTCCTTGAGAATGGGCAGGCCGATGACCATCTCGCACTCGCGGGTGAGAATCTTGGCGAGTTTGACATTCACTGCCGAGCCGAACGCTACCGGCTGATCTTCGAAGCCGGCCACGTCGGAGCCGTAGCAGCGGACGCGGCCTGGATCGGTGGAGATGGTGAGGCCGCAAGCCTCAAGATCGCGGGCGTTGCGGTCCCAGACCAGGATGTTGCCGGGCTTGACGCCGGCCTGCTGCAGGCGCTCGGAGATGGCCAGCACCAGCGCCAGGTGGGTGGAAATCCCCTTGCCGCCCAGGCCGTTGGTCTTGAGGCCGATGACCTTGTCCATAGGCACGATACGCTTCCAGGCTTCAACCGGGTGGTCGCGCCCGGTGTAGGCGGCGATGGTGCGGTCGAGCAGATCGAGGACATGCTTCTCGTCCAGTTGTCCGTTTTGCCCGTGGAGCGCCGGATCTCGGGCGACGACGACGCGGGAGTTGGCGGTCTCGGCGTGCTGGTCCAGGATGGCGGCCAGTCCCAGCTTGTCCGCCGCAGCGGACGAGCCCAGCAGCACGGCTCCGGTGGCGGCGGTTTTGAGAAAATCACGGCGGTTTTTCATGGCAATCCTCGCGTTTGATGCGGCCGGCGCTGCGGCGTTGGTGTTCAGAGCTTCGCTTCCACGCCGTGCGCAAGGGCCAGCAGGGCCTGCGGCGTGCCGGGCGTGGACTCGTAAGCAACAATGCGGACCAGATAAGGGCCTTTGCGGAAGATGACGCTCTGCGCGTAGGCGACGCCGGCATCGCCGAGTTGAACGGTTTTGGCGTCTTTGGCGAGGCCGGTTTCGAGAATCTTGCGCGCGCCCGCCGCGTCGCCCATGGTGTACACGTCAACTGTCGCCTCCAACTGGCCCTGATATTTGTAGTCGGAGGTGGAGGTGGAGACGACGCCGGCGGAGATGTACTGGTCGGCGCCGCCGTCGATGTACTGGTAGAGGTCTTTGGGTGCAAAGACGCGTGTGTCGCTGGTTTTATCCCATCCGGTGACGGCGCCCGAGGCGGGGAACGCGTCGACCTGGGCTTTCTTGCAGCCTGTGGCTGCTGCCGCCAGGATGCAAACGGCCACGGCTGCAAGCGCCCAACTCTTCGGGCAATTCTTCGAGCAAAAGATCACGGCGCGGTCTCCTTTACTTGCGGTTGAGCAGAATCTGGCCGGCCGGCGAGCGGCTTTCGCCGATGCTGGTGACGTAGACGGCGGGGTGCTCCTGGAGCGGACAGGCGTACTCGCAGGCGCCGCAGCCCACGCAGCGGCTGGGATCGACGCGCGGCTGCTTGAGCGTTTTGGTGTTGCCGGCCGAGTCGATGACCTGGGCCTCCTGGACATAAATGGCCTTGGGCGAGACCGGGCACCACTCCTCGCAGACGATGCAGTCGATGGCCATGGCCCAGGGCAGGCAGCGGCCGCGGTCATAGAACGCGGTGCCGAGGCGGACGGGCTGGCTTTGCTGGCCGACCCCGACCACCCAGCCTTTTTCCCTGGGGGTAATCTGCCAGATGGCGCCGGTGGGACAGACCTCAGAGCAGAGGACGCAACTGGGCTCGCAGTAACCGATGCGCGGCACCAGCGTGGGCGTCCAGAGTCCTTCGAGGCCGGCCTGATCGAGCGTGGGATGGAGCGCGGTGTTGGGGCAGACCTTCATGCACTCGCCGCAGCGGATGCAGCGGGAGAGAAAATCCTCCTCGTCGAGCGCGCCGGGGGGACGCAGCAGACGCTCATGGCGGCTTTTGCCGAGGCCGGTGTTGGCGCGGAAGAGCGGAACCACCGCCGCGCCGGCTGCCAGACCGGTGATGGTTCTGCGCCGGCCAAGGTCCGGTGAGGCGACTTCCTTCTCGTTGCGGAAGAAGCGGAATTGGAGGCTGTCGTGGGGGCAGGAGCCGACGCAGTTCATGCACATGAGGCACTCGGCCTTGCGCCAGGGAACGCCGCCGATGGGATTGTCGCCGCCCTGGCAACTGAGCAGGCAGCGGTTGCAGTTGTCGCAGGCGGCAGGGTCCTTATGCAGCCCCAGCACCGACCAGCGGGAGACCGCGCCGAGCAACGCGCCAAGGGGGCAGAGGCCGCGGCACCACAGGCGCGTGACGCGCAGGCTGGCCACGAGAATGGCGAGAAACAGAGCGCCCAGGATGAGGCCTTGCGCAAAGTGCTGCTGGCGGAAGTCGAGCACCGTGAATTGCAGGATGGTGTGGAGGGTTTCGCCGGTGGCTTTGATGGCCGCGATGTGGCTGTGTTCGAGAGGCGAGAGAACGGCGCGGACGGCGGAGTTGAACGCGGGCAGGAGCGACAGGCCGAAGGAACGAACCAGCAGGCTGAAGGGATCGAGCCAGCCGATGGCCGCCGAACCGAAGCAGGCGGCAACAAGGCCGGCGATCAGTACGACATATTTCCCGGTCTGCCAGCGCTTGTAGCGGTTGGAATCGATGCGCTGCTTGCCGCGCTTGGCCTCAGAGGGCAGATTGCCGACGAAGTGTTGCAGGGTGCCCATGGGGCAAATCCAGCCGCAGAAAAAGCGGCCCAGAAAGAGCGTGGGCACGAGGATAAGCAGGCTCCACAGCAGGCCGCGATAGAGGGCGTGGCCGGCGAGCGCGTTGACCACCGCCACCAGCGGGTCCCACTCGAAGAAGAGACGCACCGGGGCGCGGAGATGGATATCCGCTGTGGCGCCGGGGGTGGGGCGCAGCGAGGTGAGAATCAGCAGCGCAAGAAACAGGAGCAGAAAGAAGATCTGCGAAATCCTGCGCCACAGCGGCAATCGGGAAGGGGCCACGAATATCCTCCATGCGCCGCGCGCGGGCGTTCTCCGTACATGAACAATGATTGGCGGTCGGACGGACGCCGGACAGTGATCTGCATCACCGATTGGTGCTTTGGACCTGTTTCTTGTTTCCAAGACCTGTTCACACAAGCGCATACGTCCCATCTCCCTGCAGGATGACGCGGGGAGATGTGCCCGACGGAGAAGAGATACTCGCTTGAGACAGCCTTTCCGGATGGATGCGCATCCTAAAACCAGTGCAATTCGATACAGAATTTCCCGGCCGTTGAGTTCAGGCTGCGGGCAAGTCTGTGTTGGCATGAAAACACAGCGAAAGGGGATCGACCATGTTCAATTCAGGCTCACTGGTTCGCAGGGGACGGATACCGGTGCTGATGGTGGTGTTGGTAGCGGGCATTCTTTCGGGATGCGAATCCAAGCAGGAAAAGGCGCTGGATCAAGCCAAGCAGCAGGCGGCTAAAACCGGGCAGGCGCAGCAGGTGGTTACAGTAGACAAGAATGGGACCACGACAACGACGGTAGTGCAGCCGCCGGCGGCCGGACAGACAGCCGAGGCGATCACGACGACGACGGCACCGCCCGCGGCTGGGGCACCCGTTCCAGCACCCTCGGGACCGACGGTTTCCGCGGTGCCGCAACCGCCTCCGGTACCGGTCAATACGACCATCCCGGCGGGCACGGCGCTGACCATCCGGATCGATCAGCGCATCAACGTAAAAACCAGCCGAGCGGGGGACACATTTACCGGTGAGGTGGTGGACCCGGTGCTGGCCAGCGACAACAGCACGGTGGTGCCGAAGGGTGCGACGGTGGGCGGCGTGGTGGTTGTGTCGCATCGGCGGGGACACTTCAAAGGCAGATCGCTGCTGGAGCTGCGGTTGACCTCACTGACGGTGAATGGGACGCAGTATCCGCTGACGTCGCGGGACATGGCGGAAAGCAAAAAGGGCAAGGGCAGACGTTCGGCGGCCATGATTGGCGGAGGGACGGGGCTGGGCATGCTGGTGGGTGGCGTGGCCACCGGCGGCGTAGGGCTGGTGGTGGGCGGCCTGGTTGGCGCAGGCGGTGGAACCGCCCTTGCGGGATTGACCGGCAACCGCGATCTCAACATACCGGCGGAGTCAATTGTGCGCTTCAAGCTGGCGGACGATCTGGTGATACAGGCGCCGCAGTAAAGCGGGTCTCCAATTCACGTGCGCTTGCTGCCAGAGTGCAAGGTGGCTTTTTCTTAAGGAAGAAGCCACTCGACAGGAGTGGTTTCGATGGGCTGCAATTGGAGAACCGCTGTGGCGGGAACAAGCGCTGGAGTTTGCTTGAGCCGGGCGGCGAGCACCGCCAATCAGAGGCGATTGATGAGCGACGCGATGCAGGCGGCGCCGAATCCGTTGTCGATGTTGACCACGGCGACGTTGGGCGAGCAGGTGTTCAACATGCCGAGCAACGCCGCCACCCCTCCAAACGACGCGCCGTAGCCTACGCTGGTGGGAACGGCGAGGACCGGCGCGTTCACCAGCCCGGCTACGACCGTGGGCAAAGCGCCTTCCATGCCGGCGCAGACGATGAGTACGCGAGCGGATTGCAGCGATTGCTTTTGCGCCAGCAGGCGGTGAATGCCGGCCACGCCAACATCGGCGATCAGCTCGACCGTGTTGCCCATGAGGCGCGCGGTTACCGCGGCTTCTTCGGCAACGGGCAGATCGCTGGTTCCGGCGCAGACCACGGCAATGGTTCCCTTGCCGGGAGCGGCAGGCGCCTGGGTGAGTGTAATGGCGCGGGCGGTTTCATGGTACTCGGCGCGGGGTTCGGCGTCACGGACGGCGCGAAACATATCTGCGGAAGCGCGCGTGGCCAGAACGTTGCCGCCTGCCTGGGCCATGCGGGCAAAGATCTGAGCCACCTGCGCGGCGGTCTTGCCGGCGGCAAAGATCACCTCGGGCATCCCGGTGCGGAGGGCGCGGTGATGATCGAGCTTGGCGAAACCAAGGTCCTCGAAGGGCAGATCGCGGAGGCGGTCGAGCGCCTCGTTGACGGCGGTGCGGCCTTCGCGCACTTCGTTGAGCAGCGTTTCGAATTGAGAGCGGTCCATCAGAGCCCTGCCTTTCCGGTAGCGGGGCTGGAGGCCGCTCCTTCTGTGGTGGCTGCGAAGATGCGCATGGCCTCCTGCATCACCTGCTTGAGGGGAACCGCGTGCCCGGTGGCGAGCAGGCGGCAGTCCTCATACTCCGGCGACGCATTGGCGATTTTGCCGGAGGGCCAGCGGGCAATCTTGATGCTGACGTCGCCCCACGCGGTTTGCACCTTGAGAAACTCGCGGGCCAGCGACAGCTTGTTTTCGAGCCTCCAGTGCACGCCGATGGTGGTGGTTTCGCGGAAAATGAGATCGCGCAACGCGGGCACAAGATCGGGACGGCAGAGCACGGTGAGTTGCACGCCGGCGCGGCCCTTCTTCATCTGCACCGCGACGCGATAGACATCCCAGGCGCCGGAGGCGAGCAGCAGTTCGCTGACGTAGGCGAGCAACTGGGGGCTGGAGTCGTCGATGACGGTCTCGATGACGGCAATGGCTTCGGATGCGGCAGATTCGGCGGCTTCTTCCTCGCCCACCAGCAGACGCAGCAAATTGGGCTGGCCGGGGGTTTCGCGGCCGCCGGCTCCGTAGCCGGAGGCCTTGATGCGCAGGACGGGAAGCGGCTGGTAGCACACATCGAGCATTCGTAGCACTGCCGCGCCGGTTGGGGTTACGCGCTCCATGGGCGGGCCGGCCGCATAGACGGGCGCATCGCCGAGCAGGGCCAGAGTGGCAGGCGCCGGCACAGGAAGCGTTCCGTGCTGGCATTGGACCGTTCCGCTGCCCACGTTCAGAGGCGACGCAAGCCAGCGATCGACGCCGAGCGCTTCGCATCCCGCCGCTGCACACACAATATCGACGATCGTGTCGACCGCGCCGACCTCGTGGAAATGCACCGTTTCAATGG
>JBEKZJ010000205.1:0-8463 GCA_049509995.1 Occallatibacter sp. | reverse complement strand
CGGATGAAGAGTTTGCCCATGTCAATTTGAAGCCCGACAGATTTCATGGCGAATGGAACTACACGATTCATCCCAGCTTCGACAATCACTTGTAAATGTTATTCGTTTACAGTGCCTTAGCCTGCTACAGAGGATCGCTCTGGCCATCACCATCGGCTCAGTCCGGTTTCCAGGCATCAAAATCCACGATCCGAGGATCATCCGGCTGCTGGAGGTTCTCCTGCATGGCGGCAACACCGTCGGCGGCTGGACGGCCAAACAGAATCACGAGGCAGTCCTCACCACCTTCCAGCTCTCTGCGAAAAATCATGGGCTCAACCAGCTCCGCTACGATCTGCGCAAGCTCAAAGGCCACGGCTTGCTGGAGCGCGATGCCCGCCGCTACGCTTACCGCTTGACGGCCAAAGGCGTTGACGTAGCGCTCCTCTTCCTGTTCTTCCACAAGCGCCTATGCGGACCGCACGCCAACAGCCGCTTCCATCACAAACCCAACCCGGCGAGCAGGCCAAACAGCAAACTGGAAACCGCATATCACAAAGCCGACAAGGCCATTGAGAACATGGTTAACCTGTTAAAAGCTGCCTGATGTTACTTTGCGATTGTTGAAGTATTCTTGCTTACGATCTTCGATCTAAGAATCTGACGCGAACAGACTCTGTCTTGCGTGCGTGTAATTCCGTTTTTTGAATTGACCTCTAAGCCGGGCCACCGGGACTTGACTCGTTGTGACGCGGCGCGGTTTGCCTCACAACTCAGTCCGCTTTGCTCGGGCGCCACGCCAATACAAGATCAGGCCCAGCAGGACCGAGGCGAAAGTGCCCACGACCAGCTTCAGTTCAAAACCCAGTTTGTCTGAGGAATCGCCAGGCGGCACGAGCGAAACAAGTATGCCGATCAGGACGACGGCGAATCCCAGGCTCCCGGAAATCCAAACGCCGGCAATTCCTCCCGGTACCAGCACTGCGTCCTGATTCTCTCCGCGGTCTTTGCGGCGTGCCAGCTTGATGACGGCTGCGAACATGTAGAGAAATGGAATGAAGTAGAGGATGATGCCGGCATCGATTAAAAATTGATAAGCCCCGCGCGTCGTCTCATTCACCTGGCTCACCAGCAGAATGGCGCCGGAAACCACGGCCTGCACGAGAATGGAGATATATGGGGTCTTCCAGCGAGGATGAATCCAGCCGAAGGCAGCGGGCAGGTAGCGATCGATTCCGACCACAAACGGCACGCGCGCAATGCCGGCCACGGTGCTGCCCACGCCGCCGGCGTTGCCCACGGTGACCAGTATAGCCGCGAGCATTCCCAGGAAGCCTATGCGCAGCGCGACAGATCCAACGGTAATGGCGTTGAAGACGCCGCTCTGGGGATCCAGATCGGCGGCGGGCACAAGGGAGAGAATGGCGAACGTCCCGACAATGTACATAAAGGCAATCAGCGCACCGGCGCCAAATACGGCTCGCGGCAGCGTCCGGCGCGGATCGCGCACTTCTCCGCTCATGGCAGAAACGAGTTCCAGGCCAGTGAATGCGAAGGCAATCTGCGACCAGAAGTTCACCGTGTCCCAGTTCCACGTGGGCAACATGTTGGAGGCGCTGAAATGGGTTGCCGAACCGTGCCGCCAAGAAACAATCGCGGCAATTGCTACCAGCATCAGGAGGGGCACATACGTTCCCACGCCGCCCGCATTCTGGAGCCACTTGCCGATGTTCAGTCCGATGATGTTCAGAACCACGGCGACCACGAGCATGGCCAGAGACACCGTCAGCAGGAACGTCCGGTCCTGCGCGAGTGAGGCGCCGCGTCCACCCACAATGTAGGCGCTCATGGAGGCGCTGGCGAGAAGCAGGCCCGGGAAATAGAAGACGGTATAGATCCAGTAGGTCCAGCCGGCGACAAACCCGTGAAAGGGTCCAAAGGCTTCCCTGGACCAAACGTAGAGGCCCCCCTCTTCAGGAAAGCGTGAGGAAAGCTCATTGATCACCAGCGCTCCGGGCACGAAAAAGAAGACCGCGGCAAGGACCCACAAGCTGATCGAGGAAGTGCCGTTGTGCCCCGCGGCCGCGATCCAGCGAGGCCCAAGCACCGTGGCGATATTGAACAACAGCACATCCCAAAAGCCCATCGTTTTGCGCAATTGCGGCTTGGAATCGAGCGACGTCGGCGCAAAAATCGTCATGGAGTCACCTCGGGTCCCGGACTGATCTCATCCTGCATTCGGAAATCATAAAGGGGTCACTCCACCAAGCGTCAAAAATAGTGCGCCAGGGGTTTTCGCCTGACTCACCGAAGTGTTTTGCGCAGGCTGCCGGGACGGGGGCTTTCAGTGACGTCTCCATTCCATTCGGTTTGCCCGTCAACCGGGCGGCAGGCGGGTCTAGAATGGTTGCGAACGGCGTTAGAATACAGAGGGATTGTGACCAAAGGCATTTTCGTGGGACTCGCGACGGTTGATGTTGTATACGGCGTGGATGAGTTTCCTTCGGCCAACTCGAAAGTCGCGGCACGCAGTCAGGACGTGTTCGTCGGTGGACCGGCCACCAATGCCTCCATTGCGTTCGGTCACCTTGGAGGAAGGCCAACGCTGGTAACGGTTGTCGGGCGCCATGCGCTGGCCGGCGTAATCATGGAGGAATTCGAGCGATATTCGATCCGGCTCATCGATCTCAATCCCGGCTTCGACAAAGCGCCGGTCATATCCTCGATTTCTGTCAACGGAAGCGGAGAACGCAACATCATCTCAGCCAATGCAACCCGTGTCAACGCGCTACCCGCGCAGGTCGACGAAGCGGTGCTTGAGGATTGCTCTGTCGTTTTGGTCGATGGTCATTACATGCAGGCATGCCAGGTCTGGTCCAGGGCGGCCCGTGCGCGGGGAATCCGTGTCGTGCTCGATGGCGGAAGCTGGAAAGACGGGACCCTGGAACTCCTCAAGAGCGTTGATACCGCAATTTGCTCAGCTGATTTTATGCCGCCGGGGTGCCTGACCGAAGCTGACGTGCTCCAGTACCTGAAAGACTGCGGCGTGACGAACATCGCTATCACGAAGGGGGCTGAGCCAGTGCGTTTTGTTTCCGATGCGACCTCGGGGATCGTGCCAGTCCCGCAAGTAAAACTGGTGGACACTATGGGAGCGGGGGACATCTTTCACGGGGCCTTTTGCTACTACGCCTCGATCGGTCGCGGGTTTGTGGAGGCTTTGCGACAAGCGGCGAGAGTCGCGACAGAGTCTTGCCGATTCCACGGAACAAGAGCATGGATGAAGGGCTCCAAAATCGGAGTCGCGGCTCAGTCATGGGAGTGAGAAGACTCTTGGGGATTGGGACCTCGGCCCGACAATGCTCTCGTCTGTTCGACAATCCTCCGCTTCTCCGCTATCGTCCCGCGACCACGCATCCCGTTGCACGCCATGTCCCCATCGTCATAATCTTCCCTCAACAATGCCCTGAGGGTCAAACAAGACGTTTACCATAATCTCTGTATGCGCCTCTTTGTTGGGATACCCCTGGCGGCTGCAGTAATCGACGAGCTCTCGGCGACCTCGGTTCGGCTTCGATCCAACCTGGAAGCGCTCCGCTGGTCGGCGCCCGAGTCGTGGCACGTCACTCTGCAGTTTCTGGGCAATACCGGCCGGGAACAATACCAATGCACTGTCGCGGGATTGCGTAAGCTGCGTTTGCCGCCCGTTCCCATATGGCTTGAGAGGCTGGGCTTCTTCGATCGCGCCGGGATTCTGTTTGCCGGTGTCAGGCTCACGCCTGAGCTGCTTTTACTTCAGCAACGCGTCGCCGCGGCGACCGAGCTTTGCGGGTTCGTCCCCGAGGCTCGTCCTTTCCAACCCCATATCACGCTCGCGCGCAGCAAAGGCAAAGGCCAACGGGAGGACCTCCGTGAACTTAAAACCAGAATAAGCAGTCAGCCAAACTTCACCCGGTTTGTCGCCGAGGAATTCCTTCTCTACGAAAGCTTCCTCGGTTCCGCCGGCTCTCGTTACGAAATCCGCGAGCGCTTTCCCCTCGATGGCCGGTAAATATCCCCCGGCAGAGCCCGGGGACCTTCCTGGTTGGACTAGCTTGCCAGAGAGCAGGGCTGCGAATGGATACGATATGCGAGCTCATGAATCTGCTGGGCGGCGATGCCCTTTCTGTGCCGGAAACAATGCAACGCCTCGGAGTTACGGCCGCCCGCAACTTATCCGGAGCGATCGACGAGGTCTCCGGAATCCTTAAGCTGGTTTTCTGTTTCGTTGCTTTCCGCATGCCATCTTGCGGGAGAAGCGGTTTTCTACCTAATCCCTCCGAATGGGGCGCAGCGGCTTGATGACGGCTCGGCGGATCGGGTGTCCGCTGAAAATAGTCAGCGCATCGAGTGCGATTGCCGGATGAATTTTGCCCAAACCGTGCGGCCGGAGCAGCGCCCGATTGCGGCCCTTATGCAGAAGGCCTGTGACCCGCGAATCTCGCCGTCAACCTCTGCCATGAGGGACCTTTGTCATTGCGCATTCGCAATGAGGAGTCCACTTGCACGCCGCTCGAAACGCCACGTGAACTGGAGAACCGCTTTAATGGACTGCCGTTGAAGGAAGGTAGTCCCGCTTCGGCTTCCGCATCAGCAGCACCAGGGGGGCGGTGAGCAGGAACAGCCAGCCCATCACATGAAACACGTCGATGTAGCTGAGCAAGCTGGCTTGCTGCTGTAACGAGCCATACAGAAATCCAAGAGCCTGCCACGTGGAGTTCACCGGGCCGGAGCCGTGCTGCATGAACATCGCCCTGGCCTGGTTTTGCGCTTGCAGCAACTGTAGATTGGAGAGCGCCATGTCGCCGGCAAGACGGGCCTGATGGAACTGCGACCGGCGAGCCAGCAAGGTGGTCACAAAGGAGACTCCCATGCTGGACCCGATATTGCGCATCACGCTATACAGGCTGGTCGCGTAGGGTATTTCTTCCTTCGGGATAGGTTCCATGATAAGTATGGTCAAGGGCAGGAATATGAACGTTTGACCTATCCCCTGGTTGATCTGGTGCGCCAGAATGTCCCAGGTCCCGGAGTCCAGGTCCATTCTCGAATAGCCGAAGAACGCCATGCTTCCTATGAGGCATCCGAAAACCACCATCCATCGGTAGTCCCAACGCTTGCCCAGCATGTAGCCCACGAGCGGCATGCAAACTGCCGTGGCAATCCCCCGCGGGCTGGTCCAGAAGCCAGCTGTTTCGGCTGTCCAGCCAAGCAATTCCTGCATGAACAGAGGCAGAGACACGAGGCTGCCATAGAGCACAAACCCGAGCACCGTTGTGATCACGATACCGACCGCGAAGGATCGGTGCCGGAAAAGCGACAGCTTGACGAGGGGCTGCGGTGTCTGCAATTCGCGAATTATGAATGCCGTCAGCATCACAGCCGCGGTGATGGCAAGCGTTTTGATGAAGCGGGAGCTGAACCAGTCGTCTTCCTGTCCTTTATCTAACATGATCTGCAGGGCGCCCATGCCTATTGCCAGCATTCCCATGCCCCAAGCATCGAACCGCATGGTTCCGCGCTTGATATACGAAGGGTCATACACAAAGAGATAGATCATGATCAGGCTGAGGATCCCGATGGGCAGGTTGATATAGAAGACCCAGCGCCAGGAGTAGTTATCCGTGATCCAGCCGCCCAACGTGGGCCCCAGCACCGGGGCCGCGATAATGCCCAGGCTCCAAAACGCCATCGCTTTGCCGCGTTCCCTTCCGGGAAATTCTTCCAGCATCACGGATTGGGAAAGAGGCTGCAAGCCGCCGCCGGTGATGCCTTGAACCACGCGGAAGAAAATCAGCAGAGGAAGGCTGGGCGCCATGCCACAGAGAAGGCTGGACACCGTAAACCCGGTCACGACCGTCATTAACAATCGTTTGCGTCCAAAATAGTTCGAGAGCCAACCGGTGATCGGCAGGATGATTGCATTGGCAACAATGTAGGAAGTGAGGACCCAGGTGGCCTCGTCGACCGTCGAGGACAGAGTCCCTGCGATATGCGGCAGGCTTACATTGACTACCGAGGTGTCCAGCACCTCCATGATCGCACTGGACATCACGGCAATGGCGACAAGCCAGCGCCGTGACACGAATCGTTCTTCGGCTGGAACTGACATTGGGGACTGTTCCCTATACTAATCCAACAGGGAGATCCCCCGGCTTTGCCGGGGTGGCAGTAGAAGTTTGACAGTTCCGGGAGTGTGCTCTCACTCAATTTGCCTGTGCCCTGCCTGCGACGTTTGCATTGCGAGGCCTTTGCTTTTGTTCTTGCTTTTGCTTTCACCGGTCGCGAAAAGGCCCCTTTGAGGGGCCAGCAACCGTAAAGCCTCCGGCTCTGCCGGAGGATACTTACTCGGTGCCAATCAGCCGTCAGGCAAAGCAGGAGTCCGGGAAATACGGATCTGCCCTGTCCCCAATGTTCTCGGGCACGTTGTTGAATGCTGCATCGGATTGCCGGTAACGGATCAGATGTTTTGCAAGAGCTCTACGCCAGGCGGCATTCGATCGTTCCAGGCGTCAGGTCTCGATCACTTGAGGCCTGCTGCAATTGCCTTTGTCAGGGACCCGTTGGCATCGTCGTGATTCAGCGCCCACACGTAGCCGCCTCCAAGCTTGTGCTTCTTGATATAGGCTGTCTTCGCGGCCACCGAAGTTGGATCGTCGTAGGTGTAGAAGGTTCCGGTGGCCGGATTGTAGAGCGTCGCTTCAACTCTTGCCGCATCGTACCAGGCGATGTATTCCTTCTTGTCGATGAGCTTCTCGATGGTCGCGTAAGTCAAAAAACCCGGAGTCAACAGAGTGTCGCAACCTGGCGAGGGAGCGGCCTTGTTCGGATTGGGGCACAAACCCGATCCATCGGCCAGCAGAACCGGAGATACGCCGGTTGAGTTCTGATACAAGCCATGGTTCACGTTGGGGACACCCGTCCAGCCGACGGCGTACAACGGGAAACCCATGGTGTACTTGGCCGCCGGCACACCGGCCTTCAGATAGGCCGTCACCGTCTCATCGATGCTGAAAGCCGCGTCATGCAACGGGTTCTCGGCCGTGTCGTACAGTGGAGATTGCTCATTGGTTTGCTTGTCCCATGTACCGGCATAGTCATAGCCGTCGATGGTGAGGAAATCCACCTGCGCGGCGGCGGCCTTCAGGTCGATGTTGACATAGTTCTTCCTGCCCGCGGGTGAATCGAACGACAGGATATACTTCTTGCCCGTCGTTTTCGTCAACGCGTTGAGTTGCGCGCGGAACTCTTTCAGCAGCGCGGTGAAATTCTGTTTGTCCGGCGCGGCCGGGAACTCCCAGTCGATATTGAAACCGTCGAACAACCCGGGAGCTCGAATCCCCGCGGCGATGTTGCCCTTGACAAACATGTCGATGCACGAAGAAGCAAGTCTTGCGCGGCCGGCCGCGGTTCCAGCGGCGGTTACCCACCCGGCAGCGTCGCCGGCTTGTCCCCCCAAAGAGATCAGCACCTTCAGATGGGGATGGAGCTCTTTGAGTTGCTGGATCGCGCCAAAATTTCCATAGAGCGGCGCGGTATAGGGCCTACCGCTCACACTGGGAAGAGTGGAATTCCGATAAGCGCCCGAAGGATCGGCAACGGCGCATGTCGGCGTCGCACTCGTGGTCACATTGCCAAATGCGTAGATCAGGTGCGTCAATTGATCGGCAACGCCAGTCCTTTCCAAATCCGCAATGCTGTAACTGCCGTATTCGATACCCCACTCTTCGAAGTAGGCGCCGAAAATCCTGCCATGATACCGTTCTTGCGCCAAGGACTGCGAGAAGCATCCGGCGAGGACCAACAAACTCATCAGAGCCGCTCGGCTCGTGCGCGGTAGTAAGTAACTCTTCATAAGCAAACTCCTTCAGAACTCGTTGAGGCCTGACCGGCATAGTGTGGAACCACAGGGCAAAAGACCGGCAAAACAATGCCACACCCGCGCCCCGAGGGAAGCGGCATCAGCCCATTACCACAACAACCTCATTCACCGAGCCGGCTGCCTGCGGCTTGATCGGGTCCTGCACCGGCTTTCCGTTGAGTGTCGTCGAGATCACGCCCTTCTGCACTCCATTCGGATTCTTGACGGTGATTTCAAAAGTCGCCCCCCGCCATTGCCGGGTGACGCGAAACTCCTTCCAGTCGCCGGGGATGCAGGGATCGACGATCATTTCATCAAAGCCCAGCCGAACTCCGAGTATCCAGCGAGTTACAGCAGTGTAGTTCCACCCGCCGCTGCCGGTCAGCCACGGGTGCCGCGCCCGCCCAAACGCCGTGTGATCCTTGCCCATGACGAACTGGCAGTAGGAGTAAGGCTCAGCCTGGCGGATTTCGATCAGATCGTTCTGGTTACAGGGAAGCATGGAGTCATAAAACTTCATGGCTCGCTCCCCCCTTCCCAGCTTGCACTCCGCTATGATAGCCCAGGGATTGGGATGGCTGAAG
>JBEKZJ010000204.1:0-8549 GCA_049509995.1 Occallatibacter sp. | reverse complement strand
GCGCTCACGGTCTCTGTAGTAGCCGTCGTTGAGCCCGAGTCATACAGGTTTTGCGAGCCCACTCCGGTGGTGCCCAGCCACAGTTGGTAGGCTGCGGGCCCGCCCCCGGCCGTCCACGTGAAGGTCACGCTGGAACCGGACAGCACACTGCCCGGCGCGGGAGTGGTAAGCACCGGAGGCACCGGTGTGCCCGATTCGGTGTAGGTGTAGTCGGCAGCCTGCCAG
Organism: Occallatibacter sp.; assembly: GCA_049509995.1. GTDB lineage: Bacteria > Acidobacteriota > Terriglobia > Terriglobales > Acidobacteriaceae > Telmatobacter. The sequence goes on along the minus strand of JBEKZJ010000204.1, from coordinate 8,324 downwards.
ACTCCGCTGATTTCCCACCACAGACGGGCGAACACGGTTACTCCGTAGGTGGGCACACTCACGGTCTCAGTGGTTGCTGTCGTAATACCCGAGTTATACAGGTTGTACGAGCCCACTCCGGTTGTTCCCAGATTCAGTTCGTACGCAGTGATCGCGCTCCCGGGCGTCCACGTGAAGGTCACGCTGGAGCCGGTAAACGTGCTGCCAGGCGTGGGAGTGGTAAGAGCTGCGGGGAGGGCAACCGTGAAGGCTACCGTCTTCTTGGTCTCAATGTTGCCCGCGCTATCCACGCTCCAGTACTTGACGGAATGGCTGCCGCCCGTTGAGACGGTGAAGGGGGCCGAATAGGTGATTGTCGCTCCGCCATCGAGTTGGTAGTAGGTGTTCGCGACGCCGCTGCCGCCGGTGTCTGTGGCGCTAAGGGTTACCGTTGCGGATGGATCATAGTCGGCGCCAACCTTGGTTCCGGTCAGCGTTGCCGTGGTGACGGGTGGGGTCAGGTCGATGCTGACCCATATATAAGGCTCGGTGGAGAAGTTGCCGGCATTGTCCTCGGTGAAGTAGTAAATGTAGCTTTGCTGCTGACCGGAGACGGTGAACGGGCCGGTGTAGATGGTGCACGCGCCAAGGTTTCCGGGGTAGCAGCTACCCGTATTGATTGCGTAGTAGGTCCTGTAGATGCCCGATGCCTTGCTGCCGCCGGGATCGGTTGCCGTCAACGTGACGACCACGGACGTGTTGACCCAAACGCTGCCAGAGGTGACGGGGTTGGTGGAGGCGGTGACGGTGGGGGCCACGGTGTCATAGCAGACCGGCCCGTAGGAGCCGAACGTGGTGTTGCCCTGGTTGTCCCAGCCTTCCACCTGGACGGTGTGGCATCCCTGTCCGGAGCCGCCGGCGCAGCCGTTCAAGCCGTTGAACGAAAGGCAACCCGTCGTTCCGAAGGGGTATTGGGGGCCGTGGTAGAAGGAGTTGCCTTCGCCGCCACCGGGTTCGCTGAATGGGTCGGATGGAATGGAGTCCCAGCCCTGCGTGAATCCGGCCACGCCGGGGGCGGGATAGCTGCCGCTGCCGGCGTCGGAGACGGTCCAACTGACTTCCTGGTCGGTGTTGTACCAGGTGTATGTTGTCGGACCTGAGAAGCTGAGAGAGGGGCTGCCGTAAGCAGGAATCAATTCCCAGTTGATGCCCCAGGCCAATTGCAACATATTGGCCGAGCCCCAGCCGGTAACCAGGTCGTAGCCCGTACCGGCGCAGTAATACACCAGGCCCCAATACACCGTATCGTCATTGTTATTGCAGCCGCTGGTCATGTCGTAAAAGGGACTGTGGGCATTGGGGCCTCCGGCATCGTAATAGATCCACGGAGTGGCGAGGCCAACCGGGGAGCATGCGGTGGTTCCGCTTCCGCATTTATCGCCGACGTAGTCGAGGTAGGAGTTCTCCTGGGCAAAGAAGCCGGCCAGCTCAGGCGCCACGATGCTGGTGCCGCCTTCGTCCCCCCATGACCCGCCGGAGACGTACCACTCACCCAGGACATCCGGGTTCGCAGTCAGCGAAATGTCGGGCACTACGCGGTTCGTGTTGCCGGTGACCACGTACTCCGTGGAGCCGATCCACTCGTAGTAGGGGGAGACGACCTTGCTCTGCCATCCGGGCGCAGCAAAAAGGACGCTTACGCCGCCGGTGCTACCACCATGGTTGCTCCCGCAAGCATCGGGGCTGCCTGTCCAGAATTCTCCTTGCCAGGCGGTTTCACTCTGGTAGATACCGGAGGTATTCATGTTCAGCTGTGTGCCGCCCGCCGCAAGGAAATCGGGATCGGAGGACGGATAATCGACGGCGGTCGCGTCGCCGCAGCCATCGCTGGCTCCGTTATCGCCAGAAGCGGCGATCAGAGTAATGCCAACGCCCACCATGTTATTGAAGATGGGATGCATGGTGCCGGTCGCCACTGTGCCCGAGAATCCCACGTTTTCTTCCCATCCGTAGCTGGTTGAAACCACCTTGGCGTGGCCGTCGCTAACAATGTCGTTGAAAGCGCCCTCGTACGTGGTGTAGAGGTTGTTATCCATTTCGTATTCATAGATATGCGCGGTGTCAAGATAGGAGCCGTAGCTGTTGGACATTGCGGCCGAGTACTCGACATCGAGGGGAGCTTCACCGTCCACACCAGGGCAGGACCCTCCACCGATGCAGTACCAGGTGAGGTTCCACGCCATACCGTAGGCATTGAAGAACGTGGCCGTGTCACTGGTGCTGAAGGCTCCATAACCGACAAGCGCGATCGAAGATTCAGGGGGCGAGCCGCCAGAAGCGCCCGGCTCGTTGCAGCAGTGGCTCAGCCTCTGCAGGGCGTTATAGTCGTAGCCCTCGGAACTTTGAATGTTGTCCGGATCCATGGCGTAGGTGCCGCTCTTATAATCCAGGGGGTAGCTATCCCCGGCCTTCGGTTTGGAAGGCGACCCGCTCTCGTTTGCCGCCGCGGCCCGAGCCGCAGGAGCCTTCGACGGGTCGCCGTCGCCGTGCGCGCTGCCAGGCTCAGAGACCACCGGGCCTGGCGCATAGTCGGCGCCTTTTACCGTCGTATTGCGGGATCCAATCCTGTGGGGCCTCTCCACATTGCTGAGGCCCGTCACGGCGCGCAGGATGCCGGAAAGATTGGCGGGGATGACCGGGTCGCGGTCGTTGGAAAAGTCCACTTCATCGCCAACCTGGTAGTTGTTAATGGTCACGCCGAACGCCTTCTCAATCGTGCCGGCCGTTCCTTCCACGTCCACCAGCAGCCGGTTCGGATAGCGGTGGGTCACAGTGAGGCCAACGCTCTGCGCCCAGTCCACAACCGCCTGCTCATCCTCGACGGACGGGCCAAAGCGCTCGTTCCACTGGTCCTGGGTCAGGAACTTGTGGAAGTTGGGCGAGCCTTTGGTTACCAGTTCCTTGATGAACTGCTCTTCTTCAGCCATGTGCGGCGGCTGAACAGTCAGCACCAGGCGCAGTTTCTGATCAGGGTTGTAATGGCTGACCCGGATGGCCGTCCCATCCAGCACCTTGGCCGGCATGTGGTTGGCAAGGGTTGCCAAACCTCCAGACGACACGGAACTTTGGGTGCCCTGGGTGGCGTTGGAGGTTTGGGCTCCGGCTTTCCATGAGCCGGCCACGAACGCGGTGACAACAAGCAAACAGGTCAGAACCGCGGCCGCGTTTGCCAATCTGGGGTAGTTGCGATGTTGCATTTTCTTAACCTCTCACGGGAAAATCAATCTTCTCAAGGGTTTTGGAGGCGAAAGCACGCTCAACCGGAAGAGCTGTTCCGCACGGCGGCCTTGGATCAATACGTGACCAAAGTCGCATAGCTTGGCAAAAAAGTCCTGAAATCCGCTCTGAATAAATGTGACAAGATATGAATGCTCCTATATCATTTGCAATCAGTGGCTTGCGAAAATGCATTCGGTTGGTCTTGGGCGCTATCCTCAGCTGAGCCGCCAACAAATCACCGAGAACGGGCGGCCAGCAGGCATGGCTTACCCCGCCTTTGCCTGGTACGCTGAACACCACCGGCAAGACTCGTGCCGGTCGGAGGCGCGAAGCAGCCTGGCGGCAGATTGCGGCGAAGGATGCCCGCACGGCACGCGCCTTCAGGGTGACCCCGGCCCACGTCGAGGCGGCAGGAACGCCCGGAAGCGATGACAAATTGCGGATCTGCAAAGGCTGCGTCAAATCTCCTACAACTTTCAGATTCTGTAAAACCCGGAGTGGCGAACCAGCGCCTGTCAACGGGACTCCTGTTTCGCCAGCAAAGAGCAGTACGGGCGGTGATTCCCTGTTGCGAACGTTGCCATTCAGGGGGAGGGACGAACGGGGAATACAAGCTTGCACGCACTCTACATAAACCAAGACTCGAAATGCAAGCAAAAAATTCTATTATTCGATTCCTCGGAGCTTTGATTAGTGCTTTATTTACTTAGAAGTAACTCTCTCCTCACGGACAGCCAGTACACCAGCGACGACTTCAATAATAAGGTGCTCAAGGAGGGCGCAATTATGCCACGGTAGTCAGCGGTGGAGCGTCGGCAGGCCGGATCAAGCGGCGTACGGCGGCCAGCACGAGAGCGTTCTCGACGTGGTTCAAGGGGCCGCCGCTTTGACAGAGCTGGACGGCCAGCAAGCGGTCCGGCCGGCGCGGATTGCCGCAGGTCCCGGGCGTATTGCGATAGGCTTCGAGAACCCTGCGTACGTAGTCTTCGCGGCCGGATGGTGGTTTGTCCATGGCCGTCTCCTCAGCCTCTTTAGAAACTGCGCAAGTTTCTTCAACAAGCGACGACCGGAAAGGGCGTCGAGCGCTTAGTTGACGAAATTCCAGCCGCATCCCCTGCTTCCCTTGCACAACTCCAATCTGCACCAAGTTGCATCAGGGATTGCGCGGAGAGAAGTAGTAGCGCGCCCATAATGCCATGACATCAGCACCTTGCACACCGAGCTCGGATGGCGCGATGTCCCAGGGAAGCCGGCTTGAGGGCGGGGTAAGTGAAGCGGCTCCGGCGTCTGCTCAACTGCCCCGCGCGCCTGGATCCGCCGGCCTCGAAAGTAATCCGGATTCCGCGCTCGCCATGACGCCTGCTTCTTCCGCCGGCGCCAAGCCTGGCACTCCGGCTTACTGCAAGCCCGTTGCCGGGAGCCAACTCGATTATCGGCACGGAACCAGCGATGACAGATGCAACAAGAAAGCTTCCGGACCAAAGGCATGATGAACCATCATCCCCACACCTTTTGGAGATCCTCAGTTGCAATCCTGATTACAGAGCAGGGGGTCAATTCTCGAAAGCAGACCTGGGTCAATTCTCAAAAGTGCCGAAGCGTCAAGGCTCAATTTCGTCTTTTGATTCCTATGGGGCTGCATAGTCGAGGGTTTGTTTCTTATCAGTCCCCCACCGGCGTGGCCGACCCGCGAAGTATGAAACTGGCCGCCTCGGCGTCAATCTTCCCGGCAGGGAGGATACGAAAATAGCCCAGGGTGGAGTCCGCCGCGGCGGACAACCCTGGGTTAGCGTTCCACCTTGCATCCACCCCGTCCCGCAGGGCCGGGGCGAAATCTTGTTTCTTCCTGGATTCCTTAACGGCGAGACCGGGCGTCCGGCTCTTCATAAGTGCGGCGTGACGAATTCATAAAGGAGCCGCATATGACTGCCGCAGGCTTTCTGAATTTACAGGCGTGTTACCACGTAAGTTTAGCTCAATGTAATCCTCATTCAATCTTCGTGTCATGGTCAAGAGATGGCATCGATGCTATCGAATCGAGTGGCCGAAAGATTTATAAAGAGTTTCCATGGATTGGGCTCACCTTTACGAAAAGTTATCAAATTCCATTGTGTACTGTGCCTAACCGGAGCTTCTCCCCGGAATAACTGGAGGTCATTCCATGGTTACGAATGGATCGGCGACTCATTGCGAATCGATCACCGCACGCACACTGCTGCTCATTCATTTGGAGCGCATGGCGATGCTCAACCAAGTAGGGCAAAGAACCGCGAAGCGCGATCCGGAGCGCTCGGATGCGCGCACGGACCGCAAGCAGGCAGGGCAATGCAACCGGTTTTGCTGGCTGATTCTATTTGTATCGCTGGCCTGCATGGCTAGCGGAAGACTGGGCGCTCAATCCACGTTCGGCAGTTTGCGGGGAACGGCCCAGGACTCGACCGGGGCAGCCATTCCGGGGGCCGCGATTACGCTTGCGGGACTGGACGACAATAGCGAGCACAAGGCGATCGCGGGCGGCGACGGCGGGTTCGAGTTTGAGAACCTGAAACCAGGCCGCTACCAGGTGCTTGGACAAGCGACGGGGTTTAGCGATGCCAAGGCGCCGCAGGTGGCGCTTGAAGCGCGGCAGGATCTGCGCATCACGCTGAGCTTCGGGATCACAGGGCAGACGCAGACCGTGGAGGTGAATGCGGGAGGAGAGCAAATCAATACCGAGAACGGAACCATCGGCAGTACCGTGTCCAACGAGGATCTGACGCAGTTGCCGATGAACTCGAGGGCGGTATCGAGCAGCCCGCTGGCGGGCCTGGCGCTGTCTCCGAGCGTAGTGACCGACAGCCAGGGAAACATTGCGGTGGGCGGCGCCACGTCGGCCCAGACGGGCTTTTCCGTGGATGGCATTTCCACAGCCAACGTGCGGGCGAACGGCGCTCTCCATGACGCTTACCCCTCGCAGGAGGGAATTTCCGAGACCAAGGTTACGGCGTTCAACAACAATGCCGAATTCGCGCAGATCGGCGACGTGACCTTTACTACCAAGACCCGCGCTCGCCCTATCAAAACTTCGCCATGCTGATGTATGCGCGAAGCACCGGCAACGCAAATTATGAATCGGGCATAGCCGAGATTCAACACAGAACTTCCTTCGGATTGTCGTTTCTGGGCAACTACACCTTTGCGAAGAACATCAGCGACGCTCAAGGCTCCGACGCGCCGTCCGTCTTTGCCGGCGAAGAACCCTACGCCGTGGAAATCGCCAACCGGTTCAATCTCCGCCAGGACCGCGGCAACGTGGTGGGAACGCCGCGGCAGCGCTTTCTGCTGACCGGCACCTACCAACTACCCTATGGACGCAAGCGGCACTGGGCCTGTGAGAACAAGGTTCTGAACGGCGTATTGGGAAGCTGGGATCTGAGCACCGTTACGCTGCTGCAAACCGGCGAGTGGCTAACGCCCACGATGAATGCCACCGCAGATCAATCGAATACCGATTTGAACAACGAGCGATACGTGGGCGGCGCGGTGGCGCGTCCCGATTGCGTGGGCAATGCAACCGCGAACCCGTCCCCAGGGGCCTATTACAACCTCAACGCCTTTGCGTTGCCGCCCGCCAACGCCGGACGTTTCGGCACCTGCGGCGTGGGTATACTGCAAGGCCCTGGCGAGATCAACGTGAACGCCGGCCTCGCCAAGCAGGTTTCCTTCGGGGACAATTACCGCCTCCGCTTTGAGGCCACATATACCAACGTGATCAACCATTCGAACTTTGCGCCCCCGGCTCTGAACTACAGCTACTCTTCGACCTTTGGCGTCCTTAGTTCTGTTCTGCCTCAGGGTTTAGGCGGCAACCGGACAGGACAGCTAGCGGTGCGGCTCGACTTCTAAACTCGATCTCTCATTTTTGCGCAGGCTGGCGTTTCATCGGCCGCCAGCCTGACGTTCCAAGTGTCCCCAATGGAGGATCTCATGCTGAAACGCTTCCTGGTTGCAGGCCTGGCCGCGGCACTCGCGGCGGGCATGGGCTACGCACAATCCGACACCAACGCGCCCACCACGGTGAACAAGACCGCTGCCACGAGCGGCAAGCAGATGTATATCAACTATTGCGCGTCGTGCCATGGCGTGAACGGCAAGGGCGATGGACCCGCTGCCGCCGCGCTGAAGATGCCGCCGGCCGATTTGACGCTGTTGAGCAAAAACAACAATGGGGAGTTTCCGGCTGGGCACATCGTCGCCGTGCTGCAATATGGCGCGGAGATCCCATCGCACGGCTCGGCCGAAATGCCCGTATGGGGACCGATCCTGGGTAAGATGGACAAGGAAAACCCCGAGTTCAAACAAATCAGAATCAACAATTTGAGCCGATACCTGGAGACCCTTCAGGTCAAGTAGGGGCAGGCGGTCCGTGGGAACGGATTCACGCTTTTTCCCGGAACAGGGAAGAGCGGATCAGCGGGCTTGCGGAAGGTGATGGAGCAGGCTCTCGAAGCAGGCGGGGATTGGGGCGCTCCATGCGGTCCAGTCGTGGCCGCCGGGCTGGGTGTGGAACTCATAAGCGAAGCGGCGCCCGCGCAGGATGGACGCCAAGCGGCAATTCGGTCCGAGCGGCGTCTCCTGCTCTCACGCAGTCAGATAGAGATAAGGCGTGGCAGCGGGGTTGGCGGATTGGACCAGCAGGAAGCGATTGCCCGACTGCCGCGATGGGCTTCCCCTGGGGCCGAAGATGGTCCGGATTCTCCACCATTGGCCGGCGGGAGAAAGGGCAATAACGCCCAGGGCGGTTAGCTTGGAGATCAGAATCTGCGCTTTTTCCATGGAGACATCGATTCTGACTCGACTATTGTGCGGTCCGGGAAGGTACACTGTCGAGACACAGGAGGTTAACCCATGCAAACACGGATTCAGGGCACGACCATGCCCGTACTCGATGTGCAGCTCGATCCTAACGAGAGCGTGTACTCAGAGAGCGGGGAGCTCTCGTGGATGACCAGCTCGATTCAAATGACGACGCACACGCAGCTGGGCGGGGGCGGCGGGTTTTTCGGGGCCCTGAAGCGGGTGGCCGG
>JBEKZJ010000203.1:0-8604 GCA_049509995.1 Occallatibacter sp. | reverse complement strand
CCGACCGCGCCGCCGAACTCGTTGCGCGTATAAGGAGTGATGTATCCGTTGAGCGGGTCGTTGTAGTTCTGGAACTCGGTGCGCGCGGTCAGGTAGTTGGCCTGAAAATCCTCAAAGGCAGACCCGTGAATTTTGTTGGATCCTGCCTTGCTGGTGATTTGCGTGACCAAGGGCGGCCAGGCCGTGCCCATCGAGGGTGCTTGCCACAACGGCATGAGCAACAGCTTTCCCGAGGTTTCGCCTGATGGCCGCTGGATCGTTTTTTGTAAAGGCCCGCAACGCTCTGTTGATGCGTCCCGATAGTCAGCTCTACATTGTGCCCGTGGGAGGTGGCGTGGCGCGGCGCTTGCAATGCAATACGCCGCTGATGAACTCCTGGCACAGTTTCTCGCCCAACGGCCACTGGCTGGTCTTTTCCTCGAAAAGCCGTTCGCCCTACGTGCTTCTGCAAGAGCCATGACGTCGCGCAGATCTCAATGGTCGGCACGTCGCCGGTGCAAGCCAGCACCACGTCCGGCTCTCCCCCGCCGTCATTGGTCGCAAACTTCCACGTGGATGCGCCGCGCGAACAATGCTCCAGAGCCTCATCCATATTTAGCCCGCATATCTCACAAGCGAGATTCGGGTCGTGGAGAGGGGATTTAGAAAAGGCTTGGAAAGGCCGTCTTTTCATGGCATAACTGCGTTATCGGGACGTTATTTCTGCCGTGCGGAGGCGGCCTTTCTGATGACAGAGTGTAAACAAGAAGCGTTCACATTTACAGCCCATTCTTCGCGCCGCGTGGAGGCCGGGTTTACGGCCGGCCAAGTTTCCACCGACGGCGGGGCGCTGTTGCTGCGCGAGGTGGACGGCAAGATCAACCTGCTGGGGCGGCTGGCGGGCTGCTTCAGCGACGGCCGCTCGCCGCTGCTGGTCAAGCACCAACTGCCCGAGATGCTGGCGCAGCGCATCTACGGGCTGGCGCTATCCTTCGAGCCATCCCTCGCAGAGATGTTCGCTCAATACCTCCAATACTCGTCCATCCGGGCCGAGTTCGTCATCAATCGAGACAATTTCCGCCATCGAACAGCGCTTGGTGGCCTCGAAGATGGAGTTCAGGCGATTGGAATTCGATTCATCGGGACAGAACATGCGAAAGTTAGCCGGATTTATTCTGAAGATATCCCGAAAGAAATCCCCAAGCTTGCGCGGAGCCTCGGCCAGAACCTGACCCGGTCCGGGAATCTCGAGCGCATAATCCGTGAAGTCGGGCAGAGCAAGTGTAATGAGTTCCCGTCCGCCATTTACATGGGGATTGCCTCCCATGCGACGATTGCCGACGGGCGCGAGGGCCGCCAATTCATCGATAAATTTCCATTCTCGTCGAAGAGTTCCTGTGGCTTGTAGCTTCTCATCCAGACGTCAAGGATTTTGAGATGCTCGGGATTCTCGCGAACGGTTGCAAGCGGGACCTGGTGTGCACGGAAGGTGCCTTCGATCGGGATTCCATCCACTTCCTTCGGACAGGTCCATCCCTTGGGTGTGCGCAGGAGGATCATGGGCCAGACGGGCTGCTTCTTCAAGCCGTTCTTGCGGGCTTCCTGTTGAATTGCACGAATCTCCGCATAGCAGTCGTCCAACGTTCCAGCCAAAAGCTGATGTACGACTTCAGGATCGTCGCCCTCGACAAAGTAAGGCTTGTAACCGCGCCCCGTATACAGGGCCTTCAGGTCTGCATCGCTAGTGCGTCCCTGTGCGGTCGGCCCGGAGATCTTGTAGCCGTTCAGGTGCAGAATCGGAAGCACCGCTCCGTCCCGCACAGGATTGAGGAAGTTGACCGACTTCCAGCTACCTTCAAGCGGACAGGTCTCGGATTCGCCGTCGCCAACGACGCATGCAACGATCAGATCCGGATTGTCGAATGCCGCACCAAAGGCATGAACCAGCGAGTAGCCAAGCTCTCCGCCCTCGTGCATCGAATTTGGGACGTGAGGTCCGCAATGACTGGGCACGCCGCCCGGCGTAGAGAACTTCCTGAACATGAGCCGCATGCCGTTCTTGTCGGATGTAATTCCAGAATGGACCTCGGTGTACGTGCCTTCCAGATAGGAGCAGGCATTGAGGGAGGGGCCTCCGTGTCCTGGGCCGGAGATGTAAATGATGTCCGCATCATGCTCTCTGATGAGGCGGTTCAGATGAATGTAGATGAGGTTTTGTCCCGGCGAAGTTCCCCAGTGACCGAGCAGCCTCGGTTTAATCAGTTCCGCCTTGAGCGGCTCCCGCAGCAGGGGGTTTTCGAATAGGTAGATCTGGCCGATGCACAGATAGTTCGCAGCCCGCCAGTAGCGATTCATCTTGTCAAGCAACTCCGGTGAAAGGGGGGCCTTGGGCGCCGGTGCTCTTGCTTCGCTCTTGCCGTCTGCCGCAATCGCTGTCGACAGACTCACGTCAAAGATAAACCCGGACGAATTGCCAAACTGATCGAAGTTCTTGCTAAACGATTGAGGGATGTCATCCCGATCAGGGCCTCTTGCGATTTCCTTGGTAGCCAAAACGACGGTTTCTTTCTCTTTCTCCGCCACTGCTGACAGCTCGGAAGCGGCTTTCAGACTTCAGATTGTTTGCATCTTTCTGCGATGCGCTCCTGCGTCACTTAACAAGCAGCTTGCGTATCGATTGCAGCTCGGCCCGGTGCTTTGACGTTGTCTTGGGATATGCCATCTTGAGTCCCTTCAGCGCGTCAAGAACGATCTGGGAAACAATCAGGCGGGCGTCGTCCTTGTCGTCGGCGGGAACAACATACCAGGGAGCGTGATGCGTGCTGGTGGCGCTCAGGCACTCCTCGTATGCTTTCACGTAGTCTCTCCAGAATCTCCTCTCGTGAACGTCTGCCAGACTCAACTTCCAGTTCTTGTCGGGGTCATCGATGCGCGCCAGGAAGCGCTTGCGCTGTTCATTCTTCGAGAGGTGCAAAAACACCTTGACGATGCGCGTGCTGTTACGGTCAAGATGCTTTTCGAAATCCACAATCGAACGATACCTGCCTTCCCATTTGGATTTATCGTCGCGTAACTCCTTGGAGAGCCCTTCGTTGCGGAGTTGCTCCGGATGGACGCGAACGACCAGCACCTCCTCGTAATAGGAACGATTGAAAATGCCGATCCGTCCGCGCTCGGGAAGGCGGCACGTAGTGCGCCAGAGGAAATTGTGTTCAAGCTCTTCAGCACTGGGCTGCTTGAAACTGAAGACTTCACAACCTTCCGGATTGATCCCGGACATCACGTGCCGGATGGCGCCGTCCTTGCCGGCCGCGTCCATGCCCTGAAAAATCAAGAGCAGCGCGTAGCGATTGGATGCGTAATGAAGTTGCTGCAACGCGCTTAATTCCTTCACGTGTTCATCCAGCAGTTCGCGATAATGCTTTTTCGACTTGGTAAGAGCCGGCCCGGCCGTCGGCCACTCGCTGAGGTCGACCTTTTTGTCGGGCGGTACACGGTAGGTGTTCGAATCGATATTCATCCTGTCCCTTCTGCGTTGCGCGAGCACCTAAGCAGTCTGTTTCCGGGCCGCCTCATCGCGGTGGGTTTTCCGCACCGCCTCAAGCCAGTCCTGATCCTGCTGGCTCTCGCCGTGCGCTCGCTGCTGGTAGAGTTCATAGGCTCGTGTGGCGATCGCTTGTGTATCGTCGGCAGGCTCCTTGGGAGGCTTGCGAAGAGTATTTTCCTGCGCAGGCGTCCAATCTGTATAAAGTTGCTCAAGAGCGGTCGAACGCCGACTCATTGGAAGGCTGCGATGGCGGCATTGTTGCGGCTCTATGAACGTAGTGCGCGCTTTGAGTTCACACAGGCGCGGCAGCATCCAAACAGGCCCTTCGACCAATTTTCAGACATCGACCAACTGAAACAGGCGAGTTCGTTGATCATCTTGCCCGCGTGGCCGGCAGGATGGTAGTTCGTCTCCGGAATTGCCTCAAGACGCAAACTGTCGGGCATGGTGCGTTTGCGATTTGTGAGCGCAAGCAGGGCCGTGGTCAAAGCATCTGTCTGCGAAGCCGCCAAAGCAAACTGCGGCATCTTCACGCTGGTGCCGAAGGCTCGCGGCTCACGGATCTTGGCGACGATGTAACTGGACATCGCGTGTTCCATGCCGGGGAGAAAGACGATTTGCGCCAGCGGCTTGCTGCCGATGGTGCTGAGTTCGGGCGCGAGGTTCTCAGGCTTCTGCACGCCATTGATTTCGTGGCAGGCGGCGCAGGGGATGCTGCCTCATGGCATCGCCGCCAAGACCGCGCTTCGCATGTTGCCCGTTCAGATGACCCAATCAGCATCGGCCCCGCGAGTGCGCTCCGAAACTGGTTGCAAGAGATGGCGTTGACATGTGGCTCTGATCTATCATGGGGATTTCGCAGGGGGCGGCCGAGCAAAAGCCGCCAAGTTTTGTGTCTCGCGGCCGACATTTGCAAGCGACTGCGGCCTGAAGATTGGTTGACTGACGTTGGATGATTCCAGACTGTCGGCCGACGTGCAACGTCAGGCCGGAAGAAAGTGTTGAAAGGGTGGAGCGTGGTGGACATGAAAGCAAAATTCACGTTATTTGCCGGATTCATCTTTTGTTTGTGTCTTGCCGCGGCAGGGCAAGAAGCCACAGCCGGGAAACCCGCCGCGACAAAGAAGCCCGTCACAGCGGCAAAGCTGAAGATCTCCGCAAAAGGCACGGCTTGCCTGGACTGTCATTCCGGAACCACACCGGTTCTGGTGCAGCAATGGCAGACCAGCAAGCACGCCGAGCAGGGTATCGACTGCTACACCTGCCATAAGGCGAACGCCGACGACCCGGCCGCCTTCGACCATTATGGCCAGAAGATCGCGGTGATCGTCACGCCGAAATATTGCGCTCGCTGCCACTCCGCGGAAGTAGATCAGTATGAACAGAGCCGCCACTCCAAAGCCACGCAGTTCATCGGTTCCCTGGACAATGTTCTTGGGGAGGTTGTCGAGGGCGCCCCTGCCGTGCAAAGCGAATGCCGGCAGTGCCACGGCAGTGAGGTGAAGTACCTGGGCGAGGGGAAGTTCAGCTCGACCACATGGCCCAACAGCGGCGTGGGCCGCGTCAATCCCGATGGCAGCACCGGCTCCTGCTCAGCCTGCCATGGACGTCACTCCTTCAGCGTGGCGCAGGCCCGGCAGCCGGAGACCTGCGGTAAATGCCACATGGGTCCTGACCATCCCCAGATTGAGATCTACAACGAATCGATGCACGGGGTCATCTACAACGCCAGTGTCGACAAGATGAACCTGAACTCCAAGTCCTGGATCGTTGGCAAGGATTACAGTGCTGCGCCCACGTGCGTCACATGCCACATGGGCGGAACGCCAAACCATCCGGCAACCACGCACGATGCGGGCACCCATTTGAGCTGGACCTTGCGACCCGCCGTCAGCATTCGCCAGCCCAACTGGGAGCAGAACCGCGCCGCCATGCAGGACGTCTGCCTCAACTGCCACGCCACCGGGCTGGTGGATAATTTCTACAAACAGTATGACGACACGGTCAACCTGTACAACAGCAAGTATGGCGAACCTGCAACGAAGATCATGAAGAAGCTGGCAGAGGAGCACAAGATCACTCCCACGCCCTTCGATACTCAGATCAAATGGGACTACTTTGAGCTGTGGCACCATGAAGGGCGAAGCGCACGCATGGGAACGGCCATGATGGGAGCGGACTTTACCCAGTGGCATGGCTTCTATGAGGTGGCCAAGGACTACTATATGCATTTCATTCCCGATGCCGAACAATTGATGCCTGGCGTCACCAAGGACGTCATGGACTCTCCAGACAACCTATGGATGAAGGGACTGACCAAGGAGCAGATCCAGCAGCAAATCGAGTACTACAAGAAGCGGTATAACCAGTAACCCGCTGAAGAACACGGTTTTTCTCCGGTCCGCGGACATCGGCAGTATCGCCGGCGACCGCGGTACCTTTGGTCGGCGTTGGAGAAGGTTCATTAAAAGGACGATGACGAAGGTTTGGAAGCCGTCATCGCATTGGAAAGAGAACGAGGCTACGTTGAGGCCCAGCAGCAGGTGACCACATACTTGTCGGGCAAGGTCTGGATTTTCCACCACGGCCGTTGGTTTTTTCGACACAAACATTGCTTTGGTCTTGCAATTTGCCATCCTGGGGTTGAATTGCATCAAGGAGGGTATCGGGTGTAATGCGGACACTTCTTAGCAGGAATGGACCGAGGTCCTTGGCTCGGAGCGGCTGACCGGCGCCCTGCTCGACCGGCTTACCCATCACGTTCACATCCTGGGGATGAACGTTTAGATGGCTCAAAGCTTCCACTGGCTGGGGTCGCGTTTTGTCGAACGACCAGTCAACTGCGAGAATTGATTCAAGGTCATGCATCCCAGGAGATTGCGATTGAGATGACTAGGACGGGAACTCCACTTGAATAGTTCTTCTGAAATCGAGCGTAGCGTGAGCCGGAAAGGCTTTCCGCTGTTGACCGTCGTGCATGGCGTGCGGAGACCGGGCTCATCGCTCGGATGCGCATTCCTGAGGGGATCGCGCCTCCTGGCGGTCCTCCTGATGCTTTCTCCTCTTTCCAGCGCGCGGATGCTTCAAAACTCCGGTGACGCGTCAGTGGCAGAGAATTCCGCGCAGCAGACAGGCATGGCCGCCGGCGCAGCGCAGAAAGCCGAGTTTGATGCCCAGCACCGCCCTGTCACCGCTGGCGGCTTTGTGAAGGCCGGTCCGGTAGTCTTTCAGAACGTGGCTGCGCAGGCTGGGCTCACGCACTGGCGCAACACTACTGGCACTCCCGCGAAGCACGTCATCATCGAAGCCAAGGGCTCGGGCGTCTGTCTGCTCGATTTCGATCATGACGGCTGGCTCGACATCTACCTGGTCAACGGATCGACCCTCGACGCGCTCTCAGGAAAAGCGCCGCCGCCGCATGCCGCGCTGTTCCGCAACAACCACGACGGTACGTTCACCGACGTCACGGAAAAGGCCGGAGTCGCCAACGACCGCTGGGGACTCGGATGCGCCGTGGGCGACTATGACAACGACGGCTGGCCCGACCTCTACGTCACCAATCTCGGTAAAAACCGCCTCTACCACAACAACCACGACGGCACTTTCACTGATTTGGCGGACAAAGCGGGCGTGGCGCTCGAAAGCGGCTCTGCCGGTATAGCCACCGATTACACCGGAGCGACCTTTGGCGACTACGACGGCGATGGCTGGCTGGATCTTTTCGTGGCCGGATACATCGTCTACGACTTCAAGCATCCGCCGGTGGCTGGCTCGCCGGCGGTCCACTCTACCGTCTGCCAGTACCGCGGCGTCGATGTCATGTGCGGTCCCCGCGGCCTCCAGGGCGCTGAGGATCACCTGTTTCATAACAACGGAGACGGAACCTTTACGGACGTGAGCCTGAAGGCCGGCGTTAGCGACCCCAACCGCTATTACGGCCTCGGCGCGCTCTTTGTGGACGTGAACGGGGATGGTAGGCCCGATCTCGCGGTGGCGAACGACTCCACGCCCAACTATCTGTACATCAACAAGGGAGACGGCACCTTCGACGACGAGAGCTATCAGAGCGGCTATGCGTTCAACCAGGCTGGTCGCGAAGTATCGAATATGGGCATTGCCGCCGGGGACTACGAGAACAATGGCCACATCGATCTGGTGAACACCGACTTTTCCGATGACTACGACGTGGTCCTCCACAACGACGGAAGCGGGAACTTCGAGGATTTCAGCTACCGGACGGGAGTGGCTGCGCCGACCATACCCTTCGTCGGCTTTGGCGTTGGGTTTCTCGACTACGACAACGACGGATGGAAGGATCTGCTGATCGTAAACGGCCACGTCTATCCGTATGTGGATAGCAACCCCGACTGGGGCATGAGCTATGCGCAGCGTCCCCTGCTGTTCCATAACCTGCGGAACGGAAAGTTCGAGCTGATTCCCGCAGTCGAGGGAACGGGGCTGGCGGAGGTTGCCGTTGGACGCGGAGCCGCCTTCGGCGACCTGTTCAACGATGGAAAAATCGATGTGGTGATCAACAACCTTGATGGTGTTCCGCTCCTGCTGCGCAACGTCAATCCCGACCACCACCATTGGGTGAGCTTGCAACTCGTCGGTGGGTCCAGAAGTCCGCGCGATGCCGTGGGAGCCACGGTTTATCTCACCGCCGGCGGCATCCGGCAGCGCGGCGATGTTCTCAGCGGCGGTAGCTACCTCTCTTCAAACGATATGCGGGTTCACTTTGGCTTGGGCGATACAGCTCGAATCGATGAGGTAGAGATTCACTGGCCGAGCGGCGCGGTGGAGAAGATGCGGGTACCGGCCGTGGACCGGATCTTCACGATTGAGGAAGGCAAGGGTGTGACAAGAGAACTCTGTGTGGCCTGCGGCGCTGGAAAGCACTAGGGCGTGTTAACACTACACTATCTGAGAGCCTCGACAATCAGAGCGAAGGTGAGGAATCCCAGGAAGAGGACATCGAGTTTCTCAAAGCGAGAGAAGATGAGGCGGAAGCCCTGGAGACGCCGGAAGAGCCGTTCGATCTCGTTGCGCTTGCAGTACATGGCTTTGTCATACTGCCA
>JBEKZJ010000202.1:0-8641 GCA_049509995.1 Occallatibacter sp. | reverse complement strand
ATCGCAAACCCAATCCCGCTTGCACCACCCGTTACGATCGCAACTTTTCCCTTCATGATGTGCTCCTTGCGACACTACCGTCCGCTGCTTGGCTCTGTCTGGATTCTGGATTCTGGGTGTGTGCCTTTGGCACTCACCCACGGCTATGAATTCAATCGCGCTGCAGAGCCATGGCCACACCCATGCCGCCACCGATACAGAGGGAAGCCACGCCTTTCCTGGCATTGCGCCGCTGCATCTAGTGGAGCAAGGTCACCAGAATCCGGCACCCCGAAGCTCCGATCGAATGGCCCAGGGCGATGGCCCCGCCATTCACGTTCACTTTCGCCAGGTCCCAGCCCATATCCTTGTGCACGGCATCCGGCGAAATTAACACTGACACGCTGAGTGCAATAAGCATCTATAACGGCGTCGGCCTTGTCAAGGGGGATGGGAGCGATTATTTGCGAAAAAAGAGCATACGGAGGCCCAGGCGTGGCGAGGCTGGCGTCAAGGGTCCCGAACGGGGTAAGAGGCCATTTCCGAGCCCGACCGGCGACCGAAGGCCGTTCTTTCACCGGCCGGCTCCCTCTCATTTTTCGAATCGCTGATAGCTGCAGTCGGGAGTATGGAAAAATGCGAAGCGCTGCTTGCTTCCCACTTTTCCACGCTCCCGACTCCGGCGGCGAGATTGAGGAACTTCATGTCTGCACCGTCCAATTGCTTCTGATATGCGAAAACAATAGCCGAATCCGCCTGCCTGCACGAATGTCGATTCGACAATTTTCGGGCGTGCCCGTTTCAAGACGACTCCCGGCCTTCCGTCTCAATTTGACCCGCGACAATGTTCGTTTCCTTCTCGCGGCACGTAGCCCTTCGAATGTACGATGAGAAAGCAGAAGACGATTCCGGCTGAGTTCTACACACAAGCCGGAACGAGAAAGGCAACGTCTTTGCAGAGACTGAAAGTGAAGCTCGTCGGTATGGTCATTTTAGGCATAGCGGTCGCGACCGTCTTTGCGGAAAACAACAATAGCAGTAAAGCAAATGAAAATGCGCCCGGCGCAACCGGCGCGGTTGCCGGAACCGCTGCGCCAGCCGCGGCTCAAACTCCCAGTCCGGATGCAAAGTCAGCCGCGCCCATAGACGCTGTGAATCTCACGGCATTGGTCAATGCGCTCTTGAAGAAAGGAGTGCTCACGTCCTCCGAAGTCGATGCTCTGCGCCTCGCAGCCCCCGAATCAGAACTGCAACTCCTGGTTGAAGTCCTCACCCGCAAAGGCGTATTGAATGCGGCGGACCTGTCCGCAGCCGCGGTCCCGGCTGGCAGCCCTGTACCCGCGCCTAAGCCGCAAGCTGCCCCCGTGCCGCGACCCGATCTTGCGGAAACAAAACCCGCAGCCGTGCCCGCGGCCCCGGCGATTGTTCCCTTGCGCGCGCTCGCCTTCGACCCGCCTCAATCCGGCGGTTTAGCCGGTCTCAAGGTCGGCCCGGTGACGTTTACGCCCTACGGTTTCATCAAAGCGACCGGGGAACAGGACAGCAGTTCCCCCAATGGCGACGACTTTCCCATTCCCGGGGGCCTCATGTTGTTGCCCGGCAGTAATACGGGCCCCAATGCCGACCCTGAGTTTCACATGAAAGCGCGTCAAAGCCGCATCGGCCTCAATCTCGAGTGGCCTGGCATCTCTGAAAAGATGGTCCTCACCGGCCGATTCGAGGCGGACTTCGAAGGTAACTTCAATGAAGCCGATAACGCCGACGTCACCTCGATTCGCAACCCCAACCTGCGCTTGCGCCTGGCCTACGTGCGCCTGGATTACCGCGCTACGGACAGGGCGAGCTTGTTCTTTGTCGGAGGACAGGACTGGACTCTCTTCGGCTCCAAGGCACTGCCCAATATGCTCGATACGACTTGGAACGCTGCCGCTTACGGCGCTACCTACAACCGCTCGCCGCAGTTCCGTTTCGGGGCCGTTGAGAAGCTGGGCGGCTCTACGCGCAATTTCAAGCTCTCGCCTGAGTTTGCGATCATGATGCCAAGCTCGGGTCAGGTGGAAAAGCTCACCTTTTGCACGCTGGCGGCTGTTGACTGCCCGCCCGGGGTCTCACCCTCCGCCGGTTTCCTGAGCCAGGTCGGCGAGGCCGAGCGCCAGGGCGCCGACTCCAACCGCCCCGAGCTTGCGGCCGGGCTGACTCTGCAGTTCCGCCTCGACAAGGCCCCCGCGGTTGCTCCCGCGCAAATCTTCTGGGCCGGATTCTACGGGCGCCGCACATCCGTTGTTCCCAATACAGCTGAGGATCTGATTGGTGACGAATACCCCACCGCCCTGCTCGCGGGCACTCCGTTGGCCAAGGGCTATACCGCCAGCAGCGCTATGTATGGCGACCAAGTCGCGGCGCAATTGCCCACCCGCTGGTTTACCTTGGTCGTGAGCGGCTACCGAGGCGCTGATCTGCGGCAGCAGCTGAGCGGTCAGCTCACGACCAACTACACCGATACACGCGGCCTTTTCCCGATTCCCCTTGTCAACGCGAATGGCGGAACTCCGGCGTCCTTCTTCCTGGGTACGGGCATCGATAACGTCGCGGGCACGCTCTCTGGCTTTGCCCTCCTGGGTTGCAAAGTGAACCCCGGGGCGGGGACCTGCACCTCCGGCGACGTTGTGGTTGCTCCGGAGCATGGCGTGCGCGCCTATGGCGCATTCGCCGAGCTCGGACTACCGCTCTCGCGCTGGTTCAGCGCCAATCCGAAGGGCTACAACGCTGGCTGGCAGCTCTATCTGCACGCAGGCAAAGACCAGCTTGTGCATAGCGATGCCGCCATGCAGCTTGGGTTACTCGATGGAGCCGGCCCGAACCAGCTTGGCCAGGGGTTGGGTATTCCAATGATTGGGAGTGAGTTTGTTGGGGCGACTCTGTATTACAAGATCAACCAGTGGTGCACATTCGGGTTCGAGCCGACACATTACAGCTCCCGCGCCATCCCTGAACTGGGCAAGTTCTGGACGATTGCAGGAACGCCCTCCCGCATCTGGCAGGACCAGCGAGCGGAATTTGGACCGGTCTTTACGTTTTGACGTGGCCCATTGTCCGGAGGATGTCCCACCCCTAGTTGAAAGTCGAGCGGCGGTTCAGCCCGGTTCTGAAAGAATCGGGTTGCCAAATCCTTTGAAAGGAAGAACCGCCGTGAAGAAGAGCTACCACACGATAGGCAAGCAGGGAAAAGCGAACGAGCAGGAGCTGGCCGGGTTCCTGGCCAGGAGCGGGCAATTTCTTTTGCCCATGGTGGATCTGATCGAGCAGTGCTGGTTGGCCTGCGACGCGTATCCACCGGCTCGATGATGTCGTCCACCAGCCGCCGGACGGCTGCAACAAACTGGTTCGAGAACGTCTCGCGGTACTCGGTCATAAAGATGCTGCCGCCGCCGGCCACGCGCTTGAGCACACCGAACAGCCCGCCGCCTCCGCCCATCTGGGTGTGCGTGGTCATCTGGATGGAGCCTGTCCTCCACGACAGCTCGCCGCTCTCGGAGAAGACGCTCTCGTTGGGTTGAAGATCGACCTCCAGCACCGGCATGGTGGCGCCCAAAATGCGAGCCTGCATTGTTTTGCCCCTTTGGAGCCCAGTGTAGCGGAGGGGCCATAGCTGGGGATTAGGGGCGCGGGAACATGGAGGAGACTGCCACAATGCACCAACATTACGGGACGCATGCCCGCGCTGTGACCCGTGGCACATGCGCCTTTTCTTCCCCCGCGCAACAATAAATGTGTGAGGTACGCGGACTCCTGGCCGCGGCCCAACGAAGGAGCTTGCAATGGGCGATTTAGACACGCTCGTCGACGCTGTCGCGGTCGACCCACTGGTCGGTCACCCGGCCGACTATCACGTTTTCCATAACCTCATTGCCCGCTGCAAAGACCTGCCGGCCATCACCACCTCCGTTGTCTGGCCGCTCTCCGACGTCGCCATGCTGGGCGCGGTCGAAGCTGCTTCGCATGGCCTCATCGAGCCCATACTCGTCGGGCCCTCTGCCGAGATGAAGGCGCTTGCTGCCAAGATCGGTGTCGATATTTCCCGCTTCAGAATTCAGGAAGCCGAGAGCGAGGGCAAAGCCGCTGCGGCTGGCGTCGCCCTGTGCCGCTCCGCCGACGCGCAGTCGATTATGAAGGGGAGCCTCCACACCGACGAATTGATGAGGGCCGCCCTGCACAAGGAACTCGGCCTGCGCACCGCCCGCCGCGTCTCCCACGTCTTCATCATGGACACGCCGGCCTACGCCCGCACGCTGCTCATCACCGACGCCGCCATCAACATCAAGCCCGAGCTTGAAGACAAGATTCACATCGTCCAGAATGCCATCGAGCTGGCCCACGCGCTCGGAATTCCCAAACCCAAGGTGGCGCTGCTGTCGGCCGTCGAGACCGTGAACCCCAAGATCCAGTCCACACTCGACGCCGCCGCGCTCTGCAAGATGGCCGACCGCGGCCAGATCACCGGCGGCATCCTCGACGGCCCGTTGGCCTTTGACACCGCCGTCAGCAAAAAGGCCGCCAGCATCAAGAAGCTGGTCTCGCCCGTCACCGGCCAGGCCGACGTCCTCGTGGTCCCCGATCTGGAGAGCGGCAACATGCTCGCCAAGCAGCTTGAATATCTGGGCGGCGCCCAACTGGCCGGAATCGTGCTCGGCGGCCGTGTGCCGGCCATCCTCACCAGCCGCGCCGATTCGGCGGAAACGCGGCTCACCAGTTGCGCGGTCGCTGTGCTTCTGCACTACGCAACGCAGCCGGCGGTGAACGTCTAGCTTTCTTCTTTCCTCCCGCCGTCTCGAACGGGCGCTCCCCTCTTCCTCCGGGGGCCCCGGCGACAGCCCTTCGTCGCTGGGGTAAATAAGCGCCCCTTTTCTGTCCTTCCGCCGCCACCCAGCGAATGACTCTGAATTTTTCGGATTTCCGGCGTCCAGGATGGCTCTCGCACGGAAGTGAAACCTGAAACCGCACCGGGCATCTAACTCCCATACCGGGTGGGGCGCAGCCTCCGCTCATACGCAGGAGGAGACGAATGCCCACACGCTCGAACCGGGAATCCAAAGCAGCCCGCATCCACAACCCCGACGGTTTGCAGCCCGAGAAAGTCCGCAATCTCTCCAGCGTGCTCAACGCGCTGCTTGCCGACGTCTTCGCCCTCTACATCAAAACCAAGAACTTCCACCGGCACATGAACGGCCCGCACTTCCGCGGCTACCATCTGCTGCTCGACGAGCAGAGCCAGCAGATCTTCGCTATGACCGACGATCTGGCCGAGCGCGTGCGCAAGATCGGCGGCACAACCATTCACTCCATCGGCGAGATCGCGCGTCTCTAGCGCATTTACGACAACGACCAGGTGTTCGTGGAACCGCAGGAGATGCTGCACGAGCTGCACGCTGACAACCGATCGCTGGTCGAGAGCCTGCGCGCCGCGCACGCAGTAACGGACGAATCCGGCGATTACGCCACCACCAGCATCATTGAAAACTGGATCGACGAAGCCGAACGCCGCGCCTGGTTTCGCTTCGAAGCCGCGTACTAGCCCTCCCCTGGTGTCGTGCGGCAACCAATCCGCGGCAGCAACGCGCCATGCGGCCGCGGATTTTCTCCTTTCGACGCGGGTTTTCCTTTTTCGATCCGGACTGTGCGCCCGGCCCGGGCCAGACCGAGAGGTCCGCCTTGCCCGCTATTGCGCAGATCCTCCGTGTCGTCCTCGTGCAGCCGCTCTTTCACCAGGTGCAGCCACAGGGCCGCGCTGATTGAATTCCATGGTAAGTATGTACTCAACACTATCTCGATCCAAAGCTACGACCCTGAACACCGATATCGAAGGCATTGCCGAAGCCTGGAAATCCCTGGGCATCCCCGGCAAGGGAGCAGTCCTCGGCCTGGCGACCATGCTGCCCTTCCTCCCCGGCATCCTGGGCTCCCGCAAAAAGGGCGGCGAGCTCCGCGATATCTATTCCGGCGAAGAGCCGGTGGCCGTCAAACAGGGCCGCTGGTGGGAGCTGGGATCGACTCCCTATGAAGGCGGACGCATCAAGGCATGGCGCCCCCACTGGAGCGTCCTGCACAAGTCCAGGGCGGAAGACATCTCCCTCTATGGATCGGAAAAGGAGAAGTGGGCCCACAATCCCCTCCTCCATCCCATCAAGTGGCTGAAGGATCCCTATTACCTGGAGAAACTGCACTATGAGGACCGGCCCTGTTGGTTCTGCTGGTCCTCTGGCGGGCCACGGCCCAGAGGTATTTGGTCGTCCACGCGTAGTCGCGCGCGGCATCGTTCTGGACCGCAGTGGCCAGCTCGTCGGAGGCAGCCGGGTAGAGCTTCAGGAACTCGTCAGCCAAGCCGACATAGCGCTGTTGCGCACGCTGATGAAACTGTTCAAGTGTGGTGATGGGATGCGGAACAGCATCCTTCTCGTTCGCATTGCACCCGGCAAGGATGGGCGCGTCATTCTGCTTGCCCTCGGCATAGGTCTCAACGAAGCTCTGCGAAATCAGCCAACAAAGCATGCGCGGTACTACTGGCTGACGCTGGCGGAAGGACACCAGACTAAAGCACGGTTCGCGGTGATGTTGCGCAGGATCGCGTTGTTGCCGCTTGCGGCAAACTAAACGACCGAACGCAAGGTGGCCAATCCAAATCGCAGGGCGTAAAGGAGGAGGGACCGGTGTTGGAGAAATTCAAGAGAATGGCGCTCGATGACGTTGGGGAGTTCACGACGGTGGCGAATCGCCCGGCCTCTCCCTTGAAACTACCTCGTTGGTCTTGCGATTTGCGCCAACGGGCGTAAAATTGCAGGGAATCTGCTTCAAAATGGAGATTCCGGCTAAACTTAGACCGATCAGGGGGTGCCATGCTGACTCCGTATCAAAAGATGTTATTGGAAGACGTGGGTGCGCCGGAAGGGTACGGAACACCTTTGGCGGGCTGGAAAGGCCAGCAGCAATTCTTCAAAGGCCCACCGGACCCGGTACGCTTGACGCCGCTTGCCCCCGATCTGGCACAGACGTTTGTAGAGTGGGTCTACATCCTCCTTCGGACGAAGAGAAATATTCTTGTCTACCGCGGTTTTGAGACGGCGGGTCTGGATGCGCCTTACGGGAAAGATCATCCAAGTTATTTTTTCAATCTTGTGAGCCTGCGGAAGCCAGGCACGCCGGACGGTCTTTGGTGGACTCCATCCCGTCCGAGTATGGAGATCGACAACCTGAGGCTGGCTTCGATGCACCGCGAGCAGCATCGAGACAATGCCGCGATCAAGCTGGAATGGAACCGGTTGGATATCTATCTGGAAGGTGAGTTGCCACGAGGTTCCCTGGTTTACGTGGGACGTGCGGCCCCTCAACAAGAGACCGCCGCTTATGGCGGCAAGAGATACGGCGGCGGCGGGTACCAATTCCGGCTTACGGAATCTCCAAATAGCGCTCTGCGCCACATGAAAAGCTACACGTCGGCTTGAGGGAGTCCGAAGCAATCTTGCCCCATGCCGGGCGTCCTCTCCCCGGCTGCGCGCTTCACTTCCACCTTTTCCAAAGCGCTGGCGATTTGCGCTCATAGACTTCACAAGGAGCTTCAAAAGAGAATTTACGCTCCGGATGCATTTGATGGTGATTGCGGTTGTGCCGGAAGGCGCGAACGTCATGACTCATTTCTTCGATAGGGCGCTAGGTAGCGTGTCAGAGGTGCGGCTCGCTTCGGGCACAGAGTTCATGTTCGAGGCACAAAAGTGCCACCTCGGCGAATCCGTGACAGACCAGTCGCTACTAACCATCGAATCGGAGTTATCCATGCCGCGCTACGACATCGCCAAAAATTCTGCCTCAAGGGCCGCATTATCGTTTATATCCCTTTGATTCCAAAGGAATAAAGTTAATAGCAGGTTCTACTCCGCGGCCGTCATCTCCCTGAGACAATCCCCGCCTCAGGCTCATCTTGTTTCAGACAAAACTTCAATTCCATAACAACCCCTTTTCGTGATACGTTTTGAGCAGCACAGCCACGCGATTCAATGAGGCATGCTTGTCTTGATGGCGCGGCGGCGGTTGGGTGCCCCAACAGGGCTGGCTCTTCTACTTCGACAAAGGCTCGGCCAAGACAATGGAAAAAGTCTCCGCGGGAAAGATCGGCAAATACGAGATCATCAAGGTTCTCGGCCGCGGGGGCATGGGCGAGGTCCTTCTCGCTCAGGACGTAGACCTTGGTCGCAGGGTTGCCATCAAAAGACCCTTCAAATCTGCCCTCGAGGATGGTCTGGCTCGCTTTCAGATAGAAGCCAAAGCAGCCACTCTTCGCCACCCCAATATTCCAGCCGTCTACGAAATGGGTGTGCAGGACGGTTTGCCCTTCATTGCAATGGAATTCGTCGAGGGCGAAGCGCTCGACAAGATTATCGATTCCGGCAGACAACTGGATCTGATCACCAAGCTGAGCATCATCGAGCAGGTAAGCATGGCTCTCGGCTATGCCCACGAGAATGGAATCATCCATCGGGACATAAAACCGGCCAACGTGATCGTGCAGCTCGACAAGGACAAACGGCGGCTGATCGTGGCCAAGATCATCGACTTCGGGATCGCCAAGATTCAGGATCTGAGCGGGAACCCCGGACTTACCCAAACCAGCGCG